>NZ_JANZKM010000007.1:0-112766 GCF_025642935.1 Curtobacterium sp. RIT-PI-V
TGCAGCGGTGACCGCCGGGTGCGCGCTTGGGGCGCCGCACCGAGCCGTCAGGCTCGCACCGGGTGACGCACCGCGCACGGTGCGGCTCGCGCGGAAGCGGCGCGGGACTGCGGACCGCGCACGGTGCGGACTGGAGGCGCGGGGCGGACCCGCAGCGGGCCTCCCGTCTGGCACGGGGTTGCCGGCACTGCACGGTGCGGGTTCGTTCGCCGGGTGCAGCGGTGACCGCCGGGTGCGCGCTTGGGGCGCCGCACCGAGCCGTCAGGCTCGCACCGGGTGACGCACCGCGCACGGTGCGCGGGGCGGCGCGGACTACGCGGCGGGAGCTTCGCCGACCCAATCAGCCAGCTTGCGGGTGCCGGCGCCGGAGTCGATCGCCTCGGCCGCGACCGCGAGCTGCTCGCGGAAGCGCTGCAGGATCGGCCGGTCGGACTCGGCCGGGTCCTGCGCCAGACGGAACGAGACCAGGCCCGCTGCGGCGTTGAGCAGCACGATGTCGCGTACCGGGCCGGTCTCCCCCGACAGCACGCGGTGCACGACGCCGGCGTTGTGCTCGGGGTCGCCGCCGAGGAGGTCCTCGGTGCGTGCGCGGGCAATGCCGAGGTCGCGCGGGTCGAGGTCGTGCTCGATGACCCGACCGCCGGTGACCTCCCAGATGTGGCTGTGGCCGGTGGTGGTGAGCTCGTCGAGGCCGTCGTCCCCGCGGAACACCAGGGCGGTCGCACCGCGGGTCTGGAACACGCCCGTGATGATCGGCACGAGTTCGAGCTGCGCGACACCGACGGCGTTCGCTTCGCACCGTGCGGGGTTGACGAGCGGCCCGAGGAAGTTGAACACCGTGGGCACGCCGATCTCGCGGCGAACCGGCCCGGCGTGCGCGAAGCCCGGGTGGAAGGCGTTGGCGAACGCGAAGGTCAGTCCGACACGCCGGAAGGTGTCCGCGACACGCGCGGCGTCCATCGTGAGATCGAGGCCGAGTGCGGCGAGCACGTCGCTCGAACCGGACTTCGACGAGCTCGCCTTGTTGCCGTGCTTCACGACGGGGACCCCGGCGGCGGCGATGACGATCGCCGCCATGGTCGAGACGTTCACCGTGCCGACGACGTCGCCACCCGTCCCGACGATGTCCAACGCCATCGGGTCGACGTCCAGCGGAACGGCGGCGTCGAGGATCGCGTCGCGGAACCCGACCACCTCGTCCACGGTCTCGCCCTTCGCGCGGAGCGTCACGGCGAACGCGGCGATCTGTGCCTGGGTGGCGCGCCCGTGCACGATCTCCTCCATGGCCCATGTGGATTGCCTGATCGTCAGGTCCTCGCGCGCCATGAGCGCGCTGATCACTGCAGGCCAAGAGAGTGCGTCAGGCATGGCTCGATCGTAGTGAATTCGAGTGACCCGCCAGTCTCCTGCGAAAACACTGTCTGGGGTTTCGGCCATAATGGAGGACGTGACTAGCACCCCTCTCTCCAGATCCGCCAGCGGTCCGGCCCTGAACAGGCCGAACGCCGTTGCCGTGGGGACGATCGTGTGGCTGGGCAGCGAGGTCATGTTCTTCGCCGGCCTGTTCGCGATCTACTTCACGCTGCGCAGCACGTCCCCCGAGCTGTGGGCGGCCGAAACCTCCAAGCTCGAGGTGCCGTTCGCCTCGGTGAACACGATCATCCTGGTGCTGTCCAGCTTCGCGTGCCAGTTCGCCGTGTTCGCTGCAGAGCGTTTCCAGGTGCACCGCACGAGCTGGAACCCGCGCCACTGGGGCATGACGGAGTGGTTCTTCGTCACCTACGCGATGGGCGCGATCTTCGTCTGCGGCCAGATCTTCGAGTACGCCAACCTCTGGCACGAAGGCGTCACGCTCTCCTCCAGCGCCTACGGCTCGGCCTTCTACATGACGACCGGGTTCCACGGCCTCCACGTCACGGGCGGCCTCATCGCCTTCCTGCTGACGCTCGGCCGCGGCTTCGCCGCGAAGAACTTCGGTCACAAGGAAGCGACCACCGCCATCGTCGTGTCGTACTACTGGCACTTCGTCGACGTCGTGTGGATCTTCCTCTTCGCCGTCATCTACCTTCTCAAGTAGGAACTGGACACCCCCGAGCACATGTTCAACAGAACCAAGACCAAGAAGGGCCGCCGTTCACCGATGGCGACCGTCTCGCTCATCGTCGTGGGCCTCATGACCACCGGCGGTGCGTACGCGCTCTTCAGCTCCACGGCCAACGCCGACGACAGCACGAGCACCGTCGCGGCGACCAGCCAGTCGAAGGTGAACGAGGGCCAGAAGCTCTTCGCCTCGAACTGCGCGACCTGCCACGGCCTCTCCGCCCAGGGCACGAGCGAGGGTCCGTCCCTCATCGGTGTCGGCGCCGCCTCGGTCGACTTCCAGGTCGGCACCGGCCGCATGCCGATGGCCGCCCAGGGTCCGCAGGCCGAAGAGAAGCCCGCGCAGTTCACCGACGAGCAGGTCGACGCCCTAGCCGAGTACGTCGCCTCGCTGGGCCCCGGCCCGGCCGTCCCGTCCACCGAACTCACCAACGGTGAGGACGGCGACGCGGCCGAGGGTGCCGAGCTCTTCCGCATCAACTGCGCCATGTGCCACAACGTGGCGGGTGCCGGCGGTGCCCTGACCGAGGGCAAGTACGCCCCGAACCTGTCGACGGTCTCCGGTAAGCACATCTACGAGGCGATGCAGACCGGCCCGCAGAACATGCCCGTCTTCAACGACCTGAACCTCACGCCGGAGCAGAAGGCCGACATCATCACGTACCTCAAGTACGTGCAGGACAACAAGTCGCCCGGCGGGTTCGCACTCGGCTCCCTGGGCCCGGTGGCCGAGGGCCTGTTCATCTGGATCTTCGGACTCGGCGCGGTCGTCGCGATGACCGTCTGGCTGACCGCGAAGTCCAACTGATCGTCCGTGTCGAACGACACTGAAGGGAACACCATGGCAGAGCACGACGACGAGACGCTGAACTCGTCCTCGGCTGTCGAGAAGCACGGCACGACCACCTCCCCCGGGATCGCGGTGCTGCCCACCGACCCGTTCGAGAACCCGGGTGAGCCGCCGCACCGCGCGCGCCGCACCGACGTCGACCCGAAGAAGCAGCGCCTGGCCGAGCGTCAGGTCGCGACCTTCTTCTACCTCTCGATCGTCGGCAGCGTCCTCTCGATCGCGGCCTACGTCGCGTTCCCGATCGACTCGAACGACTTCGGGACGGTCCGCACCGCGAACCTCTTCCTCGGCCTCTCGATCGCCCTCGCGCTCATCGCGCTGGGTCTCGGTGCGGTCTACTGGTCGAAGTCGCTCGTCGTCGACCGCGAGATCACCGAGCTCCGCCACGGCACCCGCGGCACGGACGCGACGCGCGCCAAGGCCGTCGAGGCCTTCCAGCTGGCCGACAAGGAGTCGGGATTCAGCCGTCGCAAGCTGATCCGCAACTCGATGATCGGTGCGCTGGCCGCGTTCCCGCTGCCGGGCATCGTCCTGGTCCGCGACCTCGCTCCGGCCGAGGACCCGAACGAGCTCCTGCGCCACACCTTCTGGAAGCAGGGCCTGCGCCTGACGAAGGACCCGACGGGTCTGCCGATCAAGGCCTCGGACGTGACCATCGGTTCGGTGTTCCACGTCATCCCGGACGGCATGCTCGACTCCGAGCACATGCTGGAGGAGAAGGCCAAGGCCTCCGTCCTCCTCATGCGTCTCGACCCGAAGGACCTCAACCCGTCCAAGGGCCACGAGAACTGGGGCTACGACGGCATCGTCGCGTACTCCAAGATCTGCACCCACGTCGGATGCCCGGTCGCGCTCTACGAGCAGCAGACGCACCACCTGCTGTGCCCGTGCCACCAGTCCACCTTCGATGTCTCGAACAACTGCGAGGTCATCTTCGGTCCGGCCGCACGCCCCCTCCCCCAACTTCCTATCGCGATCGACGACGACGGCTACCTGGTTGCCCAGAGCGACTTCCACGAGCCGGTCGGACCGTCCTTCTGGGAGCGTGAACGCTGATGACCAGCACCCCCACCACCACGGCACCGAGCAGCACGGCGAACAAGCCGGCTCCGGAGCGCGGATCCCGCATCATCGGCGGGGTCGCCAACTACATCGACGAGCGCACCAGCATCTCGGGGCTCGTCAAGGAAGTCGGCCGGAAGATCTTCCCGGACCACTGGAGCTTCATGCTCGGCGAGGTGGCGCTGTACAGCTTCGTCGTCGTCCTGCTCTCCGGCACGTTCCTGACGTTCTTCTTCCAGGCCTCCATGGCCGAGGTCGTCTACAACGGCTCGTACGTCCCGCTCAAGGGCGTCGAGATGTCGACGGCGCTGCAGTCCACGCTGGACATCTCGTTCGACATCCGCGGCGGGCTCTTCGTCCGCCAGGTCCACCACTGGGCAGCCCTGCTGTTCGTGGCGTCGATCATGCTGCACATGGCCCGCGTGTTCTTCACCGGTGCCTTCCGCAAGCCGCGTGAGCTCAACTGGGTCTTCGGCTTCCTGCTCTGGGTCCTCGCCATGGGTGAGGGCTTCACCGGCTACTCGCTCCCCGACGACCTGCTCTCCGGAAACGGTCTGCGGATCATCGTCGGCATGATCGAGGGCGTCCCGGTGATCGGCGTCTGGATCGCCTACCTGCTCTTCGGTGGCGAGTTCCCGGGCACCGACATCGTCGGCCGCCTCTACACGCTGCACATCCTTCTGCTGCCGGCGATCCTCGTCGCGGTGCTCGGTGTCCACCTCGTGCTCGTCGTGATCAACAAGCACACGCAGTTCGCCGGCCCGGGCAAGACCAACGACAACGTCGTCGGTGTCCCGATCCTCCCGGCGTTCGCTGCCAAGGCCGGTGGGTTCTTCTTCATCGTCGCGGGCATCATCGCCCTCATCGCGTCGATGTTCACGATCAACCCGATCTGGAACTACGGCCCGTACGACCCCTCGCCGGTCTCCGCCGGTACCCAACCCGACTGGTACATCGGCTTCGCCGACGGCGCACTGCGTCTGGTGCCGCCGCACTGGGAGGTCGTGTGGTTCGGCTACACGGTGTCGTTCAACATCCTGGCGCCCATCGCGGTCCTGGTGCTGCTCATCCTCGCGATCCTGCTGTACCCGTTCCTCGAGTCGTGGATCACCGGCGACAAGCGCGAGCACCACATCCTGGACCGCCCGCGCAACGCCCCGACCCGTACGGCGATCGGTGCCGCCGGCATCACGCTCTACGCCAGCCTCTGGGCTGCGGCGTCGTCGGACATCATCGCGACCCACTTCCTGGTGTCGATCGAACACGTGATCCACGTGATCCAGGCCACGACGGTCCTCGGCCCGTTCGTCGCCTTCTGGATCACGAAGCGTGTCTGCCTCGCACTCCAGAAGAAGGACCGCGAGATCGTCCTGCACGGCTACGAGTCCGGTCGCATCGTCCGACTCCCCCACGGTGAGTACATCGAGGTGCACGAGCAGCTCGACGAGTACGAGCGTTGGAAGCTGCTGCAGTTCAACGAGTACAAGCCGCTCATGATCCGCCCGAACGCCAAGGGGCAGATCACCGTGGTCCAGAAGGCCCGTGCGAGCGTCTCCCGCTTCTTCTTCGAAGACCGCATCGAGCCGGTCTCGAAGGCCGAGCTCGAGGCAGCGCACGCCGCCCACCACGGCCCGGACCTCGAGGGCAGCCACCAGGCCCCGCAGGTCGAGGAAAAGCACTAAGCACGACGACAGGAACCCCCGCCACCACGTGGCGGGGGTTTCTTCGTGCGATGGGCGAAACGCCGCCCCCAGTTCACGGCTGGTTCACCGACACGTGCTGGACTCGTCCAGGACGGTGTGGCAACGTGTTGCACCACGCATCCGCCAACGGAATGAGACCCCGATGGACAGCCGGACGGCCGAACACCCCAGGCCGAACCACTTCCTCCTCCACCTCAGCGACACCCACCTCGTCTCCGGCGACGGCGATCTGTACGGCGGGGTCGACTCCGCCGCCCGGCTCACCGAGATCGTCGCGGACATCGAGGCATCAGGCACCCGGCCCGAAGCGATCGTCGTCACCGGCGACGTGGCCGACAAGGGCGAATCGGGTGCCTACGCCCGCGTCCGCGAAATCGTCGAGCCGGCTGCCCGCCGGATCGGTGCCCAGGTGATCTGGGCGATGGGCAACCACGACGAGCGCGGCGCGTTCCGTCAGGAGCTCTTCGGGCTGCACCCCACCGACCGTCCGGTCGACTTCGTCTACGACGTCAACGGTCTCCGGGTGATCACCCTCGACACGAGCGTCCCGGGCCACCACCACGGCGAGGTCTCCCCCGAGCAGCTCGACTGGCTGGCCGAGGTCCTGTCCGAGGCTGCGCCGCACGGCACGATCCTGGCCATGCACCACCCGCCGGTGCCGAGCGTCCAGGACCTGACCGTCCTCGTCGAGCTCCGCGACCAGCAGGCCCTGGCCGAGGTCGTCGAGGGCAGTGACGTCCTGTCCATCATCGCCGGACACCTGCACTACTCGACGAGCGCGGTCTTCGCGGGCATCCCCGTGTCGGTCGCCAGTGCCACCTGCTACACGCAGGACCTCACCGAGTTCCAGGGCGGTACGCGCGGGCGGGACGGCGCGCAGTCGTTCAACCTGGTGCACGTCTACGGCCACAACGTCGTGCACTCGGTCGTCCCCATCGGTCACTACTCCACGGTCGGCGAACCGGTGTCGGCCGTCGAGACCGAGGCCCGACTCGCAGCGCACGGGGTCACGATCCCGCCCGCGGTCGAGCCGGCTCCGGTGACCTCGAGCATCCCGGTCTTCACGCTCGACTCGGTGCCGGTCTCCCCCGTGCACCGGTAGGCCGCGCACGTCGAGTGCAGTAGAGGTCGGGTCCGTCATGCGGGCCCGACCTCTTCTGCACAGCAAGTGTGGGCGCGTGGTCACGACTCCCCGCCGCGCCGGGGCCGAGTGGTCACGTGCCGTCGCCCGGCGATGCTTTTGGCGACGGATTGCAACCACTCGCCGGATTGCCGACGGGGTGTCGTGACCGACCGCGAGCGTGGCACCGGCCTGGACCGGCCTGGACCTGCCTGGACCTGCCTGGACCGGCCGGGGCGGTGGAGCGGTCGCCTGTCGGCCGGGAGGCCCGTGGCGGCCTGGCCACGAGCCTCCCGGCGCGCGAGATGGTCGCGACACACCGCCGGTGCCGCGTCGCGTGGTCACGATCCGTCGACTGCGGGCGGCGCAAGCGACGGTCTGTGACCGCTCGGCGTGTAGGTGGCGGGCAGTCGCGACCGGTCGGCGCGCGATTGCGTCCGAACCGCGTGGCTCGATCCCGGCGCCGGGCTCGCCCGGAGCGCGTGGCCGGGCTTCGGCGCCGGGCTCGCGGGCTCGCCCGGAGCGCGCCGGCAGGACGCTGGCGCGTCCTAAGCGCCGGCGCGCTCCCACGGCGCGGGGAAGGGGAAGTAGCGCTCGAGGAAGTCGGTCACGCGCTGCGTCCGCTCCTCGTCGCTGACCTCGGGGAAACTGCCGTCGTTCAGGCAGAAGAAGTCCGCGTTCCGCTTCTTGAGCAGCTCGTCGAGCGACCGCAGCCCGGACTGCATCGTGGTGTCGATGTAGCGGACGTCCGCGTTCTCCTGCACGATCGCCCGACCCGTGAGCAACGAGTAGTAGTGGTAGAGCGAGTTGGTCACCGAGATGTTCTCGGCAGCACGGAAGCGCGACGCCGCCGTGGCACGGAACTCGTCGGCGAACTCGTGCTCCATCTCCGTCATGATCGAGGACCGGAGCGGGGTCGGCGCGTGCTCGAGGTGCCGCGTCGTGACCGCGCCGAACCGCTGCTGCAACAGGCGACGATTGACCCGCGCGGAGTTCTCGAACCCGCTACGCGCGGCGTTGTTCACGCCGAGGCCGATGCGGGTGGTTGCGAGGATGAACTTCGACACCGACCCCGGGCTGAAGAACACCGAGGGGTCGACGGTGCGGCCGAAGAACATGTCGTCGTTCGAGTAGATGAAGTGCTCGCTGATGCCCGGGATGTGGTGCAGCTGCGACTCGACGGCCTGCGAGTTGTGCGTCGGCAGCACGGACGGGTCGGCGAAGAACTCCTCGCTGCGCACGATGCGGACCTTGGGGTGGTCGGCGAGCCAGTGCGGTGCGGGTGAGTCGGTGGCGATGTAGATCTGGCGGATCCACGGTGCGAAGGTGTGCACCGAGCGGAGTGCGTACTTGAGCTCGTCGATCTGGCGGAACCGTGCGGGGGCGTCGTCGCCCTCGCCGAGGACGGCCGTCGCCTGCGCTGCCTGGCGTGCGCGCTGGTACTCGATGGCGTTGCCGTCGACCCACGAGAAGACGATGTCGATCGGGAACCGGATGTCGGAGACGTGGTCGTCGAACATGTGCTCGACGGTGCGCCAGGTGCGGCCGTAGCGCTCGATGTCGACGAGCACGAACTCGTCGACCGGCAGGCTGCGGCGCATCAGGGCGTTCTCGACGGGGGCGAGCACCTCGGTGTCGGTGAGCCGCCAGAACTCGAGTTGCACGCTCGTCTCGGCGCCGTAGCGCAGACGACCGAGGGGCTCGAGACGCGGGCGGAAGACGCGCAACACCGGCTCGTCGACCGGCCCGAGGCCGTCGTCCTGCACGAGCACGGCCGGTTCGCCCGGCGGCTTCGCGTAGAACGGCTCGTTGACGGCGGCGGCCATGACGGCGCTCTCCGCACGCTGTCGGTCGCGCTCGTCGATCGCGATGACCGGACGCTCGTCGTTGCCGCGGATGAGCAGGTGGTCGACGTCGGCCTCGGTCAACGCGTCGTCGAGGAACAACAGGTCCTCGATCATCGACTGCTGCGGCGTCAGGTGGCCGTTGAGCAGTGTCAGGCGCCCCTTGCGGACGACGACGTCGGGCCGGTCGAGACCGCCGGAGGACGGTCGAGGGTTCAGCAGAGGACTCTCGGTCACCGGCTCGGTCTCGTCGTTCATCCATGCCCTTCGGATCGTGCTGCCGGGTCCTGTACCCGACCCTGCGATCCTACCGTCCGCCCGCCAGCTCGGTTCTGCAGGCGGTCGCCGGCGCCGGTCAGGAGGCCCGGGGTGCGTCCGCCTCGCGCGGCACCTTGACGGCGATGCCCACCACGATGAACAGGGCGGCAACCAGGATCTGCAGCGCGGCCCACACCTGGCCGGGGATCGGCACCGTGACCAGGGGGTTCCAGCAGACGGCGACGGCGGCCATCAGCACGGCGGCCCACCACGTCTTCCCACGCACCGCGAAGACGAGCACGATGAGGGACAGCACCGTGATGCCCCAGCGGGCGAAGACGAACCCGGACGAGTCGATGATCGCCACGCAGGCGAGCAGGACGATCGCGGCGATGAGCGACGGGGCGAGTGCCGGCCGGGTGAACCCCGGCGTGGCCCGGGTGTTCGTCGTCCCCGCGGTCGGTCGGACCGGTGCGGCGGGCACACCGTTCTGCGACGACCCCACCGGGGGCCGTCCCTTGCGGGCAGCCATCAGGCGGGGGCCTCGTCGAGGTCGATGGCCGTGAAGGACCGGGACATCGGAGGCAGGCCCCGCACACGCTCGAGCGCGGGGACCAGCTCGCCGAGGTAGGCCCGGTAGCCGTCGTCGGTGAGGTGCAGGCCGTCGTCGGTGAAGCGGTCGTCGAGGTGGTCGCCGTCGGCCAGCGCGGGCCAGGCGTCGAGGTACTGCGCGTGGCAGGTGGCGACGAACTGGCGGAGGTGCCGGTTCGCCTCCTCGATCTTCGTCGTGTACTCGGACTGGCGGGGCAGGACGGAGACGAGCAGCAGGCGGACACCGGGCAGCTCGCGCCGCAGGGTGACGAGGATCGTCTCGACGTTGCGGACGACGTGTTCGGCGCTCGCGCGGTGGTTGCCGAAGTCGTTCGTGCCGATCAGCAGCACGATCACCTCGGGCTGCTCGGCGACGACCGCGTCGAGCCGCGCGAGCACGCCGTCCGTCGTGTCACCGCTGATGCCCTGGTTCAGGGTCTGCTCGTCGGGGAGCCAGCTGTCCCACGACCCCTGGGCCGTGATGCTGTCCCCCAGGAACAGGACGGGACTGCGTTCCTCGGTCATGCTGCCTCCTCGTTCGCCGGTTCCGGACTCCCATTGTGCTGGGTCCGGTTGCGCTGCGTCGACTCGGTGTTGTCCGACTCGCGCTCGGCGGCGGCGGTGATGCGCTCGACCATGCCGGGGAAGATGATCCCGTGGAAGGGCAGGATCCCGTACCAGTACAGCCGGCCGGGCAGCCCCTGCGGGAAGTAGATCGCCCGCTGGTGGTAGTCGCTCCCACCCTCGGGGTTCGGGGTGACGGTCATCTCGAGCCAGGCACGCCCGGGTGACTTGAACTCGGCGCGGAGCCGCAGGTAGTGACCTCGCTCGAGGCGTTCGACGCGCCACCAGTCGAGGGCGTCACCCTGCTCGAGTCGGTCCTGGTCGCGACGGCCACGGCTCAGCCCGACGCCGCCGGCGACCTTGTCCATCCAGCCGCGTGCGACCCAGGCCAGCGGGAACGAGTACCAGCCGTTCTCGCCGCCGATCGACTCGACGACGCGCCAGACGTCCTCCGCCGAGGCGGTCGAGTGGCGCTTCCGGTCGTCGACGTAGACGGTGTGACCGGCCCAGTCCGGGTCGGTCGGCATCGGGTCGGCCGAGGCGCTCGACAGGGTGGCGCTCCGCCAGCTCGTCGTCACCTCGCCGGAGCGCATCTTGTTCAGGGCCAGCCGGACGGCGCGGCGGTACGACGTGAGCCCACCCTCGGGCTGCGGTACGACGTCGTCGATGTCGTGCTCGCGCTGGACGCACTCGAACTGCAGCGACTCGATGATCGGGGTCGCGAGCTTGCGCGGGATCGGGGTGACGGCGTTGAACCAGTGCGCGGCGAGGCGCGGGGTGAGCACCGGCAGGACCGTGATCGGGCGCTGCCGCAGCTTCGCCTCGACCGCGTAGCCGTTGAGCATCTGCCCGTAGCGCAGGACGTCCGGGCCGCCGATGTCGAAGGTGCGGTTGACGTCGGCGGGGACGTCGAGCGCCGCGACCAGGTAGTACAGGACGTCGCGCACGGCGATCGGCTGGATGCGGTTGCGCACCCAGCGCGGAGCCGGCATCCACGGCAGGACGTCGGTCACGTGCCGGATCATCTCGAACGAGGTGCTGCCGGAACCGATGACGACGCCGGCCTGGTAGGCGACCGTCGGTACGCCGGAGCCGAGCAGGATCTCCCCCACCTCCTTCCGGCTGCGCAGGTGCTTCGACAGGTCGCCGTCGGGGTGCAGACCGCCCAGGTAGACGAACCTGCTGACACCGGCGTGCTTCGCCTCGTGCGCCATCGTCTCCGCCGCCTGCCGTTCCGCGGACTCGAAGTCGCCGTCGGCACCCATCGCGTGGGCGAGGTAGTACACGGCCTCGACGCCGTCGACCGCGGCGCGGACCGCGTCGGCGTCCTGCAGGTCTCCTTCGGCGACGTCGACGTCGCTGCTCCACGGGACGTCCTGGAGCTTCCGGGGGTTGCGCACGAACACGCGCACGGAGTGTCCGGCTTCGAGGAGACGGGGGACGAGACGACCGCCGATGTACCCGGTGGCGCCGGTGACGAGGACCTGCATGCCCGGAACGCTACGCGGCGCGCCTGACGGGTAGGCTTGTCGGGTGGACAACGCAGCCTTCCCCGTCACCACCGATGCCGTCCGCGGCCTCATCGACCACGCGATCCTGAAGCCCGAGCTCACCCGCTCGGACGTCGACGCCCAGCTCGACGAAGCCGCTGCGTACCGGGTCTTCAGCGTGTGCGTCCGGCCCAGTGACGTGGCGTACGCCGTCCGGCGTCTCCAGGGCACCGGCGTCGGCGTCGGGACGGTCATCGGCTTCCCGCACGGCACCACGTCCACCGCGGCCAAGGTCGCCGAGTTACTGCAGGCCCTCGCCGACGGTGCCTTCGAGCTCGACATGGTGCAGAACATCGGCGCCGCGAAGTCCGGCGACTGGGAGCGGGTCGAGCAGGACGTCCGCGCCGTCGTCGACGCCGCCGGGTCCACCGTCGTCAAGGTGATCCTCGAGACCGCGTTCCTGACCGACGACGAGATCGTCGCAGCCTCGCGTGCCGCGCAGTCCGCCGGTGCCGCGTTCGTGAAGACCTCCACCGGGTTCGCCGGCGGCGGGGCGACGACCGAGCACATCGCACTGATGCGCCGCACGGTCGGTGCCGACACGGGCGTCAAGGCCTCGGGCGGTGTCCGCGGGCTCGACACCCTGCTCGAGATGGTGGACGCCGGGGCCAACCGCATCGGCACGAGTGCGTCCGCGCGCATCCTCGACGAGGTCGCGCACCGCATCGAGACCGGCGCCGCGTCGTCGCAGGGCGACGACACCAGCTCATACTGACCCACCGCGACACGACCTGATCCACCGCACGACGACCTGACCCGACCGACCCACCACCTGCCAGGCCGGGGCCCACCGGACGCGACGCCGCGTCCGGCAGCCGCCCCGTGCCTCCAGACCGCCGCATCGGAGCGCGCATGTCCAGCACCGCACCCCAGTCCCCCGCCCTCGCACTCGCCGTCGACCTCGGCGGCACCAAGGTCGAGGCCGCCCTCGTCACCGACCAGGGCGTCGTCCTGCCGGGCACGCGCTTCCGGAGCCCCACCGGGCCGCAGCGCACGTCCGACGAGCTGCAGGCCGCCGTCGACGAGGTCGTGACGAGCGCGCTCGCCACGGTCCCGACCGACGCGACCCTGGTCGGCGTCGGGGCCGGCTCGGCCGGCCCCGTCGACGAGGAGCACGGCCTCGTCTCCCCGCTCAACATGCCGGTGTGGCGCGGCCATCCGCTGCGCGACCGCATCGCCGCACTCGTGCCCGAGGGCGTGCCGGTCACGCTACGCATGGACGGCCTGGCGATCACGCTGGCCGAGCACTGGGTCGGTGCGGCGCAGGGGTACGACCACGTCATGGGCATGATCGTGTCGACGGGCGTCGGCGGAGGTCTCATCCTGCACGGCCGCACCGTCAGCGGCCCGACGGGCAACGCCGGGCACATCGGGCACGTGGAGTGCGGCGGCTACGACGACCCGTGCGCCTGCGGCGGCACCGGCTGCCTCGAGGCGATCGCCAGCGGCCCGAAGACCGTCGCCTGGGCGCAGCGCCAAGGCTTCGACGGATCCACCGGCGAAGAACTGTCGGCGGCGTACGCGGCCGGCGACGAGATCGCGGTCGCCGCGGTCAAGCGCAGCGGCCGGGCGCTCGGGCAGGCGATCGCAGCGGCGACGAGCCTCGTCGACCTCGAGGTCGTGGCGATCGGCGGCGGGTTCTCCCACGTCACGCCGGACCTGTTCGAGTACGCACGCGAAGCAGTGGCGGAGCGCGTCGAGTTCGGGTTCGTGACGAAGGTGCGCATCGTGCCGACGGCGCTGTCGCAGGACGGCCCGCTCATCGGCGCCGCTGCACTCGTGCACCGCGCCGACGTCCTGCGCTGAGCGGCGCCGATGTGCCCGGCCTCTCCACAGGGGGTGTCGGCCGGGTGTCGCGGTCCGGCAGGATGACTGAGTGCCCGGTTCCCGTCTCCTGACCACGGAGGACTGGCCCGAAGCGGAACTGCGCGCAGCGGTGCTCGCTGGCGAGCTGGTGCCCGTCGGGCCGTGCTGGGCCTCCCCCGCGACGCCGCAGGACCCGGCGCTGCGCGCGACCGCCGCATCGTGGGTCTTCGGCGACGCGCGGCTCGTCGCGTCCGGCCGGACCGCTGCGTGGATCTGGGGCGCGGCGTCGCGGCCACCGGACCCGATCGAGGCGAGCGTCCCGCCGCAGCTGCGCATCGCGGTCGGGCCGGGCCTGCACCTGCGCGAGGTCGCGCTCCTGCCCGTCGACGTGGTCCGGTTGGGGGCGGCGCAGACCGTCGTGACGACGCCGGCGCGCACCGCCGTCGACCTGCTCCGCACACCGGGTGACTGGGACCCGGAGTGGGCAGCAGCCGTCGACGGGCTGCTGACGATCGGAGCGGTGTCCGTCGACGAGCTGCACGCGCGCCTGAGCGACCTCGGGACCATCCCGATGGCGCGGCAGGCAGAACGACGGCTGCGCGGCCTGCTCAGCGCGCGCTGACGCGTGCGCGGACCCCGCTCAGCCCGCGCTGACGCGGTAGACGTCGTAGACGGCGTCGATGCGTCGAACCGCGTTCAGCACCCGGTCGAGGTGGATGGTGTCACCCATCTCGAACACGAACCGACTGAGCGCCAACCGGTCGGACGAGGTCGAGACCGTCGCCGACAGGATGTTGACGTGGTGGTCGGTGAGCACCCGGGTGACGTCGCTGAGCAGCCCCGACCGGTCGAGCGCCTCGATCTGGATCTGCACGAGGAACACCGACTTCGACGACGGGGCCCACTCGACCTCGATCATCCGGTCGGGCTCGTTCATCAGGGACTTGACGTTCGTGCACGACGACTGGTGCACCGAGACACCCTGCCCGCGGGTGATGAAGCCGACGATCTGGTCGCCCGGCACCGGGGTGCAGCACTTCGCGAGCTTCACCAGGATGTCCGGCGCACCACGCACCAGCACCCCGCTGTCGCTCGTGCGCAGCTGACGGCTCGTGACCTGGCGCGGGAACGTGAGCTCCGGCTCGTCGGTCTCCGTGTCGCTCTGGACGCTGCCCAGGACCTTCTCGATGACGGACTGCGTCGAGACGTGCCCTTCGCCGACCGCGGCGTACAGGGCCGAGACGTCGTCGTACCGCATCGACGAGGCGACCTCGGCGATGGTGTCCTGGCTCATGATCCGCTGGAGCGGCAGGTTCTGCTTGCGCACGGCGCGGGCGATGGCGTCGCGACCTTGCTCGATCGCCTCTTCGCGGCGCTCCTTGGTGAACCACTGCTTGATCTTGTTGCGCGCCCGCGGGCTCTTGACGAACTTCAGCCAATCCTGCGAGGGGCCGGAGTCGGGGTTCTTCGACGTGAAGATCTCGACGACGTCACCGCTCGACAGCGAGCTCTCGAGCGGGACGAGGCGACCGTTGACCTTGGCACCCATGGTGCGGTGTCCGACCTCGGTGTGCACGGCGTACGCGAAGTCCACGGGGGTGGCGCCGGCGGGCAGGCCGATGACCTTGCCCTGCGGCGTGAAGACGTAGGTCTCCTTCGCGCCGATCTCGTAGCGGAGCGAGTCGAGGAACTCCCCCGGGTCGCTCGTCTCGGCCTGCCAGTCGGTGATGTGGGCGAGCCACGCCATGTCCTGGTCGTCGGTGGTCGACGAGGTCCCGACGTCGCGGCCGGCGGCACGCTGCTTGTACTTCCAGTGCGCCGCGACACCGAACTCGGCGCGCTGGTGCATCTCGTGCGTGCGGATCTGGATCTCGACGGGTCGCCCCTGCGGCCCGAGCACACTGGTGTGCAGTGACTGGTAGAGATTGAACTTCGGCGTCGCGATGTAGTCCTTGAAACGCCCGGGCAGCGGCGTCCACCGCGCGTGCACCGAACCGAGCATGGCGTAGCAGTCGCGCACCGTCGGCACCAGCACCCGGATGCCGACGAGGTCGTAGATCTCGTCGAACTCGCGACCCCGCACGATCATCTTCTGGTAGATCGAGTAGTACTGCTTCGGCCGACCCATGACCTCACCGCGGACCTTCGCGGCCTTCAGGTCCTTCTTGAGCGTGCCGATGACGTTCTGCACGAACTGCTCGCGCTTCGGCTGGCGTTCCTTGACCAGGCTGTCGATCTCGACGTAGAGCTTCGGGTGCAGGACCGCGAACGACAGGTCCTCGAGCTCGAGCTTGATCATCTGGATGCCGAGCCGGTGCGCGAGGGGCGCGTAGATCTCGAGCGTCTCCTTCGCCTTGCGGGTGGCGGAGGTGGACTCGACGAAGCCCCAGGTGCGGGCGTTGTGCAGCCGGTCGGCGAGCTTGATGACCAGCACCCGGATGTCCTTCGACATCGCGATGACCATCTTGCGGACGGTCTCGGCCTGGGCGCTGTCGCCGTACTTGACCTTGTCGAGCTTCGTGACGCCGTCGACGAGCATGGCGATCTCGTCGCCGAAGTCGACCTGCAGCTGGTCGAGCTGGTAGTCGGTGTCCTCGACCGTGTCGTGGAGCAACGCGGCGGCGATGGTGATCGGTCCGATGCCGAGGTCGGCCAGGATCTGTGCGACCGCGACGGGGTGCGTGATGTACGGCTCGCCGGACTTGCGCTTCTGGCCGTCGTGCGCGCGCTCGGCGACGGAGTACGCGCGCTCGATGAGCGTGACGTCGGCCTTGGGGTGGTGCGAGCGCACCGTGCGGATCAGGGTGTCCACGGCGCCGGCCGGCTGGGCGCGGGAGAACAGGCGCGGCAGCAGCGAGCGGAGCGACCCGAGGTTGCCCGTCGTGTTCGGCCCGAGTGGGCTGGTCGGCCGCTGGGCGGAGCCGGGGCGGCTCGGTGCGGACGGCTCTTCGCGGGTGTCCGTCATGATGCGCCTCCCAGGACTCGGTCCGAGAACTCGATCCGAGCTCGATCCGCCAACACTACGCGCGTCCGGTCAGTGCTCGTGACCCGGTTCGCCCTGGGCGTCGCGGACCACCGGGGCGCCGGACTGCTCCCAGGCGACCATGCCGCCGGTCAGGTTGACCGCGGAGACACCGGACTGCTCGAGGGCCGCGACCACCCGGGCCGAACGGGCACCCGAGTGGCACACGATGATCGCCGGCTCGTCGCCGCCGTCGATCTCCTGCCAGCGGTTCACCAGCTCGGACATCGGCACGAGCGTGGCCTCGGGAGCGTGGACCTCGTCCCACTCCCCCTGCTCACGGACGTCGAACAGCCGCGACCCCGACTCCAGCCGACGACGCGCCTCGGCGACGTCGACCTCGGTGATCTCGATCGGCATCAGGCGGTCGCCTTCGCGTCGGCGTCGGCGTCGACCTCGCGCTGGCGCTTCTCGGCCGCCTGGGTCTTCTTGGCGTCGGCCTGCTTGATCTTCGGCTCGTTCTCGCGCAGGTGCGCGTACATCGGCGAGGCGATGAAGATCGTCGAGTAGGTGCCGACGATGATGCCGATGAACAGTGCGAGCGAGATGTCGCGGAGCGTGCCGGCACCGAGCACGTACGACCCGATGAACAGGATCGCCGCGACCGGCAGCAGCGCCACGACCGAGGTGTTGATCGACCGGACGAGCGTCTGGTTCACCGCGAGGTTCACCGACTGCTTGAACGTGCGGATCGACTCCTGCGCCGTGTTCTCACGCACCTTGTCGAACACCACCACGGTGTCGTAGAGCGAGTACCCGAGGATCGTGAGGAAGCCGATCACCGCCGCGGGCGTGACCTCGAGCCCGACGATGCCGTAGACACCGGCCGTGATCAACAGGTCGTGCAGCAGCGCGGCCATCGCGGAGAGCGACATCTTCCAGGTCCGGAAGTACAGCGTCATGAACACGGCGGCCAGGGCGAGGAAGATCACCAGACCGCGGATCGCCTGGGCGAGCACGTCGGCGCCCCACGTGGCGCCGATGAACGTCGCCGCGACCTGGCTCTCCGGCACGTCGTAGGCCTTCGCCAAGGCGTCCTGCACCTCGGTCGTCTGCCGGTCGGTGAGCTGGCCGGTCTGCACGCGGATGCCGTGAGTGCCGAGCTGGGAGACGCGCGGGATCTCGTCCGAGACGACCCGCTCGACGGTGTCCGTCGCGATGCTCTGGTCGGTGTTCTCGACGTCCGACAGGGTGAACTCGGAACCACCGGTGAACTCGATGCCGAGCTGGTACCCGCCGCGCAGCCACGGGGTGACGAGCGAGATCACGATCATGACGAGCGCGATGAGGTACCAGGTCTTGCGTCGCCCGATGATGTCGTACGACCGCTTGCCCGTGTAGAGGTCGCTGCCGAACTGGCTGAAGCTGGCCATCAGTCGTCCTTCCCGTCCGGCGTCGAGCCGTTGTCGCCGGAGGCCTGCTGGGCCTTCCGTTCCGCGATCGTCTGTCGGCGCTGCGCCTCACCGGCACTGCGCTGGCGCTTGCCGTCCACCACGGGGGCGCGGAACTGCGCACGCCCCTTGTAGACCGCACCGAGCGCCGCCGGGTCGAGCCCGCTGAACCTGTGCCCGTCGCCGAAGAACCGGCTGCGGGAGATGAGCTGCATCATCGGGTGCGTGAACAGCGCGACCACCACGATGTCGATCAACGTCGTCAGGAGCAGCGTGAACGCGAAGCCCTTCACGTCGGCGACCGCGAGCACGTACAGGGTGACGGCGGCGAGGAAGTTCACCGCGTCGGACGCCAGGATCGTGCGGAGCGCGCGCTTCCAGCCGGACTCGACCGCACTCTCGAGGGCGCGACCGTCGCGGAGTTCGTCACGGATTCGTTCGAAGTAGACGATGAACGAGTCCGCTGTGATGCCGATCGCGACGATCAGGCCCGCCACACCCGCCAACGACAGGCGGTAGTCGACCCGCCACGACATGATCGCGATGACCAGGTAGGTCAGGACCGCTGCGACCCCGAGTGAGAGCACGGTGACGAACGCGAGCGCCCGGTACTGGATGACGGAGTAGATGATCACCAGGCCGAGGCCGATCAGACCCGCGACGAGACCACCGATGAGCTGCGCGGTGCCGAGCGTCGCCGAGATGTTCTCGTTCGACTGCACCTGGAAGTTGATCGGCAGCGCACCGTACTTGAGCTGGTCGGCGAGCGTCTTCGACGACTCGGCCGTGAACGAGCCGGTGATCTGCGCCTTGCCGTTGGTGATGGCGGAGTTCGTGGACGGGGCAGTGATGACCGAGCCGTCCAGCACGATCGCGAACTGGTTCTGCGGCGCCTGCAGCGAGACGAGGCGGTTCGTGACGGTGCGGAAGTCCTTCGTGCCCTGGCCGTCGAAGGTCAGGTTGACGGCCCACTGGCCCGTCGACGTGCCCTGCGAGTCGGTGGCGAGACCCGAGGTGGCGTTGCTGATGTTCGCACCGGAGACCTCGACCGGGCCGAGGATGTACTTCGACGCACCGTCGGCGTCACACGTGACGAGGGGCTCGTCGTCCGGCGCCGTGGTCACGTCGTCCGGAGCCGCGCAGTTGTAGTTGGTGTACAGGTCCTGCAGCGCCGGGGTGATCCAGTTGACGTCGCTGGCGTTCGTCGGCTTCGCGCTGGGCGTCGCCGCGAGCGAGGCCGGCGGCGAGTAGGGCGTCGGCGAGGCGGTGGACTTGCCGTCGTCACCGACGGCGGAGTTCGTCGCGGCCTCGGTGAAGAGCACCGGGCGGAAGGTCAACTTGGCGGCTGCCTCGATGCGGTCGATCGTGGCCTTGTCGGGCCGACCGGGGATCGACACGACGATGTTGTTCGCACCCTGCGTGTTGATCTCGGTCTCGGAGACGCCGGTGGCGTTGATGCGCTGGCGGATGATCTCCACCGCCTGGTCGAGTTGCTGCTTGGTCACCGACCCGCCCTCGGTGTTCTGCGCCGCCAGGGTCAGCTGCGTGCCACCCTGCAGGTCCAGTGCGAGCTCGGGGACCCAGCTCGCGCCCTGGTACCACTTGTCCGTGTCGTCCTTCGAGCTGCCGGCGAGGATCGACGCGGCGGTGTTCAGGCCGGCGAGGATCGCCATCAGGATCACCAACCAGGTGAGCGAGCGCAGCGCCTTCTTGACGGGTGTCGATCGTGCCACCGGTCGTCTCGTCTTTCTGTTCAGGACCGTCGGCGTTCAGGCACGACGGCAGCGGGAAGCCGCCGGGTCAGACGACCCGGCGGCCGAGGGCGTCAGTCGTCGGACTTGCGCTTCGAGTCGGTCTCGTCGAGGCGGTCGTTGTCGACCCGCTCGCCGTAGACCGGCTCCCCGTTGAGTTCGGCGACGGGCTTGGCCTCGTCCTCCGGCGTCGCGGTGGTCTCGATGTCCGACGCGCTGTCGTCGACGACGCGCGACAGGGTCTGGCGGTGCACCGTGACGACGGTGCCCGGTGCGATCTCGACGTCGGCGGTGACCTTCTCGTCGTCGACGGAGAGGAGCGTGCCGTACAGGCCGAAGGACAGCATCACGCGAGCACCCGGCACCATCTTGGTGGCGAGCTCGCCCTGCTGCTTCTTGCGCTTGCGGCTGTTGTAGAACATGAAGGCCGCGAACGCCACGACGATGACGATGAGGATGACTTCTTGACCCATGATGCAGTTGCCTTCTCTGGTTGCTCGGTTTCGGGCCGTAGCAGTCTAGGGCACGCCACTGTGCGTGGCATGTCACCCGACCGATCGGCCGCTAGTCGGTGGTGTCGGTGTCGTCGAACAGACCCGGGAGCGGCCCGACGCCCTGCCCGGGGGTGAGGCCGAGGTGCCGCCACGCGACCGGGGTCGCGATGCGGCCGCGTGGGGTGCGCGTGACCAGACCGACCCGGACGAGGAACGGTTCGACGACCGACTCGATGGTCTCGGACTCTTCTCCGACCGAGACCGCGAGGGTGTTCAGCCCCACCGGTCCGCCGTCGAAGCGGGTCAGCATGATCTCGACCACGGCGCGGTCGAGGCGGTCGAGGCCGAGTTCGTCGACGTCGTACAGGTCGAGCGCTCCCTGGACGGCCGCCATGCCGTCGGTGGTGCGGTGCACGAGGGCGTAGTCGCGGACCCGGCGGAGCAGCCGGTTCGCGATGCGCGGGGTGCCACGGGAGCGCCCGGCGATCTCGCGCAGGGCCGATCGGTCGATGTCGAGCTCGAGCAGGTGCGCGGCGCGGATCAGGACCTGTTCGAGTTCGTCCTTCTCGTAGAACTCGAGATGCGCCGTGAAGCCGAAGCGGTCACGGAGCGGGTTCGGCAGCAGGCCGGCGCGGGTGGTGGCGCCGACCAGGGTGAACGGTGCGAGGTCGAGCGGGATGCTCGTCGCGCCGGCGCCCTTGCCCACCATGACGTCGATCCGGAAGTCCTCCATCGCCAGGTAGAGCATCTCCTCTGCCGAGCGCGCCATCCGGTGGATCTCGTCGATGAACAGGACCTCGCCCGGCACGAGCGAGGACAGGACGGCGGCCAGGTCGCCCGCGTGCTGGATCGCCGGACCGCTGGACATCCGCAACGGGCGGCCGGTCTCGTGCGCGACGATCATCGCGAGCGTGGTCTTGCCGAGGCCGGGAGGACCCGCCATCAGGATGTGGTCCGGGGTGCGGTCCTGCATGCCCGCCGCCTTGAGCAGCAGGTCGAGCTGCCCGCGCACCTTGCGCTGGCCGACGAACTCGTCGAGCGAGCGCGGCCGGAGTGCACCTTCGAACGCGAGTTCTTCCTGCGACTCGGCTCCGGCTGACGTGATGCCGCTCATCGACCGGCACCGGCGGGCCGGAGCGCACCGAGCGCGGCGCGGAGCAGCGCCTGCGTGCCCATGGCTGCGGCCCCTGGCTCGTTCGCGACGGTCTCGTCGACGGCGGTCTGTGCTGCGTCCTCGCGCCAGCCGAGGCCGATCAGTGCGGAGACGACGTCGGTCGCGGCCGGGTGGGCAGCAGTGCCCCGACCGGCGGTGACGACGGCGGCCTGCTCGAACGCCGCGAGCTTGCCGGTGAGCGCGAGGATGATGAGCTTCGCGGTCTTCGGGCCGATGCCGGAGACCTTGCGGAAGGCGCCGTCGTCGTCCTTCGCGACGGCGTTCGCGACCTGCGACGGGTCCATGTGGGCCAGGACGCCCATCGCGGACTTGGGCCCGACACCCGTGACGCTGCGCAGCAGGTCGAACACCTGGAGGGCGTCGGTCGACTCGAAGCCGAAGAGCAGGTGCTCGTCTTCGCGCACGATCATCGCGGTGCGGACGAACACCTCGGACCCGTGGCGCATCGTCAGTGCGTGGGCCGGGGTCACGGTGACGGCGTACCCGACTCCCCCGGCCTCGATCACCACGCCGGAACCGGCGATGTCGATGCAGGTACCCCGGAGACTCGCGATCATGCCCCGAGCCTACGGCCGCCCACCGACGCGGCCGACGAGCCACGCGGTCGGGCTGCGGCAGCGGCCGCACGGGCGAGCGGGGAGTCGACGGTGCCGCCCTGTGCGTCGCGCCACGCGCGTTGTGCCGGGGTGAGGTTCGTGGCACGTTCGCCGGCGACGTCCGGTGATCCGAGCCTCCAGGCGTGGCACACGGCCAGCGCGAGCGCATCGGCGGCGTCGGCCGGCTTCGGGGCCTCGGCGAGACCGAGCACACGCGCGATCATGGTCTGTACCTGACGCTTGTCGGCGTTGCCGTAGCCGGTGACGGCCGCCTTGACCTCGGACGGCGTGTGCAGGCCGACGGGCAGCCCGCGGGCCGCCGCGGCGTGCAGCGCGAGCCCGGCCGCCTGGGCGGTGCCCATCACGGTGCGGACGTTCGCCTGGGCGAACACACGCTCGACGGCGACCGCGTCCGGGTGGTGCTCGTCGATCTCGGCGGCGATGCCGTCTGCGATGCGGAGCAGCCGCTGTTCGAGCGGCATGTCCGCCGGGGTGCGCACGACCGTCACGTGGACGAGTCGTGCGCGCCGGTTCGGTGCGACCTCGACGACGCCGACGCCGCACCGGGTGAGCCCGGGGTCCACCCCGAGCACACGGAGCACGGTTACTCGCCCTCGTCCTCGTCGAGCTCGGCCTGGACGTCCGCCGGAACGTCGAAGTTCGCGTAGACGTTCTGCACGTCGTCGCTGTCCTCGAGCGCGTCGATCAGGCGGAAGACCTTGCGTGCGGTCTCGGCGTCGACCGGCACCTTGAGGCCGGGGACGAACTCGGCGTCGGCCGAGTCGTAGTCGATGCCGGCGTCCTGCAGCGCGGTGCGGGCCGCGACGAGGTCGCTGGCCTCGGTGATGATCTCGAAGCCGCCGCCCTGGTCGATGACGTCCTCGACACCGGCATCGAGCACGGCGGTCATGACGGTGTCCTCGTCGAGGCCGTCGGTCTTCGTGACCGAGATGACGCCTTTGCGCGAGAAGTTGTAGGCGACGCTGCCCGGGTCGGCCATGGTGCCACCGTTGCGGGACATCGCCGTCCGGACCTCGGCCGCTGCGCGGTTCTTGTTGTCGGTGAGGCACTCGATCAGCATCGCGACGCCGTTCGGGGCGTAGCCCTCGTACATGATCGTCGTGTACTCGATCGACTCACCGGTCAGGCCGGCACCGCGCTTGACGGCGCGGTCGATGTTGTCGTTCGGGACCGAGGTCTTCTTGGCCTTCTGGATTGCGTCGACGAGTGTCGGGTTGCCCGACAGGTCGGCGCCGCCCATCTTCGCGGCGACCTCGATGTTCTTGATGAGCTTGGCGAAGGACTTGGCACGGCGGCCGTCGATGACGGCCTTCTTGTGCTTGGTCGTCGCCCACTTGGAATGCCCGGACACGGTTCTCCTTGCGTCTTGCGGAAAGTCGAGGTCAGTTTACCCAGCCGGGAGGCCCGGCGCCGCCCCGCCCCGCCGGTACCGGCGCGCAGACGGCCGGGCCCAGGGCCCGCGGCTCGCGTCAGGCGCTGCGCACCATGGAGAGGAAGCGGCGGTGGAAGCGGTCCTCGCCAGCGACCTCGGGGTGGAACGCACTCGCGAGCACGTTGTCCTGCTGCACCGCGACGACCTGCCCGTCCGTCAGCGCGCCGAGGACCTGGACGCCGGGGCCGTGTTGCTCGACCACCGGGGCGCGGATGAAGACCGCGTGCACCGGGTCGTCACCGAGCTCGGGCATCGGGACGTCGACCTCGAACGAGTCGTTCTGGCTGCCGAACGCGTTCCGTCGCACCGTGGTGTCGAGCACGTCGAGGGTCTGCTGGCCGCTGATGCCGTCGGTGATCCGCGACGACAGCATGATCATGCCGGCGCACGTGCCGTACGTCGGCAGGCCGTTGCGGATGGCAGCAGCGAGGGGCTCGGCGACACCGAACGCCCGGGACAGCTTGTCCATCACGCTCGACTCGCCACCGGGGATCACGACGCCGTCGAGCGCCGCGATCTCCTCGGGGCGACGGAGCGGCGCCACGTCGGCGCCGAGCTCCGTCAACGAGGCGATGTGCTCGCGGAAGTCACCCTGCAGTGCCAAGACCCCGATGCGGGGCCGGACACTGCTCGTCGTGCTACCAGCCACGCTCGGCGAGGCGGTGCGGCGCGGGGACGTCGGCGACGTTGATGCCGACCATCGCCTCGCCCAGACCACGCGAGACCTCGGCGATGACCTTGGGGTCGTCGTGGAAGGTGACGGCCTTGACGATCGCCGCGGCACGCTTCGCCGGGTCGCCGGACTTGAAGATGCCGGAGCCGACGAACACGCCGTCCGCGCCGAGCTGCATCATCATCGCGGCGTCGGCCGGGGTGGCGACGCCACCGGCGGTGAAGAGCACGACGGGGAGCTTGCCGGTGCGGGCGACCTCGCGCACGATCTCGAACGGCGCCTGCAGTTCCTTGGCGGCGACGTAGAGCTCGTCTTCCTTGAGGTGGCGCAGCGCCGCGATCTCCTTGTTGATCGTGCGGATGTGCTTCGTGGCCTCGGACACGTCACCCGTGCCGGCCTCGCCCTTGGAACGGATCATCGCAGCGCCCTCGGTGATGCGACGGAGCGCCTCGCCCAGCTCGGTGGCACCGCAGACGAACGGCGTGGTGAAGTTCCACTTGTCGATGTGGTTGACGTAGTCGGCGGGCGAGAGCACCTCGGACTCGTCGATGTAGTCGACGCCGAGCTCCTGCAGCACCTGCGCCTCGACGAAGTGGCCGATGCGGGCCTTCGCCATGACCGGGATCGACACGGCGGCGATGATCTCCTCGATCATCGACGGGTCGGACATGCGGGCGACGCCGCCCTGTGCGCGGATGTCGGCGGGGACGCGCTCGAGGGCCATGACCGCGGTCGCGCCGGCTTCTTCCGCGATGCGGGCCTGCTCGGCGTCGACGACGTCCATGATGACGCCGCCCTTGAGCATCTCGGCGAGGCCGCGCTTGACGCGGTCGGAGCCGGTGATCGAGGTGCCAGGGGTGCCGGAGGTGCTGGTGCTGTCGCTCATGATGCCGATCAGTCTAGTCCGCTGCGGGCCAGCCCTCGGCGACCAGTCGGCGGGTGTCCCCGAGCATCTGGGACATCGACTTCGTCCGCGCGATGATCGGGAAGAAGTTCGCGTCGGACTGCCACCGCGGCACGATGTGCTGGTGCAGGTGCGCGGCGATGCCGGCCCCCGCGACCTCGCCCTGGTTCATGCCGATGTTGAAGCCGTCGCAGTGCGACACGGCGCGCAGGACCCGCATCGCGGTCTGGGTCAGCTCGCTCATCTCGCGGAGCTCGTCCGGCGTGGCCTCGTCGTACAGCGGCACGTGGCGGTACGGGCAGACCAGCAGGTGTCCGTTGTTGTACGGGAACAGGTTGAGCAGCACGTAGGCGTGCTCGCCCCGGGCGACGATGAGGGCGTCCTCGTCGGACTTCCGCGGTGCCTCGCAGAACGGGCAGTCGTCCGCGTGCCCGCGGCCCGTGCCCTCGCGCCCGGCGTCGATGTACGCCATCCGGTGCGGGTTCCACAGGCGCTGGAAGGCATCCGGGACGGCCGCACCGGTGGCGGCGTCCCGGATGACCAGCGGGTCCTGCTCGTCCGTCATCAGACCTGCGCGCGCTCGCGGATCGCCGTCAGGATGCGGTCGACCGCTTCGTCCACGGGCACGGCGTTGTCCTGGCGCCCGTCACGGAAGCGGAACGAGACCGCACCGGCGTCGCGGTCGTCGCCGCCCGCGATGAGCTGGAACGGCACCTTCGCCTTGGTGTGCGTGCGGATCTTCTTCTGCATGCGGTCGTCCGAGTGGTCGACCTCTGCGCGGACGCCGTGCGAACGGAGCTTCGCGATGACCTCGTCGAGGTAGTCGCCGTACTCGGCCGCGACGGGGATGCCGACGACCTGCACCGGGGACAGCCAGGCCGGGAACGCTCCGGCGTAGTGCTCGGTCAGCACGCCGAAGAACCGCTCGATCGAGCCGAACAGCGCGCGGTGGATCATCACCGGGCGCTGGCGGGAGCCGTCGGCCGCGGTGTAGTCGATGCCGAAGCGCTCGGGCAGGTTGAAGTCGAGCTGCACGGTCGACATCTGCCACGTGCGGCCGATGGCGTCACGGGCCTGCACCGAGATCTTCGGGCCGTAGAAGGCGGCTCCGGCGGGGTCGGGCACGAGCTCGAGGCCGGACTCCTCGGCGACCTCGCGCAGGGTGTTCGTCGCGACGTCCCAGACCTCGTCGTCCCCGACGTACTTCTCCGGGTCCTTCGTCGAGAGCTCGAGGTAGAAGTCGTCGAGGCCGTAGTCGCGCAGCAGCGAGAGCACGAACTCGAGCGTCGTGGTCAGCTCCTCCTTCATCTTCTCCTGCGTGGTGAAGATGTGCGCGTCGTCCTGGGTCATGCCACGGACCCGGGTGAGGCCGTGGATGACGCCGGACTTCTCGTTGCGGTAGACCGTGCCGAACTCGAACATCCGGAGTGGCAGATCGCGGTACGAACGCGGCTGCGACCGGTACGCCAGGATGTGCATCGGGCAGTTCATCGGCTTGAGGTAGTAGTCGGCTCCCTGACGCGTGACGTTGCCGTCCTCGTCCTTCGCCTCGTCCATGTGCATGGCCGGGAACATGCCGTCCTTGTACCAGCCGAGGTGCCCGGAGGTCTCGAACAGGTCGCCCTTGGTGATGTGCGGCGTGTAGACGAACGAGTAGCCGTTCTCCTCGTGCCGACGGCGCGAGTAGTCCTCCATCTCGCGGCGGATGATGCCGCCCTTCGGGTGGAAGATCGCCAGACCGGACCCGATCTCGTCGGGGAACGAGAACAGGTCGAGTTCGGCACCGAGCTTGCGGTGGTCACGCTTGGCGGCTTCTTCGAGCCGCACCAGGTACGCCTTGAGCTGGTCCTTGTCGGGCCAGGCGGTGCCGTAGATGCGCTGCAGCTGCGGGTTCTTCTCGGAGCCGCGCCAGTAGGCGGCGGCGACGCGCATGAGCTTCGCGGCGTTGCCGATCCAGCGGGTGTGCGGCACGTGCGGGCCCCGGCAGAGGTCCTGCCAGAGCACCTCGCCCGACTTCGGGTCGACGTTCTCGTACACGGTGAGCTCGCCGGCGCCGACCTCGACGCTCTCGCCGGAGTCACCGTCGGTCGCAGCACCCTTGAGCCCGATGAGCTCCTGCTTGTACGGCTCCCCCGCCATCAGCTCGCGCGCCTGCTCGTCCGAGACGACCACGCGGCGGAAGCGCTGGGCCTGCTTGACGATGCGGTCCATGCCCTTCTCGATCGCCTTGAGGTCCTCGGGGGTGAAGGGCTCGGCGACGTCGAAGTCGTAGTAGAAGCCGTCGGTGACGGGCGGCCCGATGCCGAGCTTGGCCTCGGGGTTGATCTGCTGCACGGCCTGCGCAAGGACGTGCGCGGCCGAGTGGCGGAGGATGTCGAGCCCGTCCTGCTCCTGCAGGGTGACGGCCTCGGCGGTCTCGCCGGCGGCGACGTCGGCAGCGAGGTCCTTCAGGACACCGTCGACGCGGATCGCGACGACGCCGCGCTCACCGTCGAAGAGCTCGGTGCCCGTCGTGGTCGTCGTCGCGGTGCGGGGCTCGGGTGCCTGGGGCACGGCTGCGGGCTCGGCGCTCTCCGGCGCTGCGGCGACTGACTCGGTCACGATGATGGGACTCCTCGATCGAAATGGTGCGTCAAGACTAGTGCGCGCGTGGGGTTCAGGCGGGCACGGCGCCGAGCGTCGTGACGGGCAGGCGCGGCTCGAGTCGCTCGCGTCCGTTCAGCCCGTCGAGCTCGAGCAGCGCGGCGAACCCGACCGCCTGGTAGCCCGCGCGTTCGAGCAGCGTGATGGTGGCGGCGCCGGTCCCACCGGTGGCGAGGACGTCGTCGACGACGAGGACCCGGGTGCCCGTGGGGAGCTGGCCCGGACGCAGCTCGAGCTCGGCCTCGCCGTACTCGAGTGCGTACTGCTCGCTGAGGACCTCGCCCGGCAGCTTGCCGGCCTTGCGCACCGTGAGCACGCCCACCTGGTGCTGCGCGGCGATCCCGCCGGCGAGGGCGAAGCCCCGTGCCTCGATGCCGGCGACGGCGTCGAACCCGGCACCGACCGCGAAGGGCGCGGCGAGTGCCTCGCACACGCGGCCGAACGCCACGGCGTCCGAGAACACCGGCGTCACGTCACGGAACAGCACCCCCGGCTTCGGGAAGTCCGGGACGACGGCGGTCAGGCGTTCGACGAGTGCAGCTGCGGTTTCGGTCACCCACCAACGGTACGGGAGGCCCGGGGTGCGTCCGACACGTCGGCGCACGCTACGGGGTCGGTCGCGCCGTGCTGGGTCGTCGGTACGGCGCACGGTGCGGGTTGCGTCGGCCGGTGCGCCGACGGTGGCTCGGTGCGGGGCTGTCCCCCCGCACCGAGCCACCAAGCGGGCACGGGACGGCGACGGTCGCACGGTGCGACGGTCGGGTGTCCGATCCGGCTCAGCGCCAGGCGCGCATGAGTGCGGCCTGCAGGAGCAGGTCGTTCTCGCGCTGCTGCCGCTCGCGGTCGAGCTGCAGGCGTGTTCCGTGGTCGATCACCGGGTGGACCCGGCGGGTTCGCCGGCTCCAGATGATGAGCGACATGCCGATGCGCAGCGCGACGCGGTCGGTGAGGGAGACCCGGTGGCGCGGCGCGCGGGTATCGGGAGGTCGGGTGGCGGTCTTCGATGACACGGTGATCCCTTTCAGGGCATGACGGAGTTGCCCGGCACACGGGCAGGAGTGGACTGCCCGGAACACGGGCAGGAGAAAATGAATGCGTGAGAATGCATTCCGCGGTCACCGGAGGAATGTCCGACGACGCGATACTGAATGACTTCCGGTACCGAGAGCGTCGCACCGACCCCGACATTCTCCGGCGACGATCGACGCAGTCCGATCGCGTGCACGGAGCACACGGATCGGGACCGATCGGCGATCGACGGAGCCGGTTCGACGCGAGCCAGAACGGCTCAGCGCGAGGTGTCAGGCGACCGACTCGTCACGAGACGAGGATCGGAAGACACAGATGTCAGCAGAAGGCGGAACGCTCCGGGTCAGCGGACGCGGAACGGGGTGCCGACGCGTCCACGGATTCCACGGAACGGAGTGGTTGCGGTGATCATCATGGTCGGCCCCCTTTCGGTCTCGAGCTGTCGGAGTCGTCCCCCCGCTGGAGTCCAGCGGTTCGCGACGAGTGAACACTATCGGCACCGCAATTCACAGCGCAACCCCTTTCTTCGATTTCTCCGGAATTGCATTCCCGAACAGGGTGAGCACGGTGCGACGTTGGCGGACTGGTGGCAGCCTGCGCGCACGGGGCGGGGTTGCAGGCGCGCACGGGGCGGGCAACCTCGCACCGAGTGACAGAGCACGTACCGTGCGCAGTGCGGGCAACCTCGCACCGGGTGACGGCGCACGCACCGTGCGCGGTGCGCGGTGCGCGGTGCGCGGTGCGCGGCAGCATCCACAGTGCCACCCGCACCGTACCCGGGCGCGACGAAGGCCCGGTACCGAATCGGTACCGGGCCCTCGTGGTCGAACGGCTGCTACAGCGTCGCGGGTTCCGCCACCGCTGCCGTCAGCACGTCGTCCACGACGTCGATCCGCACGGTGTCCCCGGCGGTCACGCCACCGTCGACCACGAGCGTCGCGATGCGGTCGTCGACCTCGCGCTGGATGAGCCGGCGGAGCGGACGGGCACCGTACTCGGGCTCGTACCCGTGCTCGGCGAGCCAGTCGACCGCGGCGTCGGACACGGAGAGCACCATGTCCTGCGCGACGAGCCGGAGCGCCGTGTCCTGCAGCAGCAACGACACGATCGACGTGATCTGCGACCGGTCGAGCTTGCGGAAGAGCACGATCTCGTCGATGCGGTTGATGAACTCCGGCCGCATGGCCTCGCGCAGCTTGCCCATCACGCGGGCCCGCAGGTCGTCCTCGCCGGACCCGTCGGTGGAGCCCACGGGTGCGAAGCCGAGGGCGCCGGACCGCGAGGCCAGGAACTCCGAGCCGATGTTCGACGTCATGATGACGACGGTGTTCCGGAAGTCCACCGTGCGCCCCTGGCCGTCGGTCAGTCGACCGTCGTCCAGCACCTGGAGCAGCAGGTTGAACACGTCGGGGTGCGCCTTCTCGACCTCGTCGAGCAGGATCACCGAGTACGGGTTCCGGCGCACGCGTTCGGTGAGCTGCCCGGCCTCGTCGTAGCCGACGTACCCGGGAGGAGCACCCACCAGCCGCGAGACGGTGTGCCGCTCGCCGAACTCGCTCATGTCGAAGCGGAGCATGGCGGACTCGTCGCCGAACAGCGACGACGCCAGGGCCTTCGCCAGTTCGGTCTTGCCGACGCCGGTCGGGCCGAGGAACAGGAAGCTGCCGACCGGACGACGCTGGTCGCCCATGCCGGTCCGGCTGCGGCGGACGGCCTTCGCGATCGCCGCGACGGCGTCGTCCTGTCCGACGACGCGCTCGTGCAGTTCCTGCTCGAGCACGGCGAGCCGCGAGCGGTCGTCCTGGGTCAGGCGCGTCGCCGGGATGCCGGTGGCACGCGACACCACACCCGCGATGTCGCGTTCCGTGATCGAGGTGCCCACGGATTCCGGACGGGTGGGCCCACGCCGCCGGTCCCGCGGCGACGCGTCAGCGGCGTCGCGGCCGTGCCGGTGGGGAGCGCGGGGAGCGTCCGCCGACGTGGCGGCGGCGATCCGGGCCTCCAGTCCGACCGTCTCGTCGCGCAGGCGCGACGCCTCTTCGTACAGCTCCTCGGCGACCGCGCGGTCCTTCTCGGCCAGCAGCTCGGCGACCTGGTCGCGCAGGGCCTCGACGTCGACAGCACCCGAGCGGGCGAGCCGCCGGCGCGCGCCGGCCTGGTCGATGAGGTCGATGGCCTTGTCCGGCAGGTGCCGGTCGGTGACGTACCGGTGCGAGAGCTCGACGGCGGCGCGCAGCGACTCGGGCGTGTAGACGACGCCGTGGTGCTCCTCGTACCGAGGTGCGAGGCCGGTCAGGATCGCGACGGCGTCCTCGACACTCGGCTCCCCGACCGTGACCGGCTGGAAGCGACGCTCGAGTGCGGCGTCCTTCTCGATCCGGCGGTACTCGTTCAGGGTGGTCGCACCGACCAGGTGCAGGTCGCCGCGGGCGAGCCGGGGCTTGAGGATGTTGCCGGCATCCATCGAACCGCCCTCACCGCCACCACCGGCGCCCACGACGGTGTGGAGCTCGTCGACGAAGACGATGAGCTCGTCGGCGTGCGCCGCGATCTCGTCCATGGCCTTCGTCAAGCGCTCCTCGAAGTCGCCGCGGTACCGGGTGCCGGCGAGCATGCCGGGCAGGTCGAGTGCGACGACGCGCTTGCCCTGCAGCAGGGACGGGACGTCGCCGTCGACGATGCGCTGGGCGAGTCCTTCGACGATGGCGGTCTTGCCGACGCCGGGCTCGCCGATCAGGACGGGGTTGTTCTTGGTGCGGCGGAGCAGGATCTCGACGGCCTGCTCGATCTCGTCGGCACGACCGATGACGGGGTCGATGCGGCCGTCACGGGCACGCGCGGTGAGGTCGGTGCCGAACTGGTCGAGGGTCGGGGTGCTGCTGACGGCACCGGACTCGTCCGTTCCGGTCGTTGCACCGGTTCCTGGCATGGGGCGCCCCTCTCGTACTGCTGCCGCGGCCTGCTGGGCGTAGTCCTGCATGGCCTGCGGGGTGACACCGGCGCTGGCGAGCAGCTGCCCGGTGACGGTCTCCTGGTCGGTCACGAGCGCGAAGAAGACGTGCTCGGGGTCGGTGTAGGTGCTGCCGAAGCCCCGCGCGGCCTGGGTGGCCTCGACGAGGATGCGCTGTGCCGTGCCGGTCAGGGCCGGACGACCGGTCTGCTCGGGCTGCGGCTCGCGGGCCATCGGCAGGCGCTGTTCGATCTCGGCGGCGAGGCGCTCGGGGTCGACCCCGGCGGAACGGACGACGGCGTCGAACGGCTCGGTGCGGACGAGCACGTGCAGCAGGTGCAGCGCGTCGAGCTCGTGCTGCCCCTGCGACACCGCGTACTCGGCGGTGTGCTGGAGCAGCTCGTGGGTACGGCGGCTGAGGAGCCGCGTGATGTCCACCGGTCGGCCGAACGCGCGGGGGCGCTGCAGGTCACCGGTGTTCTGCGCCGCGAGGAGGCGCGCGAGGAACTCGTCGAACGAGTCACTGCCGCCGGTCGGGCCGAACGTCTCTGGCAAAGGGACCTCCTGGGGAACTTGAGTGCCTTTGACTCAATGCAACGCAGGAGTGCCGGGGTCATTCCCGGTGGTGGGAGAAACTTGCGGCGACTCGACTCAGGTCCGCGCGATCGCCGCCGAGATCGCTTCGGTGACCCGCGCGAGGTCGGCCGGAGCCACCTCGATGTCGAAGCCGCGGCGCCCGCCGGACACGAAGATGCTGTCGTACCCGAGGGCCGACTCGTCGAGCACGGTCCGGATCCGGGACTTCTGGCCGACCGGGCTGATGCCACCGACGACGTACCCGGTGCGCTTCTCGGCGAGGGCCGGATCGGCCAGCGTCGCCTTCTTGCCACCGACCGCCGCCGCGATGGCCTTGAGGTCGAGCCGGTTGGCCACCGGCACGATCGCCACCGCCAGTGCGCCGTCGACCGAGACGACCAGGGTCTTGAAGACCTGCTCCTCGCGGAGCCCCAGGGCTGCGGCGGCCTCCTCGCCGAAGTTCGTGGCGCTCTCGTGGTGGTCGTACACGTGCGGCGTGTAGGACACCCCGGCTCGGTCGAGCGCGACGGTCGCTGGGGTGCTCGGCGAACCTGCGGTCATGCGGCGATCCTCTCCCGCGCTGCCGTCCTGTCCGTGGCGGCACGCGGGCGTTACGCTGAACCGACCATGACCGTCGCCCTGCTCATCTTCCGTGCCGCCGCTGCGCTCGTGCTCGGCGCACCCACAGCGGGCGACCCCGCGGCCGGCGTCCTGCCGCTGCTGGCAGTGGCCGCGCTCGGCCTGACGGCCGTCGCCCTGGCGGTCGTCGTCGCGCAGGTCATCGCCACGGTGCTGGCAGCGGTCCTCGGGCTGCGGTCGACGGGTGTCGAGCACGCGGCGGTACCGGACCTGGTCACCCGCATCGCGTGGAGCCACCCCGATGCCGACGGGCACATCCGATCGCGTGCTCCGGGAGTCGTCGCCCCGGCCTGACCACCGACCGGTGGCCGGGCCCTCGCGACCCCTCCTGCGAACCACCACCGATCGGAACCGTCATGGACCTGTCCACCCTGCCCCTCGTCGGCCCGCTGCTGCACGGCGGCGCGGACCTCGTCGTCGCCCTGACCGCGGCGCTCTCCCCCACCACGGGCTCGTTCGCCGCGGCGATCGCCGTCGTGCTGCTCACCCTGGCCGTCCGGGCCGTGCTCGTGCCGCTGTCCGTCCTGCAGGTGCGAGCGGAGCGCGACCGACGCCGGCTCGCGCCGCAGCTCGCCGCCCTGCGGAAGCGCCACGGGAAGAACGCCGAGCAGCTGCAGCGCGCCGTCCAGCAGCTCTACACGAACGAGAAGGTCTCACCCCTGGCCGGCTGCCTGCCCGTCCTCGCGCAGGCACCGGTGCTGTCCCTCGTCTACGCCCTGTTCACGCACGCATCGATCGGCGGCACGGTCAACGCGCTGCTCGAAGCCACCCTGGTCGGGGTCCCGCTCGGGCACTCGCTGGTCGTCACGCTGACGTCCCCGCTCTGGGTGCACGCCTGGGTCGTCGTCCTGCTGCTGGCCGTGCTCGCCGTCATCGTGGAGCTCAGCCGTCGCGCCAACCTGCGCTGGAACCCGGTGCCGACGCCGGAGCCGGGCGCAGAGGTGCCCGGTGCGGCAGCGACCGCCGCGATCGGACGGTTCGCGCCGTTCATCACCGTCGTGTTCGCCGCGATCGCACCACTCGCCGCCGCGCTGTACGTCGTGACCAGCGCCGCGTGGACGGCCGGCGAGCGTGCCGTGCTGCGCCGGGTGATCCGGTAGCGCCGTGCACGTGGGGGCAGCCCCGGCGTCAGCCGCCCTGGCCCTCCTGCTGCGGCCCCTGGTCGACCGGGTCGTACTCGGTGCCGCGACCCTGTTCCTCGTCGGCGGTCGGCACGTGGCGTTCCGTGCCGGTCCCGCCGGGGCTCGTCGCCACGTAGTCGGCCTCGCCGGACTGGGTGTCGTGGCTCAGCGGCTCGAGGGTCTCCGGGTCGGCGTCGTGCCGCGGTTCAGGTTCGGTGCTCATGCGTCACGCCTACTCCCCTCGTTCTGGGTGCGCGCCGCCGCCCCGTCAGTGCCACGATGAAGGGAGTCCACGCGACCGGCAGATCGGGAGTGCGCATGGCCCACGACGACGTGGCAGCGGAACGGGCACGGCTCGAGGCCGTCGCCTGGGGAGCGGCATCGAGTCCCGCCGACGCGGCGCGCGCCCGGATCGCGCTGCAGGACCTGGCGAGCGGGCGGCGGTCGGGTGGTCGGCGAGCGGGCGCGGGCGTCGCCTCCGCCACGGGGCCCGACGAGCGGCCGGGAGGCACGTCCCCAGCCAGCGGGCAGGTCGCGTCCCCCGAGTGGTCGGCCCCACCGCCCCACCCGTCGCCGGAACTGACGGCTCCACCGTCCGCGCCCTCGCCGGAACGGTCGGTGCCGCAGCATGCGGCGGCTGCCGCCGAACCGCAGCCGTCCCGGCAACCGGATCTCTCCCAGCGAACGTCGGCCGGACCGTGGGCGGCGACCGAAGCCCGAGAACCCGACCGTCCCGACGACGCGGGTGACGACGACGGGGGTGAGCCGGGCCTCCCGGTCGGACCGACGCGACGGTCCCGGTGGCGCACGCTGCTCTGGACGGAGCGGCCACGGATCTGGATCGCGCTCGGCGCGGCAGCGGCGGTCGGTGTGGCGTTCGCGGCCGGCACCGTCGTCGGGCCCGTCCGCGGCGACGTCGCGGCGGCACCGAGCGTCACGCCCACGGCGGGCACGGTCACGCTCGAGCAGCTGCTCGACGTGCCGCAGACGTACGCCGACCAGCTGCCGGGGCCGGTGGAGGCCCCCGTGAGCCTGCACTCCACGCGGCTCGTGTTCACGAACCGGGCGCTGGACGGCGGGTCGTTCGACACGCCGTGGGCCGTGTGGGCCGGTGTGGGCACGGACCGGTCGACGATCTGCCTGGTGGCGACGGCGAACCGGATCGAGTCGTCAACGGCGTGCTTCCCGCGCGAGGCGGCGCTGCACGGCTCGGTGTCGATGTCGGCGCAGTCGATGAGCGGGACGTTGACGATCGCGCTGCGGGGTGGCGGCGTGCAGGGGCGGGTGACGAACGAGAACTGAGGGCGCGGGTGTTGGACGCGCTGTTTGTTGGAGCGCTCCGAGAATCTCCTCTGACCCCCTCGCGGGCTGCGGTCCATCGTGCAACACTGGATGAGCGCACTCGCCGTGGAGTCGTACCCACATCACCCACATCCACAGCGAGCGCGCCCCGCAGACCTCCCGGTCATCGTCGTTCCCCCGAACGGCACCGTCGCGCGCTCGCCCGTGCCCCGGAGGAGGTCAGCAGCGTGTCCACCAACACCACCACCTCGGCCGTGTCGACGAACACGCGGCCGATCACCGTCACCACCCAGTCCATCGTCGGCATCGCCGTCCTCGGGCTGGCGACGTTCTTCGCCATCACCACCGAGCTCATGCCCGTCGGGCTGCTCGGCACGATGAGCGCCGACCTCGGTGTATCCGAGGCCACCATGGGCATCGTCGTCACCGTGTACGCGGGGGCCGTGGCACTCCTGGCGCTCCCGCTCACCGCCTTCACCGCGAAGCTCCCCCGCAAGGCCGTGCTCGTGTCGACGCTCGTCGGCTACACGGTGTCGAACCTCATGATCGCGTTCGCACCGTCGTTCGCCGTCGTCTGCGCCGGCCGGGTCGTCGGCGGGATCGCGCACGCGCTGTTCTTCTCGGTCGCCTCGGCGTACGCCACCCGGATCGTGCCGCCGCGCCTGGCCGGCCGTGCCATCGCGTTCGTGTACTCGGGCAGCTCGCTCGGGTTCGTGCTCGGCGTGCCCGTCGCCACCTGGGTCGCGCAGCACATCGGCTGGCGCCCCGCCGTGTTCTCGATCGGTGTCGCCGCCGCCGTGCTCGCCGCCGTGGCGCTGCTGTTCCTACCCGCCGTCAGCGGTGCCTCGTCGCCGCACATCGGGTCCCCGAAGGCCTGGGCGCGCACCGGGCTGCTGTCCGTCGTGATCGCCGACCTGCTCCTGTTCGCCGGGCACTACGTCGTCTACACCTACGTCGGGCCGTACGCGATCGACGCCGGACTCGACGCCTCGATGGTGAGCGGTGCGCTGCTCGTCCTGGGCGGCACCGGAGTCATCGGCCTCTGGCTCGCGGGCATGTTCGTCGACCGGGCGCCGCGCCAGACCCTCATCGCCGCCGTCGCCGTGATGGCCGTCGCGTTCGCCGCGATGCCGTTCGTGCACGGCTCCCTGGTCGGCACGATGGTCGTCGCCGGCGTGTGGATGGCCGCGAACGGCACGACGGGCACGCTCTTCATGGCGGCCGCGATCCGCTCCGGAGGCGTCTCCCCCGACATCGCCGGCGCGCTCATCAACGGTGCGTCGAACATCGGCATCGCCGGCGGCGCAGCCATCGGCGGCCAGGCCCTCGGGATCGTCGGGTTGCAGTACCTGCCGTTCGCCGGTGGTGCCGTGCTGCTCGGGTCGCTCGGGGTCGTCGTGCTGTCGCGTCGGGGCTTCCCGGTGCACACGGTCGGGCAGGAGCACCTGTCGACGTCGTCGATCGAGGCGATCACGTCCTCGCTCGCGGTGGTCACCACGTCGGTGCCCGTCGTCGGCCGGGCGATCCAGACCCTGACGGGCTCGGTCGCGACGGTCACGGGCTCGCACCGCACGCACCGCACGCAGTAGCGCGGCGCGGCTGGAGGGGTCGGGGCGGCGCGTCGGCCCCGTGCGGCGCCGAGGTTCCGAAATCTCGGCATCTCGGCGGTCCTGGCGGCGATCCGTGGAACCTCGGCGGTGGGGCGGCGGCATGTCGTGGAACCCCGGCGGCGAGGTCCGGGCGTGGCGTCGTCGCGGCGGGGTGTGGCGGCGTGTGGCGAGGGGCAGCGGCGACATGCCGCGCGCGCGGCGTCGAGGTTCCACGAACTGCCGCGCGCGCGGCGTCGAGGTTCCACGAACCGTCGTCGGCACCGCCGAGATGGGCAGATTTCGGAACCTCGGGGGTGGGGCGGCGGCGTGTCGGGGCGGCGGAGTGGCCGTGCAGCAACACGATGAAGGGCGGGCCGGCATCGCGCCGGGCCCGCCCCTCGTCGTGACCGATCAGTCCTGCAGGTGGCTCCGGCGACGGTTGCGCACCGCGCGGTAGGTCAGCAGCGCCGCACCGAGCAGCACGAGCACCCCGGCCGCGATCAGCCCCGGCTTCAGGTCCGCACCGGTGTAGGCCAGCGGGCCGCCGTCGCCGACGTCACCCGAACCGGAAGCCGGCGCGTTGCCCGATCCTCCGGCGGCCGGCACGGTCGGAACCGCCGTGGGCGAGGTGGTCGGCGCACTGGGCGACGGCGACGGAGCCGGGGTCACCGCGGCCTCGACCACGAAGGCGAGCGGCGTCGCAGCACCCTCCTCGGGCGTGACCACGGTCACCGGAGTGGCCCCGTCGACGTCGACCGTGACCGTGTACTCGGTCGTCGGCTGCAGGTCGACGAGGTCGAAGGCGCCGTCGTCGTCGGTCGCCACGGTCACCGGCGGGCCGGCCTCCGGGTCGGTCGGCGTCGCGACGACGTCCACGCCGGCGACCGGGTCACCGTTCGTGTCCACGACGGTGCCGGGCTGGTCGGTCGTGACGACCTCGGGCGCGGCGGGGGTCTCGAACGGCAGGTTCGACGTCACGCTGGTGCCGGCGACCGCGGCGATGCCGGTGTTCGCGGTGTCACCGGTCGCTCCCGCGGCGGGGACCACCGTGCGGACCGTGTAGGTGCCCGCAACCGTGGCGAAGGTGTACCGCCCGTCGGCGTCGGTGGTGTCCGAGCCGACCACGGCGCCGGACTCGTCGAGGAGCTCGACGACCACGCCGGCCGGCACGGGCGTCCCGTCGAGGGGCACGATGCCGGTCACGGTGGCGACGACGGCGGGCGGGGCGACGATCGGCTCGGGCTCGACCGGTGCTGCACCGGCGTCACCGGTGGTGATCGACACCGGCGGCTCGTCGGCGACGGAGACGTCCAGCTCGGTGCCGGCGGGCAGGTCGGAACCGGTGTACACACCGTCGCTGTTCGTCGTGGTGTCGACCAGCGTGTCGCCGGTGTCCGGGTCGGTGATGACGACCGGGATGTTCGAGACCGGGTTGCCGTCGTCGTCGGTCACCGTCCCGATGACGGACGTCGTGTCGTCCGGCGACGTGAACGCGAAGTCGGCGGTCTTGTCGACGCCGCCCGGTGTGACGGCGACGGCGAGCGAGACACCCGTCACCGTGGCGTCACCGTCAGCACCCGCTGGCGGGGTGACCTCGACGCGGTAGTTCGCGATCACCGGCAACTGCGGGAACACGTAGTTGCCGTCGGCGTCGGTGGTCGTCGTGTAGACGGTGCCGCGCGGTGCGGTCACGGTGACGGTCGCACCGGGGATCGGCGTGCCGTCGAGGGTCGCGGTACCGCTGATGGCCGCGGTGCGGTTGGCGAACCAGGTCTGGTAGACGGGGAACCCGCTGCGCTGCTGGTACGTGATGGTCAGGCTGGTGAGCGACACGGTCGGGGTGAACCAGGCCGAGGCGCCCGCGGTGTCCGACGCGGCGGCGTTGCCGGTCAGGGTGCGGGTGGCGGCGTCCCAGGTCGGCTGGTCCTTGCCGGTGGTGCCGTCGGGGTCGGGGGTGCACGACCAGCCGCCGGCCGCCGGAGCAGCCGAGCAGGAGTTGTAGGAACTCTCGTAACCGAGCTGCTCCCCCGTCGCCGCGCCGCCACCGGCGACCGTCGCCGAGATCGTCGCCTGGTCGGCGTCGATGTCGCCGAGGACGAACGACCAACTCTGCGCGCCGGGCGTCGCGCCGTCGAACGTGTAGGTGGTGGTCGACGCCGAGTCGCCGTTGGGACGGTCAGCCTGAGGACGCTGGTTCATGTACGTCTGCGCACGACTCGTGCCGTAGACCTGGCCCGGAGGCGTCCCGGCCGACTGCCACGTCGACGCGCCGCTGATCACGGTCGACTGCCGCGAGTTCGAGGTGAACGTCGTCGCGGGGAACCCGGCCAACGTCATCGTGCCCGTGTACGCCTTCGAGGCCCCGCTGAGGGTGAACGTGCCCCAGTTGCCCGCGGGTTCGGCCGAGGCGCTCGTCGCACCGCCGATCGCGAGTCCTGCTCCGAGTGCGAGGGCGGTGAGCCCCGCCGTGACCGCGCGCCAGCGCCGCATGTGTACTCCCCTGGTGATGATGTCGGCGTGCCCCGACGTCCGTGCAGGCTATCCAGACGGCGCGGACCCGGTCCGCACCGACACCACATCGTGATTCAGGCGGGTCGGTCGAGCAGCGCGTCCACCGCGGCGACCTGGCCCGCGACGAGCCGCTCCCGCGCCTCGGCGACCGGCACCCACCGGGCGTCGTCGACCTCCGGCACGTCGACGAACCGTCCCGAGCCACGTGGCAGTTCCAGCCGGACGGTGTTGCTCCGCACGACGGCGACCTCGAACCCCGGGGCCGGGGCGGCGAACACCCGGACGCGCTTGCCCGAGGCCTGCCGGAACTCGCCCAGGTCCGTGACGTCGTCGGCGGCCACGGGTGCGGGGATCCCGATCTCCTCACCGAACTCGCGGATCGCCGTCGCGAGCGGGTCCTCGCCGGGTTCGACGAGGCCCTTCGGGATGGACCAGGCACGTGGTCGGTTCCGCCAGTACGGCCCGCCCATGTGCGCGACGAGGACCTCCGGCCCGGCCGGACCGGTCCGGTGCAGCAACAGTCCGGCGCTCACCACCACGCCTGCGAGACTACGCGGCGTCGGACGGGAGGCCCGGCCCACGTCCGCCGCTCGCGGTCACCGCCGCGCACGGCCGGTTCCACCGCGCCCGACCGGAGTACCCTGTGGCGCACGGAGCGCCATGTGACGCCCCCGAAGCCTGCGATGGAGGAGGCCGATCGGGATGGACGAGCGATGGACGACGGTGACGTTGGCCGCCGATGCGGCGATGCCCCACGACGAGGCCCTGCGGTGGATCGTGGCCCGCGCCGGTGCCGGTGTCGAGCGGCTGCGGATCATCGGCGCCGACCACGCGCTGGAGGGCCGGACGCCGGTCGCCGACCAGCTCGCCCAGGCCGCGCGGACCGCCCTGCCCGGTGTGGCGGTCGAGGTGCACCGGCACGCGGGTCCGTTCGCCGCAGCCCTGGTCGAGGAGTCGGACGGCGGTGACCTGCTCGTGATCGGGAGCTTCCACCACCGGCGCGGATCGACGGCCGGCGGCGACCCGGCGCGGGTCGCCGAGCGCGCTGCCGTCCCGACCGTGGTCGTGCCGGAGGGTCCGCACCCGATCGACGGCGACGTGGTGCTCGCGGTGGAGGACCCGATCGACGAACGTGCGGTGTCCATCGCCGTCGACGAGGCCGTCCGGCGGAACCGACGGCTGACGCTCCTGCGCGCGTGGGAGATGCCCGTGCTCACCCGGACGGGACTGACCGACTTCGCCGAGGACCCGCTCCGGTGGCGCACCAGCAACGCCGAGCTGCTGCAACGGGTGACGTCCGTGCTGACGGCGCGGTACCCCTCGCTGCGCCTCCGTCCGCTGCTGGTCGAGGGCCACCCGGGTCACGCGATCGCCTCGCACACCCGCCGTGCGTCGCTGGTGGTGCTCGGTCGCGGGCACGTGCGCGCGCTCTCGGGCTCGTTGCTCCACGACGTCGTGCGCGAGACCGCTGCCCCGGTCTGCGTGGTCCCGCCGGCGGCGCACCAGGACAGCCGAGCGGCCACGGCGACCGAGACCGCCGGTGGGATCAGCCGGCGAGGGCGCGGATCGCGGCGGCCATCCGCGCGGTCAGGTACGTGACGCCGCGCTCGTTCGGGTGCAGGGCGCCCGCCTCCAGGTCGATCTTCCGGAGGTCACCGGAACCGGTGAGCGTCACCCCGGCCACGTAGCGCTTCGACGCGGCGCACGGCGAGTGGTCCTGCGTGCTCGCGAAGACGTCGACGAACCGCACCCCGGCGGCGGCGGCAGCGGACCGGGAGACCTCGTTGAGTTCGTCCTGGACCCCGTGCAGGTACTCGACGTCGGTGTCCGTGAAGGGGTAGGTGTCCGACGGGAACGAGCCCGCCAGGGTGCCGAGGTCGAGTGCGGACCGGAAGCAGCCCTTCGCGGGGGTGTCCTCGGCGTCCGGGAACATCGCCGGGTACCCGAGGAACACGACGACGGCGTTCGGGGCGGCCCGCTGCACCGCGCCGAGGGTGTCGGCGATGCCGAGGGCCACGCGCGACTGGATCTTCACGGCGAGCTGGTCGACGCCGTCCTGCACCAGGGTGCTCTCGCACGACGGGGCGTCGCGGCCCGAGAACACCGGGCCGTTCGCGGAGATCGCCAGGCACGAGGCCGCCGTGCCGAAGAGGTCCGCGTCGTTGCCGCCGACCGTCAGGGTCACCAGTCGGGTGCGGTCGGACAACGACTCGATCTGGGGTGGGACGCCCTTGAACTGGTGGCCCGTGGTGACGTCGTCGCTCGTGGCGCCGGCGCACGTGACGTCGGTCAGTGCGAGCCCGAACTGCGCCGCGAGCCGGTGCGGGTAGTCGCGCGCCGACTGCACGCAGGCGTTCGTGGGCAGCCCGGTGCGGTCCTCCAGGCCGTACCCGGCCGAGTAGGAGTCGCCGAGCGCCACGTACTCACTGCCCGGCGGGATCGCCTCGAGCGACTCGGCGGGGTCGGTGGTCACGGGGTACGGCTCCGGCACCGGCCACATCGGCGCCGCGGAGGCCGTCGGCGCGCCGACGGACCCGCCGAGGCCCGCTGCCACGAGACAGACGGCGCCGACCACCCCCAGGGCGGCGCGCAGTGGTCGGCGGGTGATGCGGAGCAGTTCCGGCCTCAGCGGCGTCCGAGGCGACGCTCGCCGCCGCTGCCCGTGCGGTACTCGAGGCCGTAGTGCTGGAACAGTTCGGGCTCGGTCGCGGCGTCGAGTTCACCGTCGGTCGCGATGGAGGGTGCGTCCTTCACGAGCTTCTTCGGGAAGGTCACGCGCAGGTGCTTCGGTGCGACGGTCGCCCCGACGAGGGGGACGAACACGAGCTTCTGGAAGCCGACCATCCCGGTCGTGAGCGCACCGAACGCCGGCTCGGACGTGGCCGTGTCGTAGTAGATGCTCTCGAGCGTCCCGACCTTGTCCTCGGCCTCGTCGACGACGGGCAGGCCGATCCAGTCACGGATGTTGGCGGCTTCGAACACGAAGGACTCCTTCCGAGTGCCCGGTGCGTCCGGGTGGCTCTCGGTCGACGCTACCGGTCGGTCGCCTGTGCGGTCACCCCGAGCACGTCGAGCCGGTCGACCGCGGCGAGCACGTCGGCCGCGCCGACCGCCAGGATCGCCGGGTCGGGGTCCTCGGCGAAGACGTCGCCACGCCGGACCGAGGCGTCGGTGAGGACGATGTGCGGACCCGATGCGGGCGGTCCCCAGGCCTCCGGCGGCGCCGGCCCGAAGAGCACCACCGACGGCACGCCGTATGCGGTCGCGAGGTGCGCGGCACCGGTGTCGACGGTGACCACGAGCCGCGCCGCGGCGATGACGCCGGCGAACTCCTGCAGCTCCAAGGAGCCGGCCAGGACCGCCCCCGGCGCCAGCCCGGCCGCGTCCGCGACGGCACGGGCGCGGACGACGTCGTCCGCGCCTCCCGTCAGGACCACGTCGGCACCGCGCTCCCGCAGTCCGCGCACCACGTCGGCGAAGCGGTCCGTGGGCCAGTGCCGCGCCCCGTGGAACGCACCCACGTGGACGACAGCGGCGTCGGCGACCACTGGCGGTGCCGCCGGGCGGTCGACGGCCACGTCGTCGGCGTCGGCGGGCACGCCGTGCCAGGTGAGCAGGTCCGCCCAGCGGTCGCGCTCGTGTACGTCGGACGGCCACTCGGGACCGTCGTAGCCGTGGGTCGGATCGGCGTGCCCGATGACCCGACGGGGCTGCAGGGCGGCGATCAGGTCGGACGACTCGGGGCCCGCGCCGTGCAGGTTCACCGCGACGTCGACCGTGCCGGCGGGGACGTTGATCGGGTGGTCGAGGCCGTGCTGGGCCAGGTGGACGTCCACGGCGGGGACGAGCTCGACGACGGGCGCCAGCCACGCGGTCGTCGCGAGGGTGATGCGGTGGTCGGGGAACGCCCGTCGCAGGGCGCGGAGCGCAGGGACGGCGACCAGGAGGTCGCCGAGCTTGATGGCGCGGAGGACGACGAGTTCCGGGCGTCCGTCGGCGGCGGGCAGGGTCTCGAGTGCGGTCACGGGCGCGACGGTAGGCGGTGCCCGCTGGTGGCGTCGGCAGCGGGCGCGTTCCCCGGCTGTCCTGAACCGGCACGCGGCCGCCGACCGGTACTCCGGTGCCATGCCCCTCGCACCGGACCGCGCGATCCGCGGCCTGCTCTTCGACCGCGACGACACCCTCGTCGTGGACGTCCCGTACAACGCCGACCCGCGCCTGGTGGTGCCGGTCCCCGGTGCCCGTCGCGCCGTGGAGCGGGCTCGTGCAGCCGGGCTGCTGCTCGGCGTGGTCACGAACCAGTCCGTGGTCGCGAAGGGCCTCGCGACGCGCGAGCAGGTCGACGCGACGAACGCCCGCGTGGACGCACTCGTCGGACCGTTCGACGTCTGGTGCGTCTGCCCGCACGACGCCGGCGACGACTGCGCCTGCCGGAAACCGCGGCCGGGCATGGTCCTCGACGCCGCCGAGCGACTCGGGGTCCCGCCGGAGGCGCTCGTGGTGGTCGGCGACATCGGTGCCGACGTGCAGGCGGCGCGGGCCGCAGGGGCGCAGGGCGTGCTCGTGCCGACCCCGCGCACGCGGCCCGAGGAGGTCGCCGCCGCCGAGACCGTCGCGGGGACCCTCGCCGAGGCCGTCGACCTGGTGATCGCCTCGGCCGGACCGTCGACCGTCGAGACGGACCGCACGTGAGCCGTCCCCGCGTCCTCGTGGCGCGCCTCGACTCGTTCGGTGACGTCCTGGTCGCCGGCCCTGCCGTCCGCGCCGTCGCCGCCGGGGCCTCGCACGTCACGATGCTGTGCGGACCGCAGGGCGCTCCGGCCGCCGACCTGCTGCCCGGCGTGGACCGCGTCCGGGTGTGGGCGGCGCCCTGGGTCACCGAGACCGCGCGGCCGATCGACGACGCCGTGCTCGCCGAGTTCCGCGCGCTCGTCGCCGAGGAGCGTCCCGACGAAGCGGTCGTCCTCACCTCGTTCCACCAGTCGCCGCTGCCCCTGGCGCTGCTCCTCCGCCTCGCCGGTGTCCCCCGCGTCTCCGGGGCCTCGGTCGACCACCCGGGGGCGCTCCTCGACGTCCGCCTGCGACCCGGCGAGGACCTGCCCGAGGACGTCCCCGAGCCCGAGCGCGCGCTGCGGATCGCCGAGGCGGCCGGGTTCCGGCTGCCGCCGGAGGACGACGGAAGGCTCGCGGTGCGTCACGACGCCGTCGCACCCCGGTCCGCGGCCGGGCTGGGACGGTACGTGGTCGTGCACCCCGGCGCGAGCGTGCCGGCCCGGTCGTGGCCGGCATCGCACCACCGCGAGCTCGTCGCCGCCTACGCCGAGCGCGGCGTGGCCGTCGTCGTCACCGGCTCCCCCGGTGAACGCGACCTCACGGCCGCCGTCGCCGGCACCACCGGCATCGACCTCGGCGGACGGACCACGCCCGCCGAACTCGCCGCGGTCCTGGCCGGAGCCGAGGTCGTCGTCGTCGGCAACACCGGGCCGGCGCACCTCGCCGCGGCGGTCGGCGTACCGATCGTCAGCCTCTTCTCGCCCGTCGTCCCCGCCGTCAAGTGGGCGCCGTACGCACCGCTGGTCGAACTGCTCGGGGACCAGTCCGCGCCGTGCCGGCTCAGCCGGGCTCGGGAGTGCCCCGTCGCCGGGCACCCGTGCCTGTCCACGGTGCGCATCGAGGACGTGCTCGCAGCCCACGAACGACTGCTCGTCCGCGCTTCGCGGATGGAACCGAGAAGTCTGCGGAGCGCGCCAGAAGGTGTTGCGTAGCGTCCTCCACTGCTCGGGCTTCTCGACTCCGACCCGCCCGCACCGCGACACCCTCCCGCTGCCCCGACCCGAACGGAAGGCCCTCCATGCGCATCCTCGTCTGGCACGTCCACGGTGGCTGGATGGACGCCTTCGTCCGCGGCCCGCACGACTACCTGATCCCGACCACGCCGGCGCGCGATGCCTGGGGCCTGGGACGTGGCGGGCGCGCCTGGCCGGCGTCCGCGATCGAGATCGACCCCGCCGACGTCGCCGACGCTGAGGTCGACGTGGTCGTCCTGCAACGCACCGAGGAGCTCGACGCGGCGAAGCGCCTGCTCGCCGGCCGCGACGTGCCGATCGTCTTCGTCGAGCACAACGCGCCCCGCGCCGACGTGCCGAACAGCCTCCACCCGTTCCGCGACCGCGACGACCTGACCATCGCGCACGTCACGCACTGGAATGCGCTCATGTGGGACTGCGGCACCACGCGCACCACGGTCGTCGAACACGGCGTCGTCGACCCCGGCCCGCGCTACACCGGCTCGCTCGACCGCCTCGGCGTCGTCATCAACGAACCCGTCCGTCGGGACCGCGTCGTCGGCACCGACCTGCTCCCCCGCTTCGCGACCGTGGCCCCCGTCGACGTCTGGGGCATGGGCACCGAACGGCTGCCGGAGCTCGGCTTCGGCGACGCCGTGGTCGCCCGCGGTGACGTGCCCTCGGACCCGATGCACACGGCCCTCGCCGAACGCCGCGCGTACGTCCACCCGAACCGGTGGACCTCGCTCGGCCTGTCACTCCTCGAGGCGATGCACCTGGCGATGCCGGTCCTGGTGCTCGCGACGACGGACGCGGCCCGCACGGTGCCGGGCGAGGCCGGCGCGATCGCGACCGACGTCGAGGAGCTGGTGCGGGCCTCCCGGATCCTCATCGAGGACCCCGACGAGGCGCGCCGACGGGGCGCCGTGGCACGGGAGGCCGTGCTCGCACGGCACGCGCTCGGCCGTTTCACCGCCGACTGGGACGACCTGCTCGACGACGCCGTGACCCGCGGCGCCGGACGCGACCGTGCTGCTGCCGCCACGTTCGAGGGGAGCCTCCGATGAAGATCGCGATGGTGTCGGAGCACGCGAGCCCGCTCGCCGTGCTGGGCGGTGTCGACGCCGGCGGACAGAACGTCCACGTGGCCGAACTGTCCGGGGCGCTCGCGGACCGTGGGCACCAGGTGACCGTCTACACGCGGCGCGACGACGCGTCCGCGCCGGTCCGGGTGCCGCTGCGTCCGGGCGTCGACGTCGTGCACGTCGACGCCGGTCCAGCGCGGCACGTGCCGAAGGACGAGCTGTTCCCGTTCATGGGGACGTTCGCGTCGGTGCTCGCCGCGGAGTGGTTCGTGGACCGGCCCGACGTCGTGCACGCCCACTTCTGGATGTCCGGGCACGCGGCACTCGATGCCGTCGCGCAGGTGCAGGCCCGGACCGGCGGCACCCGCATCGCCGTCGCGCAGACCTTCCACGCGCTCGGCGTCGTCAAGCGTCGACACCAGGGCTCCGCGGACACGAGTCCCGCCGAGCGCGAGTGGCTCGAACCGGCCGTCGGACGCAGCGCCGACCAGGTCGTCGCGACGTGCTCCGACGAGGCCTTCGAACTCAAGGCCCTCGGCGTCCCCCTGCAGCGCATCTCCGTCGTCCCGTGCGGCGTCGACGTCGCGCTGTTCCGGCCCGACGGACCCGTCGAGGAGCGCGGCCGTCGGCAGCGGGTGCTCACCGTGTCGCGGCTGGTCCGTCGCAAGGGCGTCGGTACGACCATCGCCGCGCTCGCCGCACTGGTCGCCGAGGGGCGCGACGTCGAACTCGTGGTCGTCGGCGGTGCCGGCGTCGCCGGGGCCGACCTGGTGGACGACCCCGAGTACCAGCGGCTCGACGCGCTCGCGCGGTCGCTCGGGGTCCGTGACCACGTGACCTTCCGGGGACAGCTGGGGCAGCACGAGATGCCCGCCGTGTACCGGAGCGCCGACGTCGTGGTCTGCGCACCCTGGTACGAGCCGTTCGGCATCGTCCCGCTCGAGGCGATGGCATGCGGTCGACCCGTCGTCGCGTCGAGCGTCGGTGGGCTCATCGACACCGTCGTCGAGGACGGCACGGGCCTGCACGTCCCGCCGCGCGACGAGGCCGAGGTCGCCGCTGCCGTCGGCGCCCTGCTCGACGACCCGGACCGCCGCGAGGCCCTCGGACGCGCCGGCCGTGCACGTGCGGAATCGCGGTACACGTGGCAGAAGGTCGCCGCGGACAGCGAGCGCGTCTACGAGCGGCTCCTGGCCGGTGCGGTCGCCGTGGCCGCACCGAACACCACCGCGGGTGCGCCGCAGCGCACCACCACGGCGGGTGCGCCGCAGCGCCCCGCCACCCACGCCGGACGGGTCCCGCGTGCCGCACAGCCGACCGAGAGGACCGCCCGATGACCATCGACCAGCAGCCCGGCATCGACGAGCACACGACCGCGAGTGCACGCATCGTGCTCGACCACGTCGCCGCCGCGGTCCCCGTGATCGCCTCCCTCGTCGACCACCGAGACCACATCGCCGCCTGGGCCGACGACATCGCGGCCCGGCTCGTCGCCGGTCGCCGCCTGCTCGCCGCGGGCAACGGCGGGTCGGCCGCCGAGGCGCAGCACCTGACCTCGGAGCTCACCGGACGGTTCGACGGCGACCGCCCCGCCTACTCCGCGATCTCGCTGCACGCGGAGACCTCGGCCGTCACGGCGATCGGCAACGACTACGGCTTCGACCAGGTCTTCGCCCGGCAGGTGTCGGCGCACGCCCGGGCGGGTGACGTCGTCGTCCTGCTGTCGACGAGCGGCAAGAGCCCGAACCTGCTCCGCGCCGCCGAGGCCGCCCGCGCCGTCGGCGCTCGGACGATCGCGATGACCGGGCCGCGGCCGAACCCCCTCGCCGAGGCGGTGGACGACGCGATCTGCATCGCGGGGCCGTCCGCCAACGTGCAGGAGGCGCAGCTCGTGCTCGTGCACGCCCTGTGCCGGGCGATGGAGCCCGCACTGCGCCGTGGGGTCCGACGATGACGCCGCAGCAGCCGGCAGCGCAGCGACCGGCCGCGCCGGACCGCGCTGCGGGTCGACGCCTGCGCATCGTCGTCGTCGGCGACACCCTGCTCGACGTCGACGTGGCCGGCACCAGCGATCGGCTCAGCCCGGACGCGCCCGTGCCCGTGGTCGACGTCACGACCGACGACCGCCGCGCCGGGGGTGCCGGACTCGTCGCCACGATGCTGGTGCGCGACGGACACGACGTCACCCTGGTCACCGTCCTGGGCGACGACACCCGCGCGCAGGAACTCCGAGACCTGCTCCCCGACGTCACCGTGGTGGCCGGGCCCTCCGGTGCCCCGACGCCGGTGAAGACCCGCGTGCGCGTCGTCGACCACGCGCTGGTCCGCATCGACGAGGGCTGTGCCACTCCGCCCGTGCCCGAGACCACCGACGCCATGACGGCCGCCCTCGACGACGTCGACGCGATCGTCGTCGCCGACTACGGCCGCGGGGTCGCCGCCGCTCCGGCGCTGCGGGAGGCCCTCGCGCGCGTCGCCGAGCACACCCCCGTCGTCTGGGACCCGCACCCGAAGGGCGCCGCACCCGTGCCCGGGATCACCGTGGCCACCCCGAACGCCGCCGAGGCCCGCCGGTTCACCGACGTCGAGGGCCACGGCGTGCCCTTCGCGACCGTGGCCGCCGCGGCCCTCGTCGAGCAGTGGGGCGTCGGCGCCGTGGCGGTGACGCTCGGTGACCGCGGAGCACTCCTCGCCGACGACCGTTCGGACAGCCGCTTCGTGCCGGCGCCCTCCGTCACCGCCGGCGACCCGTGCGGCGCCGGCGACCGGTTGGCGGCCGGTGTCGCCGTCGCGCTGGCCTCCGGCGCCGACGTGGCCGAGGCGCTCGCCGCCGGTGTCCTCGCGGCGTCCGAGTACCTCGCCGCGGGCGGGGTCACCGCGCTCTTCGCCGCCGACGTCCCCGCGCCGCTCCCCGGTGCCGACCGCGACGCCCTGCGCACCGTCCACGACGTCCGGGGCGCCGGCGGTACCGTCGTCGCGACCGGCGGCTGCTTCGACCTGCTGCACGCCGGGCACGCCCGCACCCTGTCCGCGGCGCGGGCACTCGGCGACTGCCTGGTCGTGTGCCTCAACTCCGACAGCTCGGTGCGAGCGCTCAAGGGTCCGGACCGGCCGATCATGACCCAGGACGACCGCGTCGAACTGCTGCTCGCCCTGGACTGCGTCGACGCCGTCGTGGTGTTCGACGAGCAGACCCCCGACGAGGCGCTCCGCCGCTTCCGCCCGGACGTCTGGGCGAAGGGCGGCGACTACACCGCGAACGAGCTGCCCGAGGCAGCGACGCTCGCCGAGTGGGGCGGACGCGTCGTCACCGTCCCGTTCCACCCCGGCCGCTCGACGACCCGGCTCGCCGCAGCGCTCGAACACGTCGGCTGAGTCCGACGGATCCACGCCCCTACGGAAGGAAGTCCATGCCCGTCCCCACCACCCCCATCGGCCGCGTGCTCGTCACCGGCGGCGCCTCCGGACTCGGCGCGGCGGTCGTCGCTGCGGTCGTCGAGGCCGGCGGCACCCCGATCGTCCTCGACCTGCGCGTCGACGCGGTGTCCGAGGGCATCGACGCCGTGGCCGTCGACGTGTCCGACACGGACGCGGTCGAGCAGGCGGTCCGCCAGGCGGCCGAGCGTCACGACGGACTCGACGCGGTCGTGACCGCCGCGGGGATCGACACCCCGGCACCGATCGACGCGATCTCCTCCGGCAACTGGGAGAAGATCGTCGCGGTCAACCTGATCGGCACCGCCTCGGTCGTCCGCGCCGCTCTGCCCGCCCTCGAGGCGGCGCACGGCCGCGTCGTGACGATCTCGTCCTCGCTCGCCCTGCGCGGCGTCGGCGACGGCACCGCCTACTCGGCGTCGAAGTTCGGTGTCCGCGGCTTCTCGCAGGCCCTGGCCGCCGAGACCGCCGGCCGCATCGGTGTCACCAACGTGATCCCGGCCGGCATGCGCACGAACTTCTTCGCCGACCGCACCGAGCAGTACAAGCCGGGTCCGGACGCGCAGCTCATCGAGCCGGAGTACGTCGCGAACGCGATCCTCTTCGCGCTCTCGCAGCCGGCCGGCTGCGAGATCCGGGAGCTGTCGATCATGCCCGCGACGGAGCCGAGCTGGCCGTAAGCGCTCGCTGCGCGCCGCGCCGCTGCCTGGTGCGAGGTTGATCACTCGGTGCGGGGACGGAGACCTGCACGGAGTGGTCAACCTCGCACCGCGCGTTGGTCGTCGCCACGGGGCGGACGGGAGGCGCATGCCGGATTGGCACCGTGCCTCCCGTCCGGCGGTGGACCGGACCACCCCGCCGAAGCGACAGATCTCCGCGGCGCCGGTCCGTCCCTGCCGCGAACGCGACGGTTCCGCGCGGAACGTTCGCGGCAGACTGTCGCTTTCCGGATCCGGGCGGGACCAGCGCGCCGCGGTCAGACGGTGCGGAGCAGGTCGGCGACGTCGTCGAGGACCTGCTGCGGGTCGACCTCGTCGACGTAGGACGGGTCGTGCGCGCAGCGTTCGGCTGTCCACCCCACCTGCGTGACGTCGACCCCGCACACCGGGCAGCGCGTGACGTAGGACAGGTGCACGCGGTGACGCCCGCGGTCGAACGGCCCGGCGTTGACGACGTTGCCGAACCAGAACACGCCGACCGTGGGGGTCCCGACGGCGACCGCCAGGTGCCGCGGGCCGGAGTCGTCACCGACCATGACGTCGGCGGCGGCGAGCACGGCGGGGAGCTCGCGGAGCGGCACGGCGCCGGTCAGGTCGTGCACGCGTCCGGCGAGGTCGGCGGGCAGCGCGTCGACGATGGCGGTCGACGCCGGTACGTCGGACGCGTCGCCGACGAGCACCACGTCGTCCCCGGCGGCGAGCCGGACACGGGCGACCTCTGCGAAGCGCGAGGGGCTCCACCGGCGGCGCGGATCCGTCGCACCGGGGTGGATCGCCAGGAGCCGGGTGCCGTCCCCCGCGACGCCCAGCCGCTCGCGGACCGCCGATCGCTCGTCATCGGACACGCGCACCCGCGGGTCGAGCGTGACGGGGGCGGCCCCCGCGAGCGACACGACCTCGAGGGCACGCAGGACCTCGTGCTGGTAGTAGACGTAGCGCACCCAGCGCTCGAGGACCTCGGCGTCCTCGGTTGCAGTGCCGACGGTGTGCCGGGCGCCGAGCCGGAGCAGGAACGGGTTCGAGTTGCGGCCACCACCGTGCAGCTGCACCGCGAGGTCGAACCGGCCGGACAGCCGGGCGAAGAAGTCCTCGGCATCGGGAGCGTCGTCGCCTGAGTCGCGGACACCCGGTGCGACCGGGAGTTCCTCGAAGGCGTGCACGGCGTCCGTCCGGCCGCCCAGGACCGCTGCCGCGGCGGGCGTTCCGAGGAGCGTGACACGCGCGTCCGGGTAGGCCGCGGCGAGGGCTCCGAGGGCCGGCACGGCGAACATCAGGTCGCCGAGGCCTCCACCGCGGAGCACCGCGATCTCGGTCACGCCGTCGAACCGCTCTCCGCCCACACCGATCTGCTGCACGCCTCTCGTCTACCGGTCCGATGCCGGTGAGACGTCCAGCACCGGGCGGCTGACGGCCACCGATGGACACGAAGCGCGGAATCGAGTCGGCACACAGCGGTGTCCGAGCACCGTCTGACCCCCGTACGCCCTCCGGAAGGACACCATGACGATCGCACCCGCTGCTGCCGACGCCGCCACGGACCTGGTGGTGACCGACCCCGTCGACGGGACGGTCGCGTCGACCGTGCCCCGGGCCTCCGAAGCCGACGTCCGCGATGCGGTCGCTCGCGCCCGGGCAGCTGCCGGCTCCTGGGCCCGCACCGCCCCGGCCGAGCGCGGGGCGCTGCTGCACGCGGCTGCCGAGCACGTCCGCGCGCACGCGCAGGAGCTCGCCGACCTGAACACCCGCGAGACCGGCAAGGTGCCGGGTGACGCACTCGGTGGGGTCGAGGCCGGGGTCGGGACGCTCGTGCAGTACGCCGAGCTCGGGCCGGTGCACCGCGGCGAGGCTCTGCGCGGGCAGTTCGGGGCGGCCGACTGGGCCGTCCCGCACCCCCGCGGGGTCGTGCTCGCCCTGACGCCGTGGAACGACCCGGTCGCCGTGGCCTGCGGCATCCTCGGTGCGGCGATCGTGACGGGCAACACCGTGGTGCACAAGGGCAGCGAGCGGTCCCCCGCCACCATCGCGCGCCTGAACGCCCTGCTCGCCGAGGTCCTGCCCGACGGCGTGCTCGTCGGCGTGGACGGGGACGGGGCCACCGGCGAACTGTTGCTCGCCCAGGACGGCATCGACGTGTACGCGCACGTCGGGTCCACCGCGACCGGTGACCGGCTGTCCGAGGTCGCCGTCGCGACCCGTGCCCACGTGGTCCGTGAGAACGGCGGGAACGACGCGGTCGTCGTCGACGCCGACGCCGACCCGCAGTGGGCCGCCGCCCAGGTGGCGCTCGGCGCGTTCGCGAACACCGGGCAGATCTGCACCAGCGTCGAGCGCGTCTACGTGCACCGCGACGTCGCCGAGCCGTTCGTCGCCGCCCTCGTGGCCGAGGCGGAGCGCCGCACCGCCGCACCCGCGACGACCTACGGACCGTTGGTCGACGACCGGCTGCGCAGCACCGTGCAGTCCCACGTCGACGACGCCCTGCAGCGCGGTGCCTCGGCACGGACCGGTGGGGTCATCCCGGACGGCGTCGGGTCCTTCTACCCGGCGACCGTGCTCACCGGGTGCTCCGACGACATGCTCGTGATGACCGAGGAGACCTTCGGTCCGATCGCGCCGGTCCGCGTCGTGGCGGACTTCGACGAGGGGCTCCGGCTCGCCGCCGCCGACCGGTACGGCCTGGCCGCCACCGTCCTGACGAACGACACCGGTCACGCCCTGCGCGCCGCCGCGGAACTGCCGGTCGGCACCGTCAAGGTCAACGCGGTGTTCGGTGGTGCACCGGGCGGCAGCGCCCAGCCGCGCCGTGCCTCCGGAGCGGGCTTCGGGTACGGCCCGCACCTGCTCGACGAGATGACCACCACCACGGTCGTGCACCTCGAACCCGCCCCCGCACGCACGGCCGGCGGCACGCGATGAGCGTCGACGTCCGGCTCGTCCGCGACGTGGTCGCCACGATCGATGACCGCGAACCACTCGTCGTCGTGATCGGCGACTGCATCCTCGACCGGTGGACCGTGGGCGAGGCCGAGCGGGTCTCACGCGAGGCCCCTGCACCCGTCGTCCGGGTCACCGAGACCATCGCGGTGCCCGGCGGCGCGGCGAACACCGCGGTGAACGCCCGCGCGCTCGGTGCCCGTGTCCGGATCGTCGGACTCATCGGCGACGACGAGGCCGGCGACGTCCTGCGCGAACGGCTCGAGGCCGCGGGCGTCGACACCACGTTCCTGGTCGAGATCACCGGGGCGCGCACCACCACGAAGTCCCGCGTGGTGGGTGGCGACCGGGTCGTGGTGCGGGTCGACGACCTGGCCGGCACCCCGACCGCCGACCACAACGAGCGGCTGGCACGTGCCGTCGCCCGAGCCGTCCGCTGCGCCGACGCCGCGGTCGTCTGCGACTACGGACTCGGCGTCCGTGCCGAGGACGTCGTCCCGGTGCTCGACCGCGACCGCCCAGGGTCGATCGTCGTCGACGCGCACGACCTGCCCCGCTGGGCGTCGTTGCGACCCGACCTCGTCACGCCGAACGCCGGCGAGGCCGCAGCACTGCTCGGACGCGACCTCGGGACCGGCGCCGACCGGGTGGCCGCCGTCCTGGGCGCACGGGCCGACGTCCTCGCCCGGACGGGTGCCCGCGCGGCCGTCGTCACGCTCGACCGCGACGGCACCGTGCTGCTCGAGCCCGACACGGACGAGGGCTTCCGCACCCGAGCGGTGCCGGCCTCCGAGCAGCAGGCGTCCGGCGCCGGGGACACGTTCTGCGCCGCAGCGACGGTGGCGCTCGCGGTCGACGCGTCCGTCCGCGACGCCGTCTCCGTGGCGCAGGCCGCCGCGGACGTCGTCGTCCGCGAGGCCGGGACGTCGGTCTGCAGCGCCGCCGCCCTGCTCGACTCGGTGACGGCACCGGCAGCCACCGTCGTCGACCACGAGGAACTCGCGGCCGCAGTGGAACGGGCCCGTCAGGTCGGTCGGCGCGTGGTGTTCACGAACGGCTGCTTCGACGTCGTGCACCGTGGGCACACGACGTACCTGCGCCAGGCCCGGGACCTCGGCGACCTGCTCGTCGTCGCGTTGAACGACGACGACTCGGTGCGGCGGCTGAAGGGCCCGGAACGTCCGATCAACCCGGCCGAAGACCGCGCCGGGGTGATCGCTGCCCTGGCCTGCGTCGACCTGGTGACGGTGTTCGCGACCGACACCCCGATCCCGCTCATCGAACGGCTGCGCCCCGAGGTCTACGTCAAGGGCGGCGACTACTCGCCCGAGATGCTCCGCGAGACGGCGGTCGTGCGCGGGTACGGCGGCGAGGTGGTGATGGTCGACTACGTCCCCGAGCACTCCACGACGGCCGTGGTCCGACGCATCCGCGACGCCGCGGCCGCGTCGGCAGCGACCGCAGCCGGGCCCGACCCCGAGGGGACCACGGACGGAAAGGTCATACCGCAGTAGGGGGTCGTCGAGACCCCGGCGGGATGGCAGCGCCCCGGGCGCTCCGTAGCGTCGAACCCGTCGACGAGGTCCGTCGGCGGAGGGAGCGTCGCCGTGTTCGACCAGATCACCCCGTTCGTCGTCGAGTTGGCTGCGAGTCCGCTCGTCTACGTCGTGCTCGTCGCCCTGTGCTTCGTCGACGGCTTCTTCCCGCCGGTCCCGAGCGAGTCGGCCCTCGTCGCCGTCGCCGCCATCGCCGCGACGTCCGGCCAGCCCATCCTGGCCGGGGTGCTGGCGGCCGCCGCGGTGGGGGCGATCGCGGGTGACTCGGTGGCGTACTGGATCGGCCGCCGGATCGGACTCGCGCGCCTGGCGCAGTCCCGGCGACCGCGGATCGCGGCGGCGTTCGCGTTCGCCGAACGGCAGATGCAGCGCCGGTCCGCCAGCCTGATCCTGGTCGGCCGCTACATCCCCGTCGGCCGGGTCGCGGTGAACACGACCGCCGGCGCGACCCGGCTGTCCTACCGTCGCTTCCTCGCCATCAGTGCGATCGCCGGGACGGCGTGGTCCGCGACGTCGGTCGGGATCGCCCTGGCCGCGTCGCAGGTGCTGCACGAGCCGCTCGTCGCCGCCCTGGTGTCGATGGTGGTCGCGGGCGGCCTCGGCATCGCGGTCGACCGGGTCATCGGTACCATCAGCCGCAGGCGCGACGCCCGTGCCGCACGAGCGGCCGCCGCGATCGCACCCACGACCGGCGTGCCCGCGACCGACTTGCCCACCCCGGGCACCGCACCCGTCGCACACGCCCCGTCCGCCACACCCCGCATCGTCCCCACCGGAGAGATCGTCCGACCGTGACCACCGCCCTGCTCCGCCCAGGACCGACCTGGCTGCCGCTGGCGACCCGGATCGCACTCGTGGTCGCGGTGGTGTCCCTGTTCAGCGTCGCCGCCCCGGTGACCTCGGTGTACTACGCCGTCGCGGTCCCGCTCTCCCTGCTCGTGTCGGCGGTGCTCACGGTCAGCATCGGCATCGCCCCGTTCGTCCCCCGCACCGCCGCCGCCGCCCACCTGGTCGGACTCGTCGCGCTCGGCCTGCTCACCGCCCCGGTCGAGACGAGCCCGTGGCCGATCCCGGTCACCGGCATCATCGGCTTGAGCGTCCTGCTCGTCGTGCTCGGGGTGTGCTCGACCTGGCGGCTGACCGCGGTCGTCTGGGCCGTCGCAGCCGTCCTCCCCCTGCTGCTGGTCGCCGTGACGCCGGGCCGCTGGGACCAGCCCGCCGTCTGGGCGACGAGCTTCGTCGTGTCCGCCGGCGACACGCTCCTGGCCGCCGCCGCCGCCGTCGTCGTCGGACAGCGCCGCAGCATCCGCCAGGAGCTCGTCGCCGCCCGCCGCGACGCCGAGCTCGAGCAGGCCCGGCGCCGCACCGTCGAGGAGCGCTCCCGGATCGCCCGCGAGCTGCACGACGTCGTCGCGCACAGCATGTCCGTCGTGCACATGCAGGCGGAGTCGGCTCCGTACCGGGTGGTCGACCTGCCGCAGGAGGCCCGCGCCGAGTTCGCCGCGATCGCCGAGACCTCCCGCACCGCGCTGCGCGAGATGCGTCAGCTGCTCGGCACCCTGCGCGGGGACACCGCCGCCGAACGCGCGCCGCAGCCGGACCTCGCCGACCTGCCCACGCTCGCGCAGGCCACGCGCGCCGCCGGCATCCCCGTGGAGCTCGACGTCGACGTCGCCGACGACGTCGACCGGCTCGCACAGCTCACCGTCTACCGGGTCGTGCAGGAGGCGCTCGGCAACGTCGCCCGGCACGCGCCCGGCGCGTCCACCGTCGTGACGGTCAGGAGGCACGGCTCGCGCCTCCGGGTCGAGGTCGCCACCACCGCTCCACCCGCTGGCACCGTGCCGGCCGCACCACCCGACGACGGTGGCTTCGGCCTGGCCGGGATGCGCGAGCGGGTGACGGCGCTCGACGGCACGATCGACCACGGCCCCGTGGCGGACGGGGGCTTCACGGTCGTGGTGATCCTGCCCGTCCGCGAACCGGCAGCCGACGAAGGGGCCCGATGACGCGGGTGATGGTGGTGGACGACCAGCAGATGTTCCGCATGGGACTGCGGGCGATCCTCCAGGCCCAGGACGACGTCGAGGTCGTCGGCGAGGCCGCGAACGGTGCCGAGGCGGTGGTCGCGGCGATCCGGCTGCAGCCGGACGTGATCCTGATGGACGTCCGGATGCCGGAACTCGACGGGATCGAGGCGACCCGTCGGATCACGGCGGCGCCGACGGACCGCCCCGTCCGCGTGGTCATGCTGACGACGTTCGACATCGACGACTACGTGTTCGACGCCCTGCGGGCCGGGGCGAGCGGTTTCCTGCTCAAGGATGCGAGTGCCGACGAGCTCGTCGCGGCGGTGCGCACGGTGGCCGCGGGCGAGGCGCTGCTCGCGCCGCGCGTGACCCGGCACCTGGTCGAGGCGTTCGTCGCCGGACCGGTCACCGCCGCTGGGCGCCCCGAGGTGCTCTACGTGCTGACCGACCGGGAGCGCGACGTGTTCCTGCTCATGGCGCGCGGGCGGTCCAACGGAGAGATCGCGGGCGACCTGTTCATCGCGGAGCAGACCGTCAAGACCCACGTGGGGCGGGTGCTGGCGAAGTTGCAGTTGCGCGACCGGGTGCACGTCGTGGTGCTGGCGTACGAGGCCGGCCTGGTCCGCCCGACGCTCTGACGCGCCGTACCCGTTCCCCGGTCGCCGCGCCGCCGTCCGCCGCGCCGTCCCCGCCCCCGTCCGCCCGACGCGCCGCTCACGTCCCCCGAGGTTCCGAGATCTGCACATCTCGCGCACCGAATCGTCGGTCCGCGGAACCTCGGCGTCGCGCCGGCGGGGTGTCGCGCGACCTCGTCGGTGTCGCAGGGCCGGGCACGGGTGCAGGTCACGCGCGGGTACTCGCGCGCGCAACCAGCGACATCGCCGGTGTCGTACGACATCGAGTACGTCGCAATTGCGCGCCCGCAACGGTTGCACACGCGGAGCGGCGGCGTGTCGCCCAGCCGCGCACCGGGTCGACGCGGGTCGCGGTGGGCGGACGCAACGGCAGACGGACGGGAGGCCCGGTGCCAGCTGGCACCGGGCCTCCCGTCAGGGGGTGGTCGCGACTCAGGCGGCGAGGTGCGCCTGCAGGAACCAACGGTCCTTCGTCAGACCGCGCTCGATCTCGATGACGACGTCCTGGCTGTTGAGGTCGACCTCGTCGAGACCTTCGACGGCGCGACGGACCTGCAGCAGGGCCGCGTCGATCTGGGCGATGACCTCGGTGATGGTGACGTCGGAGTTCTGGAAGCCCTGCGACAGCGGCGGCAGCGTCGTGTTGGCGGCGACGGTCGCGATGCGCGAGTCGACGGGCAGGCCGAGGGCGACGATGCGCTCCGCGGCGGTGTCGGCGTAGGCCTGGGCGTGCTCGACGATGTCGTCGAGGAGCTCGTGCACACCGACGAAGTTGCGGCCGCGCACGTGCCAGTGCGCCTGCTTGCCGTTGACGACGAGTGCCTCGAGGTCGATCACGACGGGGGCGAGGAACTGTGCCACTCCGGCGGCGAGCTCCGGCGTCGTCGAGAACGGGGACGTGGTGGTCGTGGTGCTGGTGGTGGTCGTGGTCATGTCTGAACCTCCTGCGTCGTGGTCACACCGGATCGCTGGGCCTGTCCTGACCAGTTCGGTGCTGCCGATGGACACAACCATGCCCGCTTCTCTTGTATGCCGCAAGGAAGCGGAGGCTGCCCTTACCGGCAACCAGCAGCGGTCAGCCGACGAGCGTGTCGAAGCCGGCGTCGCTCAGCTCGATCTGGACGGCGGAACGCGCGCGCTCGACCCAGGGGCTGTCGGTGCACCCGATCCAGACGCTCGTGCGCGGCTCGCAGTCGGCGACGCACCACTCGGCCGCCCAGCCGGTCAGGGCGTGCGCGAGGGCCTCGCCGTGGTCGGCGAAGACGAGTGGCGACACCGCCGAGGCGCGGGCACTGCGGACCAGCCACGTCACCGTCACCCGGGGCGGTGCCGGCAGGATGCGGATCTGCTCGTCGAGGGCGACCTCGACGAAGACCTGGCCGTACGCGTTCTCCGGCAGTTCTTCGAGCTGACGGCGGATCTCCGGCAGGTCCTCGACGCCGCCGGCGAGGAGGATGCGTTCGCTGGGCTGTCGCCGGGTCCGTGCCATGCTGCAACGGTAAGGCAAGCCTTACCTCATCACAAGGGCTGCTGGCCGGTTCCGGCGATCTCCACAGCCGGCACTCCGAGTTCGTGCGCCAGGAACGTCCACATCCACGACAGTGCGACGGTGTTCGTGAGCCCGGGGACGCCCTGAGCGATCTGCGTCGCGACGCCGTCGCTGTAGGCCGCGAGCTTCAGGGCCACGGTGTCCGGTTCGATCGGTCCGGCGCCGCCCGGGAACGTGCCGGCGTCGGCACCGCGGCGGATCACGCGGACCAGACAGGCCTCCCAGACGCGGATCCGTTCGGCGTACTCGGCGGCCACCTCGGGCCGGCGGGCGACCGCGGTCCAGTAGTCGGACCAGATCCGCCAGTGCTGCCGGACCTGTTCGGTGTCGTCGAACAACGGCGCGACGAGCATCCGCAGCGCCTCCACAGGGTCGGACTCGGCGTCGACGGCGATGACGATCGCCCCGTAGAAGCGCTCCGTCTCGAGCACGACGACCTCGTTGAGGATCTCCGCCACGCTGCCGAAGTGGTACGTCACGGTGCCGACGGACACCCCCGCCTCGGCGGCGATGTCCCGCAGACCCGTCGCGCCGACGCCGTTCCGGACGATGACGGCGCGGGCGGCCGCGACGATCATCGCGCGCCGGACCGCGGGACGCTGCCGGACGCGCGGCGCAGCCCCCGCTGCCGCCCCCGCCGCGCCGGTCACGCCGAGGTCCTCGGGACGTCGTCGGTGAAGGTCTGCTCGGTGACCAGCACCTCCGGGACGTCCGGGCCGCCGTCGCGGGCCCAGGCCCGCACGGTGTTCACGACGTGGAAGGCCTCGGCGTCCGCGGTGACCTCCGAGGACGTCTCGAGCCGTGCCGACCACTCCGGCTTCTCCAGGCCGATCGCCCAACGCGACGATGCCACGGCCGAGTTCGGGTCGTCCGACCGGATGCGGTACGTCTCGCGGGCGTCCTCGCTGAAGACGAGCCCGTCGGGGTAGACCCGTCCGCCGCCGTACCCGGGGTCGACGTCGAGGGTCCACTCGCCCGTCTCGACGTCGTGCGTGACGGTGCGCTGGGGCAGCTGCTCGGTCGGTGCCACGCGCTCGATCGCGAGCGGCGTCGACCGCTCGGGCTCGTCGAAGCGCACGTCGTCGTCGGTGTCGCGCGTCCAGACCGGCAGGCACACCTCGGACGCCGTCGGGTCGATCGTGACGGTGGCCTCGGTGCCGTGCGGCCAGACCCAGGGCCAGTACGACGACGACACCGCGATCCGCAGGCGGTGCCCGGCGGCGAACCGGTGACCGGTCGCGACGAGGTGCACCGGCAGGGACGCCGGTTCGCCGGGGACCAGCGGGTCCGCCCGGTCCATGCCGTCCCGCTTCGCCGCGTTCAGCACCCCGCGCGTGACGAGGGTCGACGAGCCGTCCGGCGCGACGTCGCACAACCGCACCGTCAGGGTGGCGCGGGGTTGGTCGCTCGTGACCGACAGGGTGACGAGCGCGTTGCCGAGCAGGTCGAACGCCTTGCCGACGGGCAGGTCGAAGCAGACGGAGCGGCCATCCTCGGCACGCTGGTCGGGTGGCAGGTCGGTCGCGTTGCCGAACGGGAAGAACCGTCCGGCGTCGGCGCCGGTGTGCTGCGGCGACCGGACGACGACCGGCCCGTCCTCGCCGCCGCGTAGCGTCGCGAGGGGCAGCGCGCGCCGGTGCGTCGCCGCCGAGGGCCACGCCTCGGCGCCGACCCACCGGCCCCGTCGCGAGGCGTAGTACGTCGCCGGGGCTTCGCCCTCGTTGATCCAGGCGCGGAGCGCGGGGTCCGCTTCCACGCCGGTGTCGATCCCGCGGAGCCAACGGTCCCACCAGCGCAGCGTCTCCTGCAGGAACCCGATCGACGGTCCGGGTGCGAGTCCGCGGTCCGGGTACTGGTGCGACCACGGCCCGACGATGCCCTTGACCGGGGACTGCACGTTCGACAGCAGTCGGAGCACGGCGTCGCGGTACGGGTCCGCCCAGCCGCCGACGGCGAGGACCGCTGCGCCGATGGTGCCGTAGTCCTCGGCGGCGCTGCCGTGCCGCCAGTAGTCGTCGCGCTCTTGGTGCGCGAGCCACACCGGCGTCATCGGGCGGTTCGACTCCAGCCGCTCGCGCCACCGGTCGACCCAGTCCGTGCCGACGACCTCGGGCCGCGGCGGCCGCGAGTTGAACGCGAACATCGTCGCGCCCCACGCCGCCATGTCGATGCCGAGCACCGCTCCGCCGACGTAGTGCACGTCGTTGTCGTACCGGTCGTCCGTCGAGCACACCGTGACGATGGCCTTGAGCGCCGCGGGGGCGCGCGCTGCCAGCTGCAGGGCGTTGAACCCGCCCCACGAGATGCCGAACATGCCGACGGCGCCGGTCGACCACTCCTGCTCGGCGAGCCAGGCGATCACGGCCTCACCGTCGCGGAGCTCCTGCTCGCTGTACTCGTCGTCGAAGAACCCGTCCGACGAGCCGCTGCCCCGGATGTCGACCCGCACCGACGCGTACCCGTGCTGGGCGTACCAGGGGTGCCGCTCGGAGTCGCGCGGCGCGGTCCAGTCGTCGAGCCGGTACGGCAGGTACTCGAGCAGCACCGGCACCGGACCGTCGGGCGACGCCGGCGACCAGATCCGGGTGTGCAGCCGGACGCCGTCGGGCATCGGGATCCACTCGTCGCGGACGGTCACGCCGTCCGGCAGCGAGTCCGTCGCGCCGATGGCGGTGAGGGTGGCGGCAGTGGTCCGGTCGCTCATGCGTCCTCCCAGTTGCGGGTGCGGTGTCCGTCGCCGTGGTCGTCCCATCCCTCGCTGTGCCGCCAGCGCGGCACACCGTCGCCGACGTCGGGCAGCTCGGTGCTGCCCGGTTCGAGGGTCGCGGCCAGCAGGGTCGACGTGTACGGGTGGTTCGGGCCGGTGAAGACCCGCTCGGTCGGTCCGATCTCGACGATCCGGCCGCCGGTCATCACGGCGACCCGGTCGGCCACACCCCGGACGACGGCCAGGTCGTGGCTGATGAACAGGCAACTGAGCCCGCGCGAACGCTGCAGGTCGGCGAGGAGCGCGAGGATCCCGGCCTGCACCTGCACGTCGAGCGCGGTGGTGATCTCGTCGGCGATCACGAGGCGCGGCTCGGCGGCGAGGGCCCGGGCGATGCCGACGCGCTGTCGCTGCCCACCGGAGAGCTGCGCCGGCAGCCGGTCGGCGAACTCCGGGCCGAGGCCGACCCGGGTGAGCAGGTCGCCGACGCGCTGCCGCGAGGACGTGCCCGTGAACAGCTTGAGCGGTCGCCCGATCGCCGCGCCCACGGTGCGCCGCGGGTTGAGCGACGTGTCGGCGTTCTGGAACACGAGCTGCACCGCACGACGAAGGTCTGGGGACCGTCCTGCGATCGGCTCGCGCAGGTCGCCGCTCACGGTCCCGTCGTCGAACGCGAACGTGCCCGACTCGGCGGGCACCAGGCCGGCGAGGGCCGTCGCGAGCGTCGACTTGCCACTTCCGGACTCCCCCACGACCGCGAGCGTCTCACGCGGCGCGATCGTGAAGGACACGCCGTCGACGGCGGCCGGCAGGCCGCGTCCGTAGCGGATCACCAGGTCCTCGGCGGTCACCACGGGACGGACGAGCGGTTCGGGAGGAACGGGTCGGCCGGCCCTGGAGGCGACCGTCGACGAGACGGTCGCCGTCTCGGGCACGTGCCCCGCTCCTCCCCCCATCGGCACGGCCGTCTCGCCGCTGGCGCGTCGATCCGGAACCGGCGACGTGGGCCCAGGCCGTCGCCCGTCCGGCACCGCGGCCAGCAGCGCGCGCGTGTACTCGTGCTGCGGGGCGGCGAAGAGGGCCGCCGTGGCGGCGTGCTCGACGACCTCGCCGTCGCGCATGACGGCGATCTCGTCCGCCATCGCCGACACGACCCCGAGGTCGTGGCTGACGAGCAGGACGGCCATGCCGAGCTGCCGGCCGAGGTCCGCGATCAGGTCGAGGACGGCGGCCTGGGTGACGACGTCGAGCGCCGTCGTGGGTTCGTCGAGCACGAGCACCCGGGGGCGTGCGGCAACGGCCATCGCGATCGCGATGCGCTGCTGCTGCCCACCGGAGAGCTGGTGCGGGTAGCGGCGGACGATCGCGTCGGGGTCTGGCAGCCGGACCAACCGGACCAGCTCGGCGACGCGCTCGGGGCCGTCGGGTTCGCGGTGGGCGCGCAGGGCCTCGCGGATCTGCTCGCCGACGCGCATCGACGGGGTGAGTGCCTGGCCGGCATTCTGCGCGACGACGGAGGCGACGCCGCCGCGGAGCTCGCGGCGGCCGGACGGCGAGAGCGCGAACACGTCGTCGCCGCCGACGCGCACCGAGCCGCCGACGATCGTCGAGCCCGCTCGGAGGTGCGCGAGCAGGGTCCGGGCGACGGTGGACTTGCCGCTCCCGGACTCGCCGACGAGGCCGAGGGTGCGGCCCGCGTGGATCGCGAAGGAGACGCCGCGCACCACGGGCACCAGGTGTTTGCCGGCCGCGTAGGAGATCGCGAGGTCGTCGACGCGGACGATGGGGTCCGTCGCGGTCGCTGGTGCGGCCGGTGCGCTGTCGGTGTGCGTCATGCGCTCACTCCCTTCGTGGCGCGGTCGACGCCGAGCGACTTGCTCAGACCGTCGGCGGCGAGGTTGAGCCCGATCACCAGGGTCGCCAGGGCGACGATCGGTGCGAGCGTGCCGAGCGGCACCACGGTCAGCGCGGTGCGGTTCTCCTGCACCATCAGCCCCCAGTCGGGCGTCGGTGGGTTGGCGCCGAAGCCGAGGAAGGACAGCGACGCGACGAGCAGCACGATCCACGAGGCCCGCATGGCGTACTCGACGAGCACCACGTCGAGGACGTTCGGCAGGATCTCGCGGAACACGATCGACAGCGCGCGTTCACCACGGGCCCGGGCGGCCGTCACGTAGTCCTGCGTGATGACGGTGCGGGCGGCACCGCGGACGACGCGGGTCACGGCGGGCGCGTAGACGACGGTGACGGCGAGGACGATGACCCAGAGCCCGGCGTCGAAGACGGTGACGACGACGAGCAGGGCGAGGATCGACGGCACGCTGAGCAGGGCGTCGACGACGCGCATGACGGCCTCGTCGAACCAGTTGTCCGCGTACGCCGTGATGCAGCCGAGCACCGTGCCGACCGCGACCGCGATCGTCGTGGCCAGGAACGTCACGAGCAGGGCGTACCGGCCGCCGTTCAGCGTCCGCGACAGCACGTCACGGCCGTACTGGTCGGTGCCGAGCCAGTGCGTCCAGGTCGGGCCGGCGAGGACGTCACCGGCGTTGGTGGCCACCGGGTCGTACCCGGCGATGACCGGTGCCAGCAGGGCGAGCACGACGTGCAGGGCGATGAGGCCGAGGCCGATGCTCAGCGCCGTCGAGCCGCGCAGGGGCGCGACGGCACCGGCGAGGACGACGCGTCCGGGGCGGCGAGTGGCGGTGGCGGTCATGCGGCGGCCTTCCTGGTGCTGCGCGTGGTGCGGGTGCGCGTGCGCGGTCGCCGCTGGCGGGTCCGCAGCTTCGGGTCGAGGGCGAGCGCCACGAGGTCGGCGGCGAGGTTGCAGACGACGTAGATGACGGCGCTCAGGAGCGCGATCGCCTCGATCGTCGGCAGGTCGCGGTTGAAGACCGACTCGAGCATGAGCTTGCCCATGCCCGGGTAGTTGAAGACGTTCTCGACGACGACGACACCGCCGAGCAGCCAGGCGACGTTGAGCGCGACGACGTTCAGCGTCGGCAGCAGCGCGCTCGGCACCGCGTGCTTCCAGACCACGCGACGCATCGTCAGGCCCTTGAGCTCCGCCGTGGTGACGAACTCGGACGCCATCACGTCGATGGTCGAGGAGCGGGCGGTGCGCACGATGTAGGCGGCCATCGCCAGGGTGAGCACGATGATCGGCAGCCAGATCGTCGGCAGGAGTTCGCCGACCGTGGCATCGCTGCCCCGCAGCACGACGGCGGGGAAGACCGGCAGGCCGATCGCGAAGAGCAGCACGAGCACGGTCGCGACCATGAACTCGGGCACGCTCATCACGACGAGGCTGACGATCGAGATCACCTTGTCGGACGGGCGACCCCGCCGGACCCCGGCGAGGACGCCGAGCGTCAGGGACACCGTGACGCCGACGAGCATGGCGGGTACGGCGATGAGCATGCTGTTCCGGAAGGCGGTGAACAGCGTCGGCGCGACGGCCTCGCCGCTGACGAGCGAGGTGCCGAAGTCGCCGTGCACCGCGCCACCGAGCCACTGCAGGTAGCGGAGCCACACGTTCTGGTCGAGGCCGAGGGTCTCGCGCAGCTGCTTCACGGCGTCCGGGGTGGCGTTCTGCCCGAGCAGCTGCTGCGCGACGTCTCCGGGCAGGGCCTGCACGGCCAGGAACACGAAGAGCGAGGCGAGCACGACCGTGAGCACGGCGATGCCGACCCGGCGGAGGACGGGGACGAGGACGTCCGACGGGGTGTTCTTGGTCGTCATCGGCGCAGTCCGATCCGGAGGTAGTCGAACTCGAAGCCGTACTCCGAGTAGTTCACGACGTCGCGGGACAGCCCCACGAGCCGGTCGCCGAACATCGGGGTCATGTCGGCCCCGTCCTCGACCACGAGCCGCTGCGCGTCCTGGTACAGGCTCAGCCGCTTGGCGTCGTCCATCTCGGCGCGGGCGTCGTCGAGCAACCCGTCGAAGGTCTCGTTCGACCACGCGCTCTCGTTGTAGGACGACCCCGTGCGGAAGATCTGGTTGAGGAGCTGGTCGATCGGCCGGCCGGTGAACCAGTAGCTCACCATGAGCGGCTTCTGCATCCAGATCTGCGTGTAGTACGAGTCCGAGCTCGCGTTGCGGACGGTCAGGCGGATGCCCGCGTCGGCGACGGCGTCGCGGTAGGCGACCGCCATCGGCGTGAACACCGACTCGTAGCTCGACGTGTAGATCGAGGTTCGGAACCCCTCGTGACCGGCCTGCTTGAGCAGTGCCTTCGCCTTGTCCGGGTCGTACTCGCGGTGGTCGTCGACGAACGCGGCGAGCTGCGGCGGGACGGGGTTGTCCCACCCGGGCGAGCCGGTGCCCTGCAGGGCGGTGTCGACGATCTGCTGCGGGTCGTAGGCGAGCTTCATCGCCTGGCGGACCCGCGGGTCGCGGAACTCCTCGCTCGTGGCGAGCATCGGGATCGTGTACCACTGGGCGTTCTTCGACCGGGCGACGGTGGCGCGGTCGGAGGCCGACACCACCCGAGCGGTCGCGAAGTCGAGGTTCGTCTGCGAGATCAGGTCGATCTGGCCGGCGAGGAGCGCGTTCACCCGGGCGGTGGTGTCCTGGATCGAGTAGAAGTCGATGCCGTCCAGCGCGGGACGCCCGGCGAAGTGGTCCTCGAACGCCTCGACGCTGCCGGCGCCGGCGGGGGTGAACGCGGAGAGCCGGAACGGCCCCGTCCCGATCCCGGTGCGGCCGATGTCGGCGATCGCGGCCGCCGGCACGATGTAGCACTGGTACGCGGTGAGCAGCGACGGGAACTCGGCGTTCGGCTTGGTCAGCGAGAAGCGCAGCGTGTACGGGTCGGTCGCACGCATCGAGTCGGCGTCCATCACCTCGCCGAGGACCCCGGCCTGCGGGCTGCCGGTCTTCTCGTCGAGGATGTGCCGGATGCTCGCGATGGCGTCGTCCGCGGTGAAGCGGCTGCCGTCGTGGAAGGTGACGCCACGGCGGAGCGAGAACGTCCACTCGGTGCCGTCGGCGTTCGCGGACCACTCCTCGGCGAGGTCGGGCACGGTGGTGCCTTGTTCGTCGAGCTTGACGAGCCGGTTGTACAGCGCGCCGAGGTACTCGTACGCCGACAGCGAGCTGGCGGAGTCGAGGGTCTCGGCGGCCGAGGCGGCCGGGCGCGCGATGCGCAGGCGACCGCCGCGTCGGGCGAGGCCGGTGGCTGCCGCCTCGGGGATCGTGGGGGTGCCGGCGTTCGCGCCGGAGCTGCACCCCGTGAGGGTGAGCAGGCCGAGGCCGGCGAGGCCGGCGGCGCCGGTGAGGAGCGCTCGGCGGCTCGGGCCGCGGGCGTTCCGGTGTTCGGGGACGATGGGCTGCATTCGGGGTGGCCCCTCCTGTAATCGTTCCGGTGAACGATAGAGGGAGACCGGCGATCCCCCAACTCCTGCTCCTCGTCCGTCCGAGTGTTTACGAAGTCGTTACACGGGCGCCGCCGGCACGGAGCATGATCGGACCATCCCGTCCGAGGAGGATCATGGCGACGTTCACCAGGGGGTTCGGTGGTCGTCGGGCCGACCGCGACGACACCCGCATCCCGCCCGGCCAGACCCTCGTGCGCGACTGGCCGGTGCTGTCAGCCGGTGCCACGCCCGACGTCGATCCGGCGTCGTGGAGCTTCTCGATCCGCACCGAGAACGGTGTGCACACCTGGACCTGGGACGAGGTGCACGCGCTCGGCGTCGAGGACGTCACCGTCGACATCCACTGCGTCACCCACTGGACCAAGCTCGACATGCCCTGGCGCGGCGTCCCCCTCGACCGCCTCTTCGAGGACGTCGACACGTCGCTCGACCACTGCATGGTGCACAGCACCGGCGGCTACACGACGAACGTGCCGCTCGACGAGCTGCTGGACGGCAAGGCGTGGATCGCGTTCGAGGCCGACGGTGAGCCGCTCGAGCCCGAACACGGCGGTCCGGCGCGCCTGCTGGTGCCGCACCTCTACTTCTGGAAGAGCGCGAAGTGGGTGAGCGGGATCGTCATGCAGGCGGACGACGAGCCGGGCTTCTGGGAGAACGCGGGCTACAACCTGCACGGCGACCCGTGGAAGGAAGAGCGGTACTGGTGACGGTTCCCGACACCGACCTGGCCACCGACCTGGAGGCCCGGATCGCGCCCGCCGGTCGGCCCGCGCCCCGCAGACGGCCGGCCTGGCACCCCGCGACGGTCACCTCGGTCCAGCGCGAGACCCCGAACGCCCGTCGGGTCGTCCTGGACGTCCCGACGTGGCCGGGGAACGACCCGGGCCAGCACCTGGACCTGCGGCTCACGGCCGAGGACGGCTACCAGGCGTCCCGCTCGTACTCGATCGCCTCGTCGGGTGAGCGGACCGACGTCGTGCTCGCCGTCGACCGCGTCGAGGGTGGCGAGGTGTCCCCGTTCCTGGTCGACACGGTCGAGGTCGGCGACGCGCTCGAGGTGCACGGGCCGCTCGGCGGCTGGTTCGTGTGGCACCCCAGCGCGTCCACGCGTCCGGTGCAGCTGATCGCCGGCGGCTCGGGGATCGTGCCACTCGTCGCCATGGTCACCGCGCACGCCGATGCCGGGGACCCCGCACCGTTCCGGTTGCTCGTCGCCGTCCGGATGCCGGACGACGTCTTCTTCCGAGCCGAACTCGACCGTGCCGTCGCTTCCGACGCGCCGCTCGACGTGACCACCGTGTACAGCCGGATCGCTCCACCCGGGTCCGCCGTGCCCGCGGGACGGCTGACCCGCGATGCACTCGCCGCCGCGGTCTTCCCACCCGACGCCGGGGCGGTCGTGTACGTGTGCGGCTCGACGCCCTTCGTCGAGCAGGTGCTCCGCTGGCTCGCCGACCTCGGGCACGACACCACCGACGTCCGTGCCGAACGGTTCGGGGGCAGCTGATGATCGTCGTCGACGGCAACGCGCTCGCGGGGGTCCTGTCCGAGGTGCTCGGTCCCGAGCCGACCGTGGCGGTGCTCTGTTGCGCGGGCTGCGGGGCCCGCGGATCGGTCGCACGCACCGCCGTGTACTGCTCGGCGATGGGCTCCGTCGCCCGGTGCCGGACGTGCGACACCGTGCTCGTCACGGTGGTCGAGGCCGGCTCCGCGCGCTGGATCGGCCTCCCCGGTACCCGTGCCGCGCTGATTCCATCACCCGAGGATCGCGGCTAGCGCAATCACTGACCGCATCTCCTGCGGAGTTCTTGCGGTCTACCGCATGCCCCGAACTGGGGTCCAATCCGACCGCGACGATGCTCCGGATGACTCTTCGGGACATCGCTGGGCCACCCACCCGGCGTCTCCACTCGGGGCAGTGCGGCCTCTGCGTCCGGTGGGCGCGGGTACCCGAAGCCTGCGCCCCCGGATGCGCCCGCTCACGGCGCCCGGGAACGACAGGACCCCCGGTGCTGCTCTGTCGAGCAACCCCGGGGGTCCTGTTCCGTCCGAGCGGATGACGAGATTCGAACTCGCGACCCTCACCTTGGCAAGGTGATGCGCTACCACTGCGCCACATCCGCATTCGCACGCCGTGTGGGCCGTGCGGAGTCGACTGTACCCGATCCCGGGCCCACCGACCTGTTCTGCGGCAGATCCGGGCGTGTCCGGTGTCGCGAGGCGCGGTCGTCAGGCGCGGTCATCAGGCGCGGAGGAGTTCGATCGGAGCATGAGCTACGTGCACGACAACCCGGGCGGGACCGAGGCCCACGGCGTCGACCTGATCGACGGTGACACCCCCGCCATCCGCATCCTGGTGCACGGCGACCTGCCGACCACGATCGAGCACGAGGGGCGGACCTGGCTCGCCACCGGGGGCGCGCACGACGACGGGGACGACCAGGCGCCCCCGATCGCGATCTACCGCCCGGTCTGAGCCGCGCTCGGCGACGGGCCGGGCGCTCGACTGCGGTCAGTGCCCGCGCACGTCGCCCGTCAGGATCGCGTGCTCGGCACCGGCCGACAGCTCGTCGTGCAACGCGTCCGCGAAGAACTCCCCCGCACCGAGGCTGACCAGGTGGGTGAGCGCACCGGTGACGTCCGCCAGGGCGGGGTTCCACCCGTCGTGGAGGGACGCCCGGATGTGCCCGGACTCGTGCACGACGACGACCCCGATGTGGTCGTGGGCATCGCCGACCTCGAGGACGGCGTCGTACACGACGGGTTCGGTGTCCTCGCCGAGGGGTTCCAGGTGCACCTCGCCGATCCCGGGCCACTCGGTGCGGAACACGGGCAAGTCCGGTGCGTGCAGGTGCGGGGCGCGCTCGTCGGTGACGGACTCGATCTCCCCCGACGTCAGGTACTCGTCGACGACCTCGTGGATCCGGTCGTGCAGTCCGGGCTCGTACTGCCACCAGCGCTGGTGCACCGCCCGGAGCCAGTCCTGCGTCGCGGCGTCGGCCGAGGCCGAGGTCCCGACCAGCTGCGGTGCCGTGCCCGGCGAACCGACGACCTCGAGCTGCTCGTCGTGCGTCTCGACGGTGATGGACCCGGTGGCCTCGTCGGGGTGCACGCCGTGGACGTCCTCGGGGGCGGCGGCCCAGATGCTCGCCGGCAGCTTCGGCGGCAGGGCGAACGCCACCGCGATCGCTGGACGTGCCAACGCCTCGTCGAGCGCGTCGCCGAGGTGCACCTCGTCCGAGCGGGAGCCCATGACGATGCCGCCGGTCGGGGGCACGGCGGCCAACCGCTCGAGGTCCTCGTGGTCTGCGTTCATCGACGCGAGCACGGGGGTGTCCGCCCACTGGACGAACTCGCCGGCCGCACGGTCCTGGTCCTCGAACGGCACGTTCCACACCGAGGGGTCCGCGAGCACCCACGACGCCGAACGACCGGCGGGGCCACGGCGCACGGCGTCGAGCACGGCGGGGACGAGCCCGGGCAGCCCGCGGTACGCCGGACGGACGGTGAGCCGGTCCAGCGCGAGCAGATCCGGCTTGCCGAGCATCTCGGCGGCGTGCGTCTGCAGCGACAGGAAGGTCTCGCCGGTGGCGTCCGGCACCACGATCGCCGCGGCGAAGTCCCCGTCGACGTCGGACACCTGGTAACCGAGCACCAGTGCCTCGACCGACTCCGGCGATCGACTCGTGTACGCGGCGACCTCGGCGACCGACACCGCTTCGGCCTCGTCGTCGGTGATGGGCACCCGGACGTCGATCACCCACCGGTCGACGTCCTGACCGGGGTAGGCGTCGCCGTCCTCGTCCGAGATCGTGATGTGCACGAGCCGCAGGGAACCGTCCCACGCGTCGTGGACGTGCTGGGCGATGGCGGCTTCAGGGTCGTCGGTCACGGACGCCACCGTATCGGTGGCGGACCGGTGACGTGGTCAACCGTGCTGCGCGACCATCGCGTCGACGCTCCGCATCGCGGTCGCCAGGATGGTGAGCACCGGGTTGACCCCGCCGTTCGTGACGTGCACCGAGCCGTCGGTCACGAGCAGGTTGTCGTGTCCCCACACCCGGCCGAACGGGTCGACGACCGACGTCGCCGGGTCCGTCCCCGTCCGGAGCGTGCCGGCCTGGTGCTGGCCACCGCTCGTGCCCCGGACCGGGCCGTGCAGCTCCGCAACGCGCGTGGCCCCGGCCGCGCGCAACCAGTCGCCGCTCCGGGCACTGGTGTGGTCGCGAGCACGGACGTCCTCGGGGTGCACCCCACCGCTGAACGACGCCACCGGGATGCCGTGCCGGTCCGTCACCGCCGGATCGACCCGGACGCGCGCGTCGGCCGAGGTGACCTCCTGGATCGGCCCCGTGATCCGCATGCTGCGCCGCGCCAGGTCCCGCATCGCGTGCTTGCCGTCGAGCCCGGAGCGCGGCGCGAGTCCCGTGCCGACGAGGTACTGGTACGTGTTCGACGGCGTCGCGATGAACTCGTTCGCCAGGATCCCGCCACCGATCTGCCCGGGCACGCCGTGCCGGTAGTCGGTGGTGGCGATCGACGGCCCCGGTCCGAGACCGTCGTCCACCACGTCGTCGAAGACCCCCATCGCGCCGCCGTAGACGTGGCCCTGCAGGTGCCGGCCGACCTGGTCCGCACGGTTGCCGATGCCGTCGGGCTCCTGGTCGCTCCGGCTGTTCAGCAGGAGCCGTGCCGACTCCACCGCCCCGGCCGCGACGACGACCTCGGCGGCGTCGACCTCGGCCCGCCAGTCGTGGCCGTCGACCGTGCCGACGATCGTGACGCCGACCACGCGGCCGGCACCGTCCGTGCGCAGCCGGGCGACCCGTGACCCGAGCACGATCGAGGCGTTCCCGGTGGCGAACGCGCGGGTCAGCATGGTGTTCTGGCTGCCGTTCTTGGCGTCGACCGGGCACGCGAAGCCGACGCACATGCCGCACTGTTCGCACGCGCGGCGACCCAGGTACGGCGTCGAGTTGATCAGGAGCGGGACGTGGATCGTCGAGATGCCCAGGGAGTCCGCAGCGCCGGCGAGCCGGTCGCGCGCCGCCCCCGACGGTAGCGGTGGCATCGGTCGCGCGCGCGAGCGCTCCCCGGACCACGGTCCGTCGACGTCGCCCCCGCTGACTCCGACCTCCCACTCGGCGCGCTCGTACCAGGGCTCGAGCTCGTCGTACCCGAACGGCCAGTCGGCCAGGGCGCTGCCGTCCGGCACGCCGTACGTCGACGCCATCGTGAAGTCCCGCGGCCCGAACCGCCAGGCCTGGGCACCGTAGACGCGCGTGCCGCCCCCGGCCGTGACCGCGTTGTTGTGCCACCCCGGCGACGACGGCCGGAGCACCAGCAGCTCGCGACCGTCCGCCAGTGTCCGCGGGTTGCCGACGTCGGACGGCCCCGACCGCGGCGCGACACCCCAGCTCGACCGCGGGTTCCGGATGTGGTCACGGCTGAGTTCCGCGGTGCCGGGCCACCCACCGGCCTCGACCACGAGCACGCGCCGACCGGACTCGGCCAGCCCGCACGCCGCGACGCCCCCGCCGGCACCCGAGCCGACGACGACCGCGTCGTACCGGTCGGCCAGCTGCGACGGGTGCACGACCGCAGGTGCTGCGGTCGGCACGGGTACCGGCACGCTCCAGCCGTCCGGCGGACCGGGCTGCCACCCCACCATGTCCCAGGACCGCTCCCCCTTGTTCCCGCCGTTCCCCGCGTCGGCGTAGTACCCCGCGGCCACGAGCTCGGCGAACCAGGTCCAGTCCGGATCGTCCCCGTCCCAGGGCTCGTCGACGCCCTCGTGGTCGTCCGCGTGCTCGACGACGGTACGGAGACGGTCGAGCCAGTCGGGCCGGTCGACCAGCACACCGGCCAGGAAGTCGAGCGCGCCGGCCTCGGACGCCGACGGGTACTCGTCCGCCGGCACCACCCGGTCGACCAGGGAGCGGAGCCGTTCGTGGTGCGCGCGGAGGAACTCCTGCGCTGCGGTGGCCGCGTGGTCCGTCATCGGTCCTGCCTCTCGAGCGGCGCCGGTGCCGCCCCACGAGCACCGTAACGGACGCGCCCGGCTCCGTGTGTTCAGCCGTCGATGCCCTCCAGGTCGAGCAGGTCGTCGTCGCTCAGCACGACGGAGGCGCCCTCGATGTTCTCCCGCAGGTGCGCCCGCGACGACGTACCCGGGATGAGCAGGATGTTCGGGGACCGGCGGAGCAACCACGCCAGGGCGACGGACATCGGCGTCGACCCCAGACGTGTCGCCACGGTCGAGAGCACCTCGGACTGCAGCGGAGAGAAGCCACCGAGCGGGAAGAACGGCACGTAGGCGACCCCCTCCTCCGCGAGTCGGTCGATGAGCGGATCGTCCTGCCGGTTGGCGAGGTTGTACATGTTCTGCACGGACACGATCGGAGCGATCCCCTGCGCTTCGTCCACCTGGTCCGGCGTGGCGTTGCTCACGCCGAGGTGCCGGATGACCCCCTGTCGCTGCAAACCGACCAGCGTCTCGAACGCCGGGGCGATCGGCCCCGCGACCGGACCGTTCGCATCGCCGAGCCGCAGGTTGACGAGGTCCAGCACGTCGACGCCGAGCGTCTCGAGGTTGTCGTCGACCTGTGCGCGCAGTTCGTCGGGTTCCCGAGCGGTCGGCCACCCGCCTCGGGCATCGCGTCGCGCGCCGACCTTCGTCGCGATGACGAGGTCGTCGCCGTACGGGTGCAACGCCTCGTGCAGCAGCTCGTTGACGATGCGGGGGCCGTACGTCTCGGCGGTGTCGATGTGCGTGATGCCGCCCGCGACGGCGTCCCGGAGCACGGCGACGGCCTCGTCGTGGTCCTTCGGCGGCCCGACGACCCGGGGACCGGTGAGCTGCATCGCGCCGTAGCCGAAGCGTGCGACCGGCACGTCGCCGAGGGTCCAGGTGCCGCCGGGCAGGCGAGGGGTGGTGGTGCTCATCGGATCTCCTTCGGGGACGTGCCCACGCCGGAGGACGCAGCGCAGCGCACTCCTGACAGCCTGCTCGCGTGGGCAGCGGCTCGCACGACACCGACGCGCGTTCCGGCCCACTTGCAGCGGACGCCCCACTGGACGTACGCTCCGGGCAGAGGGCAAAACGCCTCGCTGCTCCGGCAGCACGGCATGCACACGCGGTCTCGGACGAGTCGCCACTTCTTCTTCGAAGGAGTGCACGTGTCCACCCGTTCCCCCGCCCGGCTCCGCGACGCAGGGATCGCCCTCGCCGGCCTGTCCGCCGTCTTCCTGTTCGAGATGCTCGACAACTCGGTGCTGAACGTCGCGCTGCCGACCCTCGGCCGTGACCTCCACGCGTCGACGACCGGACTCCAGTGGGTCACCGGCGCCTACTCGGTCGTCTTCGGCGCCCTCATGCTCCTGTTCGGCGCGGTCGCCGACCGGTTCGGCCGACGCCGGGTGATGCTCGTCGGCCTGGTGCTGCTCGCGCTCTCCGCGCTGGCGACCACGCTCGTCACCACGACCGGCGAACTCATCGCGGTCCGCGCGCTCATGGGGCTCGCGGCGGCCATGACGACCCCAGGGTCGATGGCCCTGGCCTTCAGGCTCTTCGACACCGATGCGCTGCGGGTCCGGGCACTCACGGTCATCTCCACCGCGGGCCTGGTCGGGCTCGCGGTCGGTCCGACGGCCGGCGGCTTCGCCCTCGCGGTGGCACCGTGGCAGACCCTGCTCCTGGTCAACGTCCCGATCGCGGCGCTCGCGTTCGTCGGCATCCGTGTCGGCGTGCCCGCTGACCGACCGGAGGACCTGCACCCCGACCGGATCGACGTGACCGGCGCGCTGTTCGGCACCACGGCCCTGGTCAGTGCACTCGGGACGCCCACCCTCTTCGCCGAGGCGGGCAGCGCCTCCTGGCCGGGGTGGACCGGGGTCGTCGTGACGGTCGCGGCGGTGGCGGCCTTCGTGCAGCGGGAGCGCACCGCGGCGAAGCCGCTCCTCGAGCTGCGCCTGCTCGCCCGTCCGCTCGTCGCGAGCGGTCTGGCGTACAAGGCGGCCTCCGGACTGGCCGTCTCCGGCCTGTCGTACCTGGTGACGCTGCAGCTGCAGTTCGCCTGGGGCTGGTCGCCGGCGCTGGCAGCGATCGGGACGCTGCCGCAGGTGGTGGTGCTCCTGGCGTCCGGACGCTTCGTCGGCCCGTTCGTGCAGCGGGTGGGCCTCGGCCGCGCGGCCTGGCTGAGCGCCGGCGCCGTCGTGGCAGGACTCGCACTCTTCACGGTCGGCGGCCGTGCCGGGTACGGCTGGGTCGCCGCGGCACTCGTCCTCGTCGCCGCGGGGATGCGGGTCGTCGGGGTCGTCGCGGGCAACAACGTGCTCCAGGGCCTGCCGTCGAACCGGACGTCGGTCGGTGCGGCGCTCGTCGACACCTCGAGCGAGCTCGCGACCGCGGTGGGCATCGCGGCGACCGGGACGGTGCTGGCGCTGCTCGTGCCGGGCAGCATCGCGATGACGTCCTGGAGCGTCGATCGGCTGGCCGCGTTCGAGGGCGGGATCACCGTCGCAGGCGTGGTCCTGACGGTCGTCGCCGCCTTGCTCGTCGCCGTCGGCATGGCCCGCGCGACAACCGGCGCGGGCACGCCGGCGGCCGAGCCGGCTCAGACGACGCTGTAGCCGCCGTCCGCCACCAGCACGGATCCGGTGATGAAGGACGCCGCGTCGCTCGCCAGGAACACGACGCTCGGGGCGATCTCCTCGGGCAGGGCGAACCGCTGCTGCGGTGCGTCCTCGATCCAGTACCGCCGGAACTCCGGGGAGTCCACCGGAGCCATCTCGGTCTTCACGTACCCGGGTGCAACGGCGTTCACGCGGATGCCGTACTCCGCCCACTCGACCGCGAGCGACTTCGTCAGGTGGTGCACGGCGGCCTTCGACGCGTTGTACGCCGGCTGCCACTGCGGCCGGTTCACGATGAGGCCCGACATGCTGCCGATGTTCACGATCGAGCCCGACCCGGCGTCGCGCATGTGCGCGCCGACCACTGTCGACGTCTTCCACAGTGCGCGGACGTTGAGGTCGAACACGTCGTCCCACTCGCTGTCGGGCACGTCGAAGGCGTCGCGGTGGTGGCACGTGCCGGCGATGTTGACGAGCACGTCGAGGCGGCCGAGGGCGGCCATCGCCTCCTCGGTCATGCGTGCCACCTGCTCGCCGTCGGTGATGTCCGCCGTGATGGTGACGAAGTCGTGGCCGGCGTCGGCGGCCTCGGCGGCGACGCGGGCGTTGCGCTCCGCGGAGCGCCCCACGATGGCGACGCGGGCGCCGGCCTCGGCAAGACCGAACGCGAACGCCCGGCCGAGTCCCTGGTTGCCGCCGGTGACGAGGGCGGTCCTGCCGGTGAGGTCGAAGGGTGAGGTCATGGAGCGGGCGCCTTCCTGAGCGGGGTCGGCGCGGTGCACCGCGTCGACGAGGTACCGCCCTGCGTACACGACCCGGCCGGGAGGCGCGGCGTGCGTCCGCCCCGCACCGCACCGGTCGGTCTGGTCACGACCACTGCATCCGGTAGCTCAGTGCGTGTCGGTCGCGTCGCGCCGGTCGAGCTCGACGAGCATCGCGGCAGTGTTCCGCAGCACCTTCGGTGTCTGCACGAGGGTGACGACGAGGAACACGAGGAACATCGCCGCCGCGAACCAGAAGACCGGCCGCCCGGTGACGGCGAGGAACACCTCGAGCGCCATCAGCACCACGAACACGACTGGCCCGAACCACCGCTGCCGGCGGTACTGCTGCTGGTAGTGCGTGAGCGCCTGGCGCCACTGCGCCGGGTCGGCATCAGCGGGCAGTTCTCCGCGCCTGACCGCTCGGCCGAGCGCACGATCACGCGCTGCCGGGCCGACGCTCCGGCGTTGCCGACCGATCCAGAGCCCGAAGACCACGCCGAACGCGGCGCCTGTCACGGCACTCGCCGCGGCTCGGATCCCGACGGGGACGTCGGCGGGCATGGTGACGAACGTCGACAGGTACCAGAACCCGCCGAACGCGACGGCGAGGACGATCATCACGGCCCACAGCGGCCACCCACGCATCGAATCCATCTCGCCATCGTGCCAGCCGAGCGCGGCGGTCGCCTGCAACGACGAAAGCCCCGGCGGGACCTGGTGGTCCTGCCGGGGCTTTCTCGTGGTGGGCGATACTGGGATCGAACCAGTGACCTCTTCCGTGTCAGGGAAGCGCGCTACCGCTGCGCCAATCGCCCAGATTCCCTGTCTGAACCGGGGTTCGCACAGGATCTGGAGGGTGTTGCTGGAGGTGGGGACGGGATTCGAACCCGCGTGGACGGCTTTGCAGGCCGCTGCCTAGCCTCTCGGCCACCCCACCATCGAGGTTCACGTCTCCGTGAGTACCCGAACGGTGGGATACCCTCTGGTGAGTCGCAGGGCTTCGAGAAGCCCCACACTCGAGCGGATGACGAGATTCGAACTCGCGACCCTCACCTTGGCAAGGTGATGCGCTACCACTGCGCCACATCCGCACTTGTCTTTCCGCTGTCGCGGCGACGACGTAAACTCTATACGAACCCGGGCGCTTCCACCAAAATCCTTCCCGTTCACCGGGCGTGTCCCCCGAGTTCATGCGGATCCGGCCGGTTCGGGCACCCTCGTCAGCTGCGCGCCACACCCGGGCAGCGCACTGTGTTCGGTGCACCGCCGGACTTCCGCTACTATCGACTCGCACGAACAGTGCAGGGGGCGATTGGCGCAGTTGGTAGCGCGCTTCGTTCACACCGAAGAGGTCATCAGTTCGAGTCTGGTATCGCCCACCCTTGAGACAGAGCCCGACGCAGCAGCGTCGGGCTCTTGTCATCTCACCGGGCCGCAGCACGCGGGCCACACCACCAGCACGATCGGACGAAGGGGCGCATGACCGACGTCGACCTCGAGTTCGCCCGGGTCCGAGCGGTCCTCGACCGTCCGACCCTGCGCCTCATGTCCCGCCCGACGAGCGCGACGGTCCTCGCCGTGTTCCGCACGGTGTTCGACCGCGACGTCCAGTACGTCCCCGCCGACCGCATGCACCTGCAGGTCGAGGAGCACGTCGCCCGCCTGCAGGCATCGGGTGCACGCGTGCCCGCGAGCGAACAGCACGAGCAGAGCGAGCAGGACCCCCGACCGAACGGCCGTGCCCTCTGCCGTGAGTGGGTGGCGGCCCAGTGGCTGGTCCGCTCCAACTCCCCCGACGGCGACGAGCAGTACTCGCTGACTAGTCACGCGCTCGAGGCCCTGAGCCTCGTCGACGCCCTGTCGGCCGACCGCGCCCTGATCAGCGAGAGCCGGCTGGCGATGATCGTCGACGCCGTGCACCGCTGGGCCGCCCGCGCCGAGCCGGACCCCGACGTGCAGATCCGCCGCATCGACGCCCAGATCGCCGAACTGCAGGCCGAGCGTGAACGCCTCGAGCACGGCGACGACGTCGTCACGGTCGAGGACGACCGGATGCGCGACGGGTACACGAACATCTCCGACCTGATCCGGCAGCTCCCGAGCGACTTCAAGCGTGTCGAAGAGGCCGTCGCGACGATGCACCGCTCGATCGTCGAGGACTTCCGGCAAGAGGTCCGCCCGATCGGCGAGATCCTCGACGACTACCTCGCGCGCACCGACAACCTGATGCAGGCGACGCCCGAGGGCCGCGCGTTCGAGGGTGCCTTCGAGCTCCTGCGCGACGACGCCCTGCTGCTCCGCCTGCGCGACGACATCGCGACGATCCTGTCCCACTCCTTCGCCGACGGCCTCGGAGCCGGTGAGCGTCGCGCGTTCCGCAACACCGTGACGATCCTCCGCCAGGGCATCGAGGACGTCCTCGCGCAGCGGCGCCAGCTCACCGCCACGCTCCGCGACCAGATCGTCGCCCACGACGTGGTCCGCGACCGCGAGCTCGACGCCGTCATCCGTTCGATCAACCGCGGCCTGGCGACGCTCATGGACCAGGGCGGGGCGCGCGACCGCATCCCGCTCCCGCTGCTGCCGGCATCGGCCGAGGTCGGCACCCTGCGCGAGCGCTTCTACGACCCGGACGCCGAGTCCGTGCCGCCACCCATCGAGGAACCCGACGACGACGTCTTCGAGGACCTCGACGTCGAGATGCTCCGCAAGCACGGCGGCCCGCTCCTGACCGAACTGCGCGCCGCGCTCCGGTTCGCCGAGGCCGACTCGAGCGTCGACGCCTTCCACGGGCTGCCGCCCGAACAGCGTCGACCGGTCGAACTGTTCGGCCTCGCCCACCTGCTGACGGGGCGCGACGACTTCGAGTCCGCCGCGCACGTCGCCGAACACCGCACGGTGCGCCCCGACGGCAGCCCGGTCACCTTCCACATGCCCACCGCTGCGCTCGCTGCCGAGTACGCGCCGGTCGGCGATCCCCACGACGACAACGCACAGGAGGCACGGTGAGCGACACGACGCCGGCACCGGTCGACGAGACGGTCCCCTACGACGACCCCGCAACGGTCGTGCAGGACGACGACCGCGACGAGTCCAGCTTCGCCCTCTTCGAGGGCGACGAGGGTCGGCTCGACGAGCACCAGCGACGCGCGCTGGTGGCGCTGCTCCGGCACTCGTACGTCAGCTCCCGCACCCACCCCGACGAGTGGCGTGCCGTCCTCGACGCCGAGTACCAGCTGCGGTCGCGTCTGAACGACCTGTTCCTCGAGCTGCACGTCGACCGTGACCGCGAGGTCGCCTGGAAGCGCCAGGCCCGTTCGGAGAGCCAGCGCCGCACGTTCCCCACACTGCTGCGCGACCTGCCGTACACCCGCGAGGAGACGATCGTCCTCGTCTACCTGCGGATGCGCCTGCGCGCCGATGCCCGACCGGGTCCGGACCAGGTGGTCGTCGACCGCTCCGAGATCCTCGGGCACGTCGCCGGGTTCCGACCGGCGACCGCGACCGACCGCACGCGCGACGAGGGCCGGGTGGCGAAGGCCGTCGAGCGCCTCGTGACGGCGCGCATCCTGATCCGCACCTCGGACCCGGACCGCTTCCGGGTGGCCAGCGTCGTCGAGGTGCTGCTCCCCCTGGAGCGCCTGCTGGAACTGGACACGTGGCTGCGGACCACCACCGCGCAGGAGGACCCGGCCACGCCGGGTGGCGAGCCGACCGACGGAGCCGACCCGGGCCTCCCGGCAGACGGCGAAGCCGAGACCGACACCGACACCGACGACGACGGCGAGACGGAAGCATGACCGACACCTTCCAGATCCCCGCGCTCTTCGACACGGTCGCGCAGTGGCGTGCCGAGTCGATGCAGGTCGTGAACTGGGGCGGCTTCCACGGCCACCGCCAGGTCGAGCTGTCCGGCACCGCGACGCTCATCTCCGGCGCGTCCGGCACCGGCAAGTCCACGTTGATGGACGCGTACCTGGCCGTGATGATGCCGTCCGACGTGCCGTTCAACGGCGCCTCGAACGATGCCACCACCGGGCGCGCGCGCAGCGCCGACCAGCGCAACCTGCTCACGTACCTGCGTGGCAAGGTCGACACCCGCCGCGACCCCGAGTCCGGCGCCCTGCGCGACGTGAACCTGCGCGGCGACGACCAGACCACCTGGGGCGCGGCCGCGGTCACGTTCCGGAACGACGACGAGCGGCGCTTCACGGTGCTGCGGGCGTACATCGTGCCGAAGCGCGCGCGGGGCGTCGGCGACATCCAGATGACCATGGCGACGGTCGACGACACCTTCGACCTGCGCCGGCTCGAGGAGTTCGTGCCGACGCGCTTCCACCACCTCGAGCTGACCGGCCGCGTGCCGGGGCTCGTGATCCGCGACACCTACCAGGAACTCGCCTACACGCTGCAGACCCGTCTCGGCATCGGTGACTCCGGTGGCGGCAACCGGGCGATGCGCCTGCTCGCGCGCATCCAGGCCGGGCAGCACCTGCCGACGGTCGACGCGCTGTACAAGTCGCTCGTCCTCGAGACGCCGGGCACCTACGAGGCGGCCGACCGCGCCCTCGCGCACTTCTCCGCACTCGACGAGGCGTACGAGGCGATGGACACCGAGGAGCGCAAGGTCCGCATCCTCTCCCCCATCACCGAGCTGCACGACGAGATCGAACGGGCCTCCGCCGCTGCGGCTGCGCTCGACGGCATCGCCACCGGCGCCGAGGTCTCCCCGTTCGCGCACTGGACGGCCTCGCGGAAGCGGGACCTGCTCGACGCCGAGGTGGACCGCAACGGCCGGGAGCGCACGGCGTCCCGCGCCGAGGTCGCCGCTGCCGAGGCCCGGCACGCCGCCGTGGAGATCGAGCTGCGCGACGCCGAGGCACGGCTGCGCGACCAGGGCGGCAACGCGCTCGCCCAGCTCGAGGACCGCATCGACCGCCGCACGCGCGAACGCGACGCCGTCGTCCGCACCCGGGCGACGTTCGACGAGCGCACTGCGGTGCTCGGCCTGTCCGTCGCGACCGAGGCCGACTTCACTGCCGCGCAGCGCAGCTCGCACGAGTTCCTCGGTTCCTACGCTGCTTCGCGCTCGTCGTTGGACGACCGCCGCGACGCCCTGACGCGCGAGGAGTACCCGCTGCTCGACCGTGAGCGGTCCCTGCGCCAGGAGCGGCAGTCGCTCGAGCACCGGCAGGGCGCGATGCCCCTGCCGATGCACGAAGCCCGGCTCGCGATGGCCCGCGCCGCCGGCATCGACCCCGCCGACCTGCCGTTCGTCGCCGAACTGCTCGACGTGCGGCCCGGCGAGGAGCGCTGGCGCACGGCCATCGAGTCCGTGCTGGCCCCTGTCGCCCGCACCCTGCTGGTCGACCAGGACCGCCTCGGCGCGTTCAGCGAGGCGATCGACGCCCTCCGCCTGCCCGTCCGCGTGCAGTTCGAGGGTGTGCCGACCGGACCGCACCTGGACCTCGACGGCGACCCCGCGATGGTCTCCGGCAAGCTCGCCATCAAGCACTCGCCGTTCAGCACCTGGGTGCGGGAGCGGATCGAGTCGGACCGCACCGACGCCCGCTGCGTCACCGACGCCTCGGAGCTCGGTGGTGGTGGCCGGCGCGTGACCGAGTCCGGCCAGCTCCGCGACGGCCGGCGTGGTGCGCACGGTGACCGCCGCCAGGCGAACGTCATCGGCTTCACCAACGAGGCCCGCGTGGCCGCCGTCGAGCAGGAACTCGCCTCGATCGCGCAGGACCTCGCCACGCTCGAGGCCCGTCGCACCGACGTCGCGCAGGACCTCACCGCGCTCGACGTCCTCCGCGCCGCGCACCAGCACGTCGTCGACGTGACGTGGGCCGCCGTCGACGTCGAGGGCGTCGAGACGTCGCTCGCCCGCCTCGACGAGGAACGCCAGGCGCTCCTCGCCGCCGACGACGGCCTCCGGACCCTGCGCGCCTCGGTCGCCCGCCTGCGGAAGTCGCTCGACGAGGCCGCTGACCGCCGTTCCGCTGCACGGCTCTCCGTGCAGCGCCTCGAGGAGCGGCACGCCGTGCTCGTGGACGGCCAGGACGCCGCCGCCGAGATCCTGTCCCGTTTCGACGACACCCCCGAGTCGTTGCCCGACGACGAGCAGTCGCGACTGCTCGCCGAGACGTTCGCCGAGGTCGGTGCACCGGATGGTGTGGACGGTTTCGACGACGCCACCCGACGGCTCCGACGCCGGCTGGAGGAACGGCTGTCGCAGGCTCTCGACGGTGCCGCAGCGGCCTCGACGTCGTTGACGCTCACGTTCCAGCGGTACCAGGACGCCTGGCCCGACCCGAACCTCGGCACCGGCGTCGCGTCGTACCCGGACTACCACGCCATCCTCGACCAGATCGTCGCGACCGGCCTGCACGCCCGCCGCACCGAGTGGCGTCGCCGGCTGTCGCAGTGGAGCGGAGAGGACCTCGTGCCGCTCGCCGGGGCCTTCGACCGTGCCGTCGTCGAGATCGAGGAGCGTCTCGAACCGGTCAACGAGATCCTGCGGGACCTGCCGTTCGGCGCCAACCGCGACCGCCTGAAGATCCAGATCCGGCGGGTCACCCGCGAGGACGTCACCGCGTTCCGCCGCGAGCTCCGCGCCCTGTCCGCCTCGGTCGACTCCGAGCTGACCGACGACGTGCTCGAGACCCGGTTCCGCCGGCTCCGGCGCTTCATGGCCGTCATCCGCCCCGACCCCGACGCCGCCCGTGGACGCACCACGCAGCGCGACGCCGTGCTCGACGTCCGGCGGCACATGGAGATCACCGCGGTCCGCTACGACACGTCGGGCGACGACCTCGGTGTGTACTCGTCGCTCGGTGACAAGTCCGGTGGTGAGACGCAGGAGCTCGTGGCGTTCATCGTCGGTGCGGCGCTCCGCTACCAGCTCGGAGACGAGACGCGTCCCCGGCCCCGGTTCGCGCCGGTGTTCCTCGACGAGGCGTTCATCAAGGCGGACTCCGAGTTCGCCGGTCGTGCGGTCACCGCGTGGCTCCGGCTCGGGTTCCAGCTGGTCGTGAGCGCGCCGCTCGACAAGGTCACGGCGCTCGAGCCCTCGATGGAACGGCTGCTCTCGATGCGCAAGCACCCCGAGACCGGCCACTCGTCCATCACCGAGATCGCCCGGGTCCCCGCCGACGCCTGACGCGGGGGGTGGGGCCACGCGCACCCCCCTGCCTCGGGCGTCCCGGGCGTCCCGGGCGTCTCGGGCGTCCCGGGCGTCTCCCCGCCGGTCGCAACACCCCGCTCAGGTTCGCCGAGCGGTCACGAACTGTCGGATGGCGGCGCCGCCGCCGACAGTTGGTGACCACTCAACGCGCTACCGGCGGGGTGTCCTGACCACCCGGCACACGCTGTGGACGCGCCCGGCGACGGCCTGGAGGCGCGGTGCGGGCCCGCCACGGGCCTCCCGGCCGTCTCCCCGCCGGTCGCAACACCCCGCTCAGGTTCGCCGAGCGGTCACGAACTGTCGGATGGCGGCACCGCAGCCGACAGTTGGTGACCACTCAACGCGCTACCGGCGGGGTGTCCTGACCAGTCGGCGCGCGCACCCGGGCGGTGGGTCATCAGCGTGCCGACAGACGCCGCACAGCCGTTCCATGACCTGTCGCCGCTACGGTGATGGCGTGTTCGGACGACGCTCCCCCAAGCCCCGCCCTGACGACGCCCCCGGCCTCGGCATCGGCGCGCTCGTGCAGGTCATCGACTCCGCGGAGGGCGGCGAGCGATGGGCCGACGAGCCGATCGGCGTGATCGTGGCTCCTGGTGGCAACCAGATCGTCGGCTACCCCGGTGTCGGCGAGCCGCTGTCGTGGACCGTCGCGTTCGAGGAGCCCGTGTACACGAAGGACGGCCGCGGCCCCTTCGAGCGCGCGACCGTCCTGAGTCGTCAGTTGGTGCCGATCACGACCGGCAGCGGCGATTAGCCCAGCGGGCTCAGTACTCTTCGGAGCCGCTCTTCATCATGGCGGCGACCGCCATGCAGCAGCCCACACCGCCGAGGACGCCGATGCCGATGATGATGCCGGCGATGAGTTCGAGCATGGGGTGACTCCTTGGTTGCTTCGGCCGTGTGGCTTCCCTCAGGTTAGCGGATGCCGCGACGGATCAGCGGATGCCGCGGTGGATCAGCGGATGCCGCGGCGGATCAACGGATACCGCGCATGAGCTTCAGGATCGGCTTGGCCAGGACGAGCAGGACCACGCCGACCGCGACGGCGACGAGGCCGAGCACGGCGAAGTAGGGTGCCTCGTTCGCCGGGTCGTAGTACTGCGACAGCACCCCGGTGACGGCGGTGCCGAGCGACACCGACAGGAAGAACAGCGCGACCATCTGCGTCTGGAACTTCGGCGGCGCGAGCTTCGTGGCGACGGACTGCCCGACGGGTGACAGCAGCAGCTCGGCCAGCGTGAAGACGAGCAGGATGCCGACCAGGGCGAGCAGCGGCGTGCCGTTCTGGCCCGAGCCGACGAACGGCAGGAACAGCAGGAACGCGACGCCCATGATGCCGGTGCCGAGGCCGAACTTCGTCGGGGTGGACGGCTGTCGGTCGCCGAGCTTGGTCCAGAGCGCCGCGAAGACCCCGGACAGCACGATGATGAAGACCGGGTTGATCGACTGCACCCACGAGACCGGCATCTCCCACCCGAACAGCGAGCGGTTCAGTCGCTCGTCGGAGTAGACCGTGACGACGGTGAACTGCTGCTGGTAGAGCGACCAGAACACGGCGCTGCCGATGAAGAGCGGGATGAACGCGAACACCCGCGACCGCTCCTGGGCCGTGATGCCGCTGGTCAGGATGACGACGAAGTAACCGATCGTGGCGAGGATCACGATCGCGACGACCACGGTGGGCAGGTTGCCGACGTTCAGCAGCCCGGTCAGCACGGCGACCGCGATGACGATCAGGGCAACGACGACCCCGACCCCGATCAGCGGCAGGCGCCGGCGGTCGACGGGGTTCGTGACGTGGCGGACCGTGTCGGGCAGGTTCTTCCGACGGATCGCGTACTGCACCAGGCCGGCGGCCATGCCGACGGCGGCGAGCCCGAAGCCGTAGTGGAAGCCGAGCGAGCTCTGCAGCAGGCCCGTCAGGAGCGGCCCGAAGAACGCACCGAGGTTGACGCCGAGGTAGTACAGCGAGAAACCGGCGTCACGGCGGGGGTCGTCGCGGCTGTAGAGCCCACCGACGATCGTCGTGGCGGTCGCCTTGAGTCCGCCGGACCCGAGCGCGATGAGCACGAGGCCGACGCCCACGCCGGCCACCCCGGGGATGAGCGCCAGGGCGATGTGGCCGAGCATGACGACGATCGCGCTGCCGAACAGTGTGCGGTCGGCACCGAGCAGCCGGTCGGCGATCCACGCGCCGATGATCGTGAACAGGTACACGGCACCGCCGTACGCGCCCATGATCCCGCTCGCGATGCCCTTGTCGATCCCCAGGCCGCCCTGCGTGACCTTGTAGTACATGTAGATCAGGACGATGCCCTGCATGCCGTAGAACGAGAACCGCTCCCAGAGCTCCACCGCGAAGGGCGTCGACAGCTCGAACGGCTGTCCGAAGAAGGTGCGTTTGGGCTTGGGATCGTGTCCCGTGGTGGAGCCTGACATGTCGGCCAGTCTGCCCCGCGGGCCGGTGGCACGCCCAATCGTCGACGGGTGCTCAACAAGTACGTCGGCACCTGCACTTGGAGGGTTCCCACGGCCGCGACCCCCACGCACCGATCGCCGGTTGTCCGAGCCACACCGCGTTCGCCCGGCTCCCGGCGGCGTTGTCTAGCGTGGGGAGCGCAACACCGGACACCGCAGTTCAGGAGGACTCCGACCATGGTCGACACCGCATCCGCGCAGCACACCGGCACGCCCACGGCGAAGCACGAGGCCGGCGAGAAGGCGAGCAAGAGCGCCAGCGAGAACCCGGGCAAGAGCGCGAGCAAGCACACGAGCACGCACACCGACCTCCACATCGACGTCGACATGGTCGAGACCCTCCTGCTCGGCCGCTGGGCCGAGGACCGCCGGATCTCCCGCCGCCTCGTGCTCGACCCCGCACTGCACAAGACCGAGGGCCTCGGCACCATCGAGCATCGCGCCCGGGCGTTCGAGCAGCTGCAGATCCTGGTCGACGCCGGTGCCATCCAGCGCCCGTACCCGCCGGAGCTCGGCGGTCAGGACAACCACGGCGGCAACCTGGCGGCGTTCGAGGAGATCACCACCGCCGACCCGTCGCTGCAGATCAAGGCCGGCGTGCAGTGGGGCCTGTTCGGCTCCGCGGTGCACCACCTCGGCACCGCGCGGAACCACGAGGAGTTCCTGCCCGGCATCATCGGGTTCGACGTGCCCGGCTGCTTCGCGATGACCGAGACCGGCCACGGTTCGGACGTGCAGAACATCGCCACGTCAGCGACCTACGACCCCGCCACGCAGGAGTTCGTCGTGCACACGCCGTTCCGCGGGGCGTGGAAGGACTACATCGGCAACGCGGCCCTGCACGGCAAGGCGGCCGTCGTCTTCGCGAAGCTCGTCACCCAGGGCGTCGACCACGGCGTGCACGCGTTCTACGTGCCGCTCCGTGACGACGACGGCGCGTTCCTGCCGGGCGTCGGCGGCGAGGACGACGGCGTCAAGGGCGGCCTGAACGGCATCGACAACGGCCGGCTGCACTTCGACCACGTCCGGGTCCCCCGCACGAACCTGCTGAACCGCTACGGCGACGTCGCCGAGGACGGCACCTACAGCTCGCCGATCGACTCGCCCGGACGCCGCTTCTTCACGATGCTCGGCACCCTGGTGCAGGGCCGCGTGTCGCTCGACGGCGCCGCGGTCGTCTCCCAGAAGATCGGGCTGCAGATCGCGCTGACGTACGCGATGCAGCGCCGGCAGTTCCCGACAGCGGGCGGTGTCGAGGGCGTCCTGCTCGACTACGGCCGGCACCAGCGCCGACTCATCCCCCGTCTGGCCACGGTGTTCGCGCAGTCGTTCGCGCACGAGCAGCTGCTCCGCACCTTCGACGACGTGTTCAGCGGGCGAGCCGACACCCCGGAGCGCCGCGAGGACCTGGAGACCCAGGCCGCCGCGTTCAAGTCACTGTCGACGTGGTCCGCGCTCGACACCCTGCAGGAGTGCCGCGAGGCCTGCGGCGGCGCGGGCTTCCTCGCTGAGAACCGCCTGACGAGCCTGCGCGCCGACCTCGACGTGTACGTGACGTTCGAGGGCGACAACACCGTCCTGCTGCAGCTCGTCGGCAAGCGGCTGCTCACCGACTTCCGGAAGCGGGCGCCGCGCGACGCCGCATCGACCGCGAAGTTCGTCGCCTCGCAGGTGGGCGCGAAGCTCGCGGACGCCTCGGGCCTCCGCCGCCTGGGCCAGACCGTCGCCGACCGCGGCTCGCTCGCCGCGAGCGTCACGGACCTGCGCGACCCCGCCACGCAGCGCGCGCTGCTCGCGGGCCGCGTGGACACCATGGTCACCGAGATCGGGCTCCGGCTGAACACCGCCGGCAAGGACCGCGCCCGCCAGGCCGTGCTCCTGAACCGGTCGCAGCACGAGCTGATCGAGGCCGCGCGCGCCCACGCGGAGCTCATGCAGTGGGACGCCTTCACGGAGGGGCTCGACGCGGTTCCCGAGGGCGACACCCGCCGGGTGCTCGTGTGGCTGCGCGACCTGTTCGCGCTCGGACTGCTCGAGCAGCACCTCGACTGGTACCTGGTGCACGGCCGCCTGAGCGCGCAGCGTGCCCGTGCGGTTTCGGCGTCCATCGACCGGCTGGTGGCGCGGCTCCGTCCGGTGGTCCCGCAGCTCATCGAGACCTTCGGCTACGAGCCCGGCCACGTGCGGGCGCCGATCGCGCTCGGCGAGGAGCAGGCGCGCCAGGACGAGGCCCGTGCGTGGTTCGCCGCCGAGGCGGCAGCCGGACGACTCCCCGAACAGGAGAAGAAGCCCCGCGCGTAGCTGCCCGGTGCGGACGGTCCGGCCTGGAGACACGGGTCGGGTCGTCCCCGCTGGCCGCGCCCCGCCGAGCCCGCGTCCACGGCGCCACGCACGAAGAACGTCCCTCCGTCCCGTCCCGTCCGCGCCCCGCCAGCGTCGTCGCGCCCCGAAGAGTCCGGGCGCGATGCCCACCGCGGGGCGCGCTCGACAACGACCGCGCGACGGCCCGGACTACGCCCGGTCGGCCTCGCCTCGGTCGCCGAGTGCGGCACGCAGCCGTGCCTCGGCGTCGTCGCCGGAGGCACCGGTCGCGCCGGCAGCCGCTGCGGCCTCGGCGTTCGCCTCGGCGACCGCCCGCACGACCTCTTCACGCTGGATCTTCACCCCGCGTGGTGCGTCGATGCCGATCCGGACGCCGTCGCCCCGGGCGTCGAGGACCGTGATGACGATGTCGTCACCGACGAGGATCCGCTCGCCGACCTTCCGCGTGAGTACCAGCACCCGCTCAGCCTAGCGACAGGACGGGGACCCCCAGCAGGTGGACGGACTCCGGCGTGGCGGTCTCCCCCGCGCCGATCGCGACGACACCGGCCACCGGCAGCCGCGCGACGACCGCGGACACCATGGCCGCGGAGTCCTCGGGCTTCCGTCCGACGTCGACGACGACCCAGACCTGGTCGGCCTCGACCCGTTCGCCGGTCGCCCGGTCGTCCCACGCGGCGACGGCGAGCACCGCGTGGCCGTCACGCACGCCGTCGGCGCGGGCGAGGATGGCGGACCGTCGGTCGGCGGCATCGGTCGGCCGCAGCGCATGCCGGACGGCGAACAGCCCGGCTGCCGCGTCGACGTCGTTCGGCCGGCCCACCAGCAGGACCAGGTCGCCGTCGGCCGACCGCACTGCCGGAACCGCGGCCCGCATCCCCGGGACAGCGGCCCGCGCTGCCGGTGCAGCAGACCGCACGGCAGGGGCCGTGGGCCGGGCCGCCCGCCGGCCGGGCACGACGTCGGGGACGGTGGCCGGGCCTCCTGGCAGGGTGTCGGTGACGGCCTGGAGGCGCGGGTCGACGTCCGCTGGCCCGTCCGCTTCCGGCGGGGCGCGCGTCGGGCGCGGGGCGCTCCCCGTGATCCCGTCCGCCACGAAGCCGTCGAGCACCGACGCGAACGCGTCGGCACGCGTGGCCCGGGTGCCGTCACCGCCCGCGATGCGGGCCTCGGCAGCCTCGGCGTCGGCGAGCAGCGCCGCGATGCCGATCCGCTGGACGGGTGAGTCGGCGATCACGACGCGCGCAGTCGGGGTCTCCCCCGGTTCCGGCACCTCGACGGTCGCCTCGACGTGGGCCTTGCGGAACAGCCCGCCGATGCCCGGCGTGGTGACCCGCTCGGCGGCGACGATCCGTGCACCCGCGCCGAACTCGGTCCGGACGGCGTCGCGGACCTCGTCGAGCGTTGCGCCGTTACGCTGCAATCGGGTCGGCGGCACGGACCACTCCCACGGTCTCGATGGTGGAGCCCGCGGCGGTGGCTTCCTGGTACGACAGCACCGGGAGCCCGTTCGACTGGGCGGCGACCATGCGGTGCACGGCCGGACGGAGCTGCGGCGCGCAGACGAGGACGGCGGACAGGCCCTGGTCCTCCACGCTGCGCACGGCGTCGCGGACGGAGCCCAGGACCTGCTCGATGCGGTGCGCGTCGAGGACGATCTGGCTGCCCTGTTCCGAGGGTCGCAGCCCCTCGAGCATCGACTGCTCGAGCAGCGGGTCGATCATGATGACGCGCAGGGTGCCCTGGTCGGTGTGGCGGGCGGCGAGGGCGGGTCCGAGTGCGGCGCGGGCAGCCTCGACCAGGCCCTCGGGGTCGGTCGAGGCCTTGGCGCGCAGGGTCAGCGCCTCGCAGATCCGGCCGAGGTCGTTGATCGGCACGCGTTCGGCGAGCAGGCCCTGCAGCACGCGCTGGAGTTCGGCCATCGAGAGCATGCCCGGCACGAGTTCCTCGACCGCGGCGGGGTTGACCTGCTTGACGCCCTCGGTCAGGACCTTGACGTCCTCGCGGGTGAGCAGGCGGGCGGCGTTGTCGCCGATGACGGCCTGCAGGTGCGTGACGAGCACGGACACCCGGTCGATCACGGTGGCGCCGGTCATCTCGGCGGCGTGCCGGAGTTCGGCGGGCACCCACTTGCCCGTCAGGCCGAACACGGGCTCGACCGTCGAGGTTCCCGGCAGCCCGTCGAGGTGGTCGCCGAGGGCCAGGACGCTGCGGGCCGGGGCGGTGCCGCGGCCGGCCTCGACGCCGGCGATCCGGATGGCGTAGGTCGAGGGCGGCAGGTCGATGCTGTCGCGGGTGCGGACCGGCGGCACGACGATGCCCATGTCGACGGCGATCTTCCGCCGCAGGGCGCGGACGCGGCCGAGGAGGTCGTCGGAGGCGCCGGACACCATGTCGACCAGATCGGGCGCCAGCAGGATCTCGAGGGCGTGCACGCGCATCTGCTCGATGAGGTCCTCGGGGGTGTCGCCGGAGGGAGCGGCGGCCTCGAGGGCCTGCTGCTCGGCGGCGGCCGACTCGGCGTTCGCGGCGTTCCGGCCGATGCGCCACGCGGTGAACAGCAGGGTCGCACCGACGAGCAGGAAGGGCAGGATCGGCATGCCGGGGATGAACCCCATCGCGATGGCGGCGACGCCGGCGATCATCAGGGCGTTGCGCGACTGCGACAGCTGGGTGGCGGCCGAGGCACCCATCTCGGACTCCGCGCCGGAGCGCGTGACGATCATGCCGGTGGAGACCGCCATGAGCAGGGCCGGGATCTGCGTGACGAGGCCGTCGCCGATCGTCAGGATGCCGTACTTCGACAGGGCGTCGGTGGCGGAGAGCCCGTTCTGCAGCATGCCGATCGCGATGCCACCGACCAGGTTGATGATGATGATGAGGATGCCGGCGATCGCGTCGCCCTTGACGAACTTCGAGGCGCCGTCCATCGCGCCGTAGAAGTCGGCCTCGGCGGAGACCGCGGCGCGGCGGTCCTTCGCCTGCTGGTCGGTGATGAGCCCCGCGTTCAGGTCGGCGTCGATCGCCATCTGCTTGCCGGGCATGGCGTCGAGGGTGAACCGTGCCCCGACCTCGGCGACGCGCTCGGCACCCTTCGTCACGACGACGAACTGGATGACGATGAGGATCAGGAAGATCACCGCGCCGATGATGATCGACCCGGAAACGGCCACGTGGCCGAACGCCTGGATGACGTCGCCGGCGAAGCCCTCGCCGAGCACGAGCCGGGTCGACGCCACGTTCAGGCCGAGGCGGAACAGCGTCGCGACGAGCAGCAGCGACGGGAACACCGAGAAGTCGAGCGGCTTCTTCACGAACAGCGTCGTGAGCAGGATCACCAGCGCCAGCAGGATGTTGCAGATGATCAGGAAGTCGAGCAGGAACGACGGCACCGGCAGGATCAGCAGCAGGATGATGCCGACGATGAACACCGGGACGACGAGCTTCGGCAGGTCCTTGCGGTTCATGCGGGGAGTCCTTCGGTCGGGGTCTCGGCGATGCGCGGTGCGCGGAGCTTGCGGGGGCGGAGGTCACCGGTCAGCGTGGCCGGGTCGATGACGCTCGCGACCTCGTCGGGCGTGGTCGGCCTCGGCGGTGCGTGGGTGCCGGCCGCTGCGCCGCGGGCCTTCAGGGCCATCACGAACGACAGCACCCGGGCGACCGGCGTGTACAGGTCGACGGGGATCTCGTGCCCGAGCTCGCACGCGGCGTGCAGTGCGCGGGTGAGCGGGACGTCGCGCACGATCGGCACACGGTCCTCCTCCGCCCGGGCACGGATGACGTCGGCGACGGGCCCGGCGCCCTTCGCGACCACCCGCGGTGCGGCCTTGCCCGGCTCGTACTTGAGCGCGACGGCGTAGTGGGTCGGGTTCGTCATGACGACGTCCGCGGTGCCGACCGCCTGGATCATCCGGTTGCGGCTCATCGCGAGCTGGCGGGAGCGGCGCTGGCCCTTGACGAGCGGGTCGCCGTCGCTCTTCTTCTGCTCGTCCTTGACCTCGCGCTTGGTCATCATGGTGCGCTTGCGGTTGCGGCGGATGACCACGAGCACGTCGATCGCGGCGAGGACGAGCCCGGCGGCGATCGCGGCGCGGAGCAGGGTGCCCGCGCCGTCCGCTGCTGCCTCGAGCACGGCGGACAAGGGCAGCGAGCCGCTCGTCATGAGCACGGGCATCAGGCCCTGCACGGCGAACCAGAGCACGAGCCCGACGACCGTGGTCTTCAGCAGCGCCTTCGCCCCGTTCCAGAGCGCCTGGACGCCGAACACCCGCTTCAGGCCGGCGATGGGGTCGAAGTGCGAGGCCTCGGGCGCGAGCTTCCGGACGTGCACCCCGCCCTGCGCGACGGCGGCGGCGGTGACGGCGACGAGCACCACCGCGAGCATCGGGCCGAGGGTCGCGCCGACGCTCGCCATCGCGTCGCCGAACACGTGGTTCATGGTGCCGATGGTCGGGTTCGCGATGACGGACTGCACGGCGACGAGCTGTGCCGTGCCCGCGGCTGCCGCGTTGCCGATCATCGACGGCACCATGAGTGCGACGACGGCGATGCCGATCCACGCGCCGAGGTCCTGTGAGCGGCCGAGCTGGCCCTTCCGGTGGACCTCCTGCATGCGCTTCTGGGTGGCCTTCTCGGACTTCTCACCACTGTCGGACACGGCGCCTCAGCCCCGTCCCGTGATCGCCTGGACGGCGTCGCCGGTCAGCGACGACACCACCGAGGGCAGGGCCATGAAGAGCGCTCCGGCGAACAGGACGGTCAGCCCGATCTTGATCGGGAACCCCATCTGGAACGCGTTGAGGGCCGGTGCGACGCGGGTGAGCAGGCCGAGGCCGACGTCCGCCAGGAACAGCACGACCACCAGCGGTCCAGCGATCTGCAGCGTCGCCAGGAACATCTGCGACATCGCCGCCACGAGCAGGTGGGCCAGACCGTCGACCGCGAACGTGCCGGTCAGGGGCACGGCGTCGAAGGACCGCACGAGTCCGCCGACGATGAGCTGGTACCCGCCCGAGGTGAACAGGAGCGCGAGCGCCGCCATCTGGAACAGCCGGGTGAACTGGGCGCCGTTGACCTGCGACTGCGGGTCGAACGCCTGCGCGAGCGTGAACCCGCCGAACAGGTCGATCAGCGCACCGGCCGACTGCACCGCGGCGAACACCAGGAACACGAGGAAGCCGAGCGACAACCCGACGACGAGCTGGGTGAGCAGGGCGAGCAGGAACGGCCCGGTGTCGAGCGACTCGTAGCCGACGGCGACGCGCGGGGCGACGCCGATCGCCAGGCCGAGCCCGAGGATCACCTTCACGGTGCCGGGGAACGCGCGGTACGAGAACGGCGGCGCGATGACGAAGAACGCCACGAGCCGGACGCCGGCGAGCATGGTCGCCTCCAGACGGTCGGCGTCGATGCTGAGCTCCATCAGCCGCTGCCGAGCATCTTCGGGATCATGTCGAAGGCGACGTGCGTGAACGCCACCATCTCCGAGATCATCCAGTTGCCGCAGATCACCAGGGCGATCGCGACGGCGACGGCCTTCGGCACGAACGAGAGCGTGACCTCCTGGATCTGGGTCACGGACTGGAACAGCGAGATCGCGAACCCGACGACGAGCGACGTCACGAGCACCGGAGCGGCGAGCTTGCCCGCGACCAGGAGCGCCTGGAGGACCAGGTCGATGACGGCCTGCTGGTTCATGCGTGCCCCCTAGACAACGTGGTAGCTCTCGATGAGCGACGTGATGATGAGGCCCCAGCCGTCGACCAGCACGAAGAGCAGGATCTTGAACGGCAGCGAGATCATGACCGGCGGGAGCATCATCATGCCCATCGACATGAGCGCCGCCGAGACGACGAGGTCGATCACCAGGAACGGGATGAAGATGACGAACCCGATGATGAACGCGCTGCGGAGCTCCGAGATGATGAACGCCGGGATCACCGTCGTCATCGGCACGTCGGCCATCGACTTCGGGTTGTCGAGCCCGGCGGCCCGCGTGATCAGGGCGACGTCCTCGTCGCGGGTCTGGTGGAGCATGAAGGTCCGCAAGGGCTTCGTGCCGATCTCGACGGCCTGGTCGAAGTCGAGGTGGCCGGCCAGGTAGGGCTGCAGGGCGTCGTCGTTGATGTGCCCGAGCACCGGCGCCATCACGAACAGCGACAGGAACAGTGCCAGGCCCGCGATCACCTGGTTCGGCGGGATCGACTGCAGGCCCAGGGCGTTCCGGGTCATCGCCAGGACGACGAAGATCTTCGTGAACGACGTCATCATGAGCATGAGCGCCGGGGCGACGCTGAGCAGCGTGATGCCGATGAGCGTCACGACGGCCGACGACGGGGTGCCGTCCGGGCCGTTCACGCTGACGCTGAAGTCGCCGGTCGCGGGAGCGGTCGGCGTGGCGGGGGCGGTCGGTTCGACGACGCCGGCGGCGTGGGCACCGGTCGCGGTGAGCATGAGGAAGCCGGCGACGACCGCCAGCCCGAGCAGGACGAGGGCCAGGACACGTGCCGAACGGATGGCGGTCACCCGACCCGCCGGTTCCGCAGTGCGGCGGCCGCCTGCCGCCAGGTGTCGACCGACAGGATCGAGCCCTGCAGCTGCTGTGCGGTCGGCAGCGCGGTGCGCTGCGGACGGCGGTTGCGCGGGCGCATCGGCAGCGGCGTCGCCGCGTCGGCCGGGAGGTGGGCCCCACCAGCCGGTTCCGGATCGACGCGCCCGCGGCGCTCCGGCCGTGCCTGGAGGGACGTGGGGGCGTCCGCCTGCAGCGCGAGTTCCTGACCGAACACGTCGGCCGACGGGGCGGGACGCACGGGCAGCTGCACGGGTCCGGTCACGATGGTGAGCTCCGGAGCGGGCGCCTGCCCGCTGGTGAGCAGGCTGACGCCCTGCTCGGAGACCCCGAGCACCAGGCGCTCACCCTCGACGTCGACCACCACGACGCTCGCCTTGCCACCGAGGCCCTGGCGACCGACGACCTCGACGGTCGCCGCACGGCGTCCGGAAGTCTTGCCCGCGAAGCGCTTCTTGCTGGCACGGTGCAACACCCACATGAGGACGAGCACGACGCCGAGCGACAGCGCGACGCGGAGGGTGACGAGGAGGGTGTCCACGCGCAGGCTCAGAGGGATTCGGCGACGTCGAGGATGCGGGTGATCCGGACGGCGTAGTCCTGGTCGACGACGACGACCTCGCCGTGCGCGATCAGGCGGCCGTTCAGCAGGACGTCGGCGGGAGCACCGGCACTGCGGTCGAGTTCGACGACCGCGCCGGGCTCCATGCCGAGCACGTCGCGGACCGACATGCGGGTGCGGCCGATCTCGACGGTCAGGGTCATCTCGACGTTGTTGATGCGGCCGAGGTTGCCGGCGGGCACCCCGACGGGCGCGGCGGCCGAGACCGTGCCGTGCTCGCGCACCCGAATGCCGAACCAGCCGCTCGGGACACCACCGGCGGTCAGCTCGAACACCACCGTGTCGGGGTCGGCCAGCAGCGCGGCTGCCGACTCGCGGCTCGCCTCGCCGAGGACCCCGACGCCGAGCACCGACGCAGCAGCCTCGAGCGACGGACGCAGCACGTCGGTGACCGCGACGATCCCGTGGTCGGTACCGCCGGCAGCGATGACGGCCTCGAGGTCGGTGAGCACGAGGGCCAGGTCGGCCGACAGGCCGCCGACGAACGACGCGACCACGGCGTCGGTCGCCGCTTCGAGCACGACCGGGGTCGCGCCTCCCGGCAGCAGCAGCGCGCCCAGCGGGACGGCCGTCGGGAGCTGCGCCGCGAGCGACTCGGCCGCGGTGGTCTGGAGGGTGGTCGTCTCGGTCATCAGTGCTGCTCCGTGCTCGTGGTGGTGACGACGATGCCGGCGAGGCGCGAGCCGTTCGCGCCGACCGCGGCGGTGCCGACGGGTTCACCGTCGACCGCGATGGTGAGGGGGCGGTGCTGCGGGTGCGGCAGCGGCAGGAGGTCGCCGACGGCGAGCCGGAGCACCTGCGTGGGCAGGACCGTCGCCGGGGCGAAGCGCAGGCTGACGCCGACGGGGACGCCCGCGAGCTGCGCGTCGAGCAGGGCCTGGGCGTCGGCGGGCGACACGTGGGCGGCGGCCTCGCCGAGCTGCGGCAGCACGGCCTCGGCCGGCAGGGCGAGCGTGCCGGGGGCGACGCGGTCGCCGACGCGGATCGAGAACGCCGCGACGATCATCAGGTCGCCCTTCTGGGCGGCCTGGGCGAACTGCGAGTTGAACTGGAAGCCACCCGCCGTGACGTCGTGCGCGAGCAACCCGCCGAAGGAGTAGCGGAGGTCGTCGAGGGCGTCCTCGACGATCTTGCGCACGAGGGCCTGCTCGATGGGCGTGAAGGTGCGCTCCGGGGTCGGCAGCGGCTTCGAGGCGCCGAGGGCGTGCGAGACCCAGGTCAGCGCGGCGTCGAGCGGGACCTGCAGGACGCCCTTCGGCACGACGTCCGCGATCGGCAGCAGCACCATGCCGGTGAGCGCGGGCAGCGAGGCGGCGTACTCGTCGTACGTCACCATCTGCACCTGCTCGCAGGTGACCTGGCTGACGGCACGCACCTTCGCGGTGAGCTGCGTGCCCCACTGCCGAGCGAAGGTCTCGAACGCGAGCTCGAGGACCCGGGCGTGCTCGCGGGCGAGCGTCGACGGGCGCGCGAAGTCGTACACCTCGGGCGCTGGCAGGGTCTCGGTCACGGGTGCGTCTATCGGTCGCCTGTGCGGCACCCGTCAGTGCTGTACCCCGTACTGGGGATGCAGGGGTGTGTGGCCCCGTCGGTCGTCCGTCAGCCCTGGCGTGCCCCGTCCTGCGCCTTCGCCAGTGCCGGCATCAGCGCGCTGACGTCCTGGTCGGCGTTCGACAGCACCACGATGTCGACCCGTCGGTTCAGGGCGAGGTCCTGGTCCGTCCCGCCCTTCGCGAGCGGCCGGCTCGACCCGAAGCCGACGCTCTGCACGTGGTCGCCCGGCATGCCGCCACGCTCGACCAGGTCGCGCAGCACCCCCGTCGCCCGGGCGGCGCTGAGCTCCCAGTTGGTGGCGTACGGCGCCGTCGAGTTCCGCTGGTCGGCGTGCCCCTCGACGCTGACGTCGTGGTGGCTCGTCTTGAGCACCGGAGCGATCGCGTCCATGATCCGCCGTGCCTGGTCGGACAGGTCCGCGCTGTTCGTGCCGAAGTACGTCTCACTGCCGACGAGCCGGACGATCAGGCCACGGGAGTCGACGGTGAACTGCACGTTAGCGGTCTGGCCGGCCTTCGCGAGGTTCTGCTTGATCGCCTGCTCGATCGCGGTGAGGTCGTCGAGCTCCTTCTCGGCGTCGGCGAGGTCCTGCTTCGTCGCGGTCACCGGCACGACGGTCGACGCGGGGTCGACGTTGGTGTCCTTCGTGCCGGACGACGCCGTCGAGTGGTCGGCCTGCGACTTGTCGGTCGAGTACCCGGAACCGTCCTCGACCTGGTCCTTCGTGACGACCGTGCCGCTGGCGGTGTCGACCTTCTGCGACTTGACCTCGCCGAAGCCCGTCGCCAGGGAGTTCTTCAGGGCGATGTACTTCTCCTGGTCGACCGTCGACATGGCGAACAGCACCAGGAACATGCACATCAGCACCGTGATCATGTCCATGTAGGACGCCATCCAGCGCTCGTCGGGGTGCTCGGCCTCGTCGTGGCCCTTCTTCGCACGACCACGGCCGCGCCCTCGAGGGTTGGCGCTCATCGTCAGGCCGCCAGCTGCTGGTCGTCGGCGTCGGTGTCCTGGTCGTTCTTGCCGGCCTTGCGCTTCGTGGTGTCGGCGCGCGCGGCCGGCGGCACCATCGCCTTCAGGCGTTCACCGAGCAGGCGGGGCTGGCTGCCGGCCTGGACCGCGAGCAGCCCCTCCATCAGGAGCGTCTGGCGGTCCGACTCGAGCTGCGCGAGCTTCCGGAGCTTGCCGCCGATCGGCAACCACATGAAGTTCGCGGTGAGCAGGCCCCACAGGGTCGCGACGAACGCGCTCGCGATGAGGGGGCCGAGCTCGTCGGGTTTGCCGAGGTTCGCGAGCACGTGGGTCAGGGACACGACGGTGCCGATGATGCCGACGGTCGGGGCGAAGCCGCCGAGGCCCATGAAGAACGCACTCGCGCTGCGCGTCGGAGCCGCGTTCGACTCGATCTCGTCCTCGAGCAGGATCCGCAGCTCGTCGCCGTCGGTGCCGTCCGCGATGTTCTGCAGCGCCTTCTTCATGAACGGGTCGTCGTGCTTGTCGGCCTCCTGCTCGAGGGCGAGCAGACCGTTCGACCGAGCCGTCTCCGCCAGACCCACGACGTCGTCGATGACCGACTGCGGCGGTGTGACCTTGCCTGTGAACGCCTTCGGCACGGCCTTGAAGCTCGCGATGGCGTCCTTCAGCGTGGTGCTCGCGATGCCGCAGCCGATGGTGGCACCGAACACGAGCAGCATCGGCGCGGGCAGGAACAGCCCGGCGAGCTCGACGTGCTCCATCTCGACCATGCCGAACAGGGCGCCGAAGGCGAGCAGGATCCCGATGATCGTCGCGATGTCCACGTCAGCGACCTCCGTCCTGCGTGCGGAGGGGCGCGACCGCGGCCAGCGTCGGCTGGGGGCCGGTGGCGTTCCGCGTGTTCGGCAGGTCGGTGCCGTAGGCCATGCCGACGATGCGGGCACGGTACGCGGCGATCAGGTCGATGACGTCGGCCATGGACTCGCGGACGATGTACTTCGCCCCGTCGACCATGATGAGCGTCGTGTCCGGCGTCTCGTGGATGCGCTCCACGAGGTCGGGGTTGACAGCGAATGCGCTGCCGTTGAGTCGTGTGACGACGATCATGGCCCGTCCTGGTTCTCGATCGTCCCGCCGCCGTCCGTGGGGCGGGATGCTGCCCGTCCGTGGGCCTGCACGGAGGTCTATCGGCGGACCACACCTGTTCGTTAGTTCATCTCAGATACGAGTTGTTGTGCCCCGATCGCTGGGAATTCGATGCACCGCCAACCCGTTTTTATCTCATGAGCGTGTTACGTTGACGGCATGTCCGACACCACCACCGTCGTCTCGCCGGCCACCCCGGCATCCGCCGCCCCGCTCCGTGAGGTCGGTGCCCTCATCCGGGGCGCACGCAAGGGCCGCAGCATGACCCAGGCGCAGCTCGCCGAACGCGTCGGCACCAGCCAGAGCGCGATCAACCGCATCGAACAGGGTGGGCAGAACCTGTCCCTCGAGATGCTCACCCGCATCAGCGACGCTCTCGACCAGCAGATCGTGTCGATCGGCGGCGCCCCGCAGCGTGCGCACCTGCGCGTGCAGGGCGGCCGGAAGCTCAGCGGTTCCATCGCCGTCAACTCGAGCAAGAACGCCGCCGTCGCGCTGCTCTGCGCCTCGCTGCTCAACCGCGGCGTCACCCGCCTGCACAAGGTCGCCCGGATCGTCGAGGTCGACCGGATCATCGACGTGCTCCGCAGCCTCGGCGCGAGCGTCACGTGGTCCGAGGACGGCGAGACCCTCGAGATCGTCGCCCCGTCCGACCTGCACCTCGACGCGATCGACGCCGACGCCGCCCGCCGCACCCGCAGCGTCCTGATGTTCCTCGGTCCGCTCAGCGGCCGGTACGAGTCCTTCCGACTCCCCTACGCCGGCGGCTGCGACCTCGGCACCCGCACGGTCGAGCCGCACCTCATCGCGCTGCGTCCCTTCGGCGTCGACGTCGAGGCGACCTCCGGCTGGTACGAGGTCGGCGTCGCGAACCAGGACGTCCCGACGAAGTCCGTCGTCCTCACCGAGCGCGGCGACACGGTGACCGAGAACGCGATCCTCGCCGCGGCCGCCCGCGACGGCGAGACCGTGATCCGCAACGCCAGCCCCAACTACATGGTGCAGGACCTCTGCTTCTTCCTCGAGCTGCTCGGGGTGCAGATCGAGGGCATCGGCACCACCACGCTCCGCATCACCGGCAAGAGCCGCATCGACGAGGTCGTGGACTACTGGCCGAGCGAGGACCCGGTCGAGGCGATGAGCCTGCTCACCGCCGGCATCGTCACCGACTCCACGCTCACCGTCACCCGGGCGCCGATCGAGTTCCTCGAGATCGAGCTCGCGACCCTGGCCGAGATGGGCTTGCGGTTCGACGTCACCGACGAGTACCCCGCCGCGAACGGCCGCACCCGCCTGGTCGACATCACCGTGCACCCGTCCGAGCTGCACGCCCCGATCGACAAGATCCACGCGATGCCGTTCCCCGGGCTGAACATCGACAACCTGCCGTTCTTCGTGGTCATCGCCGCGATGGCCGAGGGAACCACGCTCGTGCACGACTGGGTGTACGAGGGCCGGGCGATCCACCTGCTCGACCTGACCCGCCTCGGCGCGAGCGTCACCCTGCGCGACCCGCACCGCCTGGACGTCACGGGTCCGACGCACTTCTCGGGTGCCGAGATCAGCTGCCCGCCGGCCCTCCGCCCCGCGGTGGTCATCCTGCTGGCCATGCTCGCGGCGAAGGGCGAGAGCGTCCTGCGCAACGTGGGCATCATCGCCCGCGGTTACGAGCAGCTCCAGGAGCGCCTCAACTCCCTCGGCGCGTCCATCGAGACGTTCCACGACTGAGGCGACCGCCCACCCGCGTGACCCGACGGCCCGTCCCCGCAAGTGGGGACGGGCCGTCACCCGTTCTGCGCGGATCGACCCGGGCCTCCAGGCTGATGCGCAGGAGCGCTCCACCACGTACCCAGGCGACCGGTGCTGGATGGGGTGATGGCCACGAGATCGCTCTTGACCGTCCCCCTGTTCATCACGGTCGCGGCCGCCGCGGCGGCCTGGTTCGTCCTCGGCCCAGCCGCCGCCCTGGCGTTCGTCGCGCTCGCGCTCCTCGAGATCGCGATGGCCGCCGACTCGTCGGTGCCGATGGCCGGCATCGCAGGACGACTGCACTCCCCTGCCCGACGGCTGTTCCTGTCGCTCGGGATCGTCGCGGGCGTCCTCGCGATGCGGCTGCTCCTGCCGCCGGCGGCGGTCGCGGTCGGGGACGCGACCGACCCCGCGAGCTCCGTGCAGGAGGCCGTCTTCGCCCCCGGCTCGTTCTCGGCGCACCTCGCCGAGGTGCGCCCCGCCCTCGCCGCCTTCGGCGCCGCCTTCATCTGGCTCGTGTTCGCCGAGTACCTGTTCAACACCGACCGTGCGTCGCGAAGGTCCTGGCTGGGCCGCCTGGAGGCCCGGCTCGCCGCCGTCGCGCGTCCTCGCGTCTGGTCCCTGGTCACCGCTGCGACGGGGGTCGCCGTCACGGCCGTCCTCGTCGGCATCGACCGTGCGTGGTCGCCCGGAGCCCTCCTGCCGGTCGTGCTCGGCGGTGCAGCGGGCATCGCCGCGTACCTCGGGTCGAAGCGCGTCGCCGCGTGGGCGCTCGACGGGGTCGGCTCGGACACCGCGTCGATCGGGGTCGGCCGGGGCGCCTGGCGGATCCACGCCTACGCCTCCACCGTCGTGTTCGAGCGGGGGCTCGTGGTGTTCATGCTGTTCGAGATCCTGGACGGCGTGTACAGCCTGTCGGGGTCCGGGACCCTCGGCGCCGACGGCCTCGGAGCGCTCGAACAGGCGGCGGTCGCGGTGGCGGCGATCGGCGTCGGCGCCGTGTTCCTGGCGCGGTTGACCTCGCGGTTGGACGAGGCCGCGGGACTGAAGCGGCTGCGGTACCTGAAGGCCGGGGCGGCGTACGTGCTCGGGGTGCTCGCGGTGCTGCTGTGGGCGAGCCTGCTCGTGCCGATCCCCGGGGTCGTCGTCGCCTGGTTCGGCAGCGTGGTGATCGGTTCGGCGCTCGCGAGCTCGCTGCCGTGGCGGGCGTGGTGGCGTCGGCTGTCCCGGCGCCCACACCCCGTCTGATCACGCGCCTGGAAGGATCCACCGGAGATCGGCGTTGACTTGCGGGTCGGACGACGATCGGAGTGCACGTGCTGGGTCCTGAACTGGTGGTCGTCCTCGGCCTCGCCGTCGCACTGACGGCGGGGATCGCGGACCGGATCCGGGTTGCCCCTCCGGTGCTGCTGCTCGTCTTCGGCGCCGCTCTGGCCTTCGTGCCCGAGTTCGCGGACGTCGAGCTGCCGGCCGACGCGGTCCTGTTGTTGTTCCTGCCGGCGCTCCTGTACTGGGAGAGCCTGACGACGTCGCTCCGCGAGATCCGGAAGAACCTGCGTGGCATCGTCCTGATGGGAACCCTGCTCGTCGTCGCGACGGCGGGTGCCGTCGCCGTTCTGCTCCACCTGCTCGGGATGCCGTGGGGTCCGGCCTGGGTACTCGGTGCCGCCGTGGCCCCGACCGACGCGACCGCCGTCGGGGTGCTCACGAAGATGCTGCCGCGCCGCAACGTCACCGTGCTGCGGGCGGAGAGCCTGGTCAACGACGGCACGACCCTCGTCGTCTACGGCATCGCGGTCGCCGTCACGGTCGGCACGCAGGAGCTCACCTTCTGGGGCGTGTCCGGCATGCTCGTCCTGTCCTACGTGGGCGGGGTCGCCGCAGGGCTCGCAGCTGCGTGGGTCGGGACGCTCGTGCTGCGCCGGGTCGACACCGTGGTGCTCGAGAACCTCGTCACGCTCCTCGTGCCGTTCGGCGCGTTCCTGGCGGCCGAGGCCATCGGCGCCTCCGGCGTGCTCGCCGTGGTGGCGGCGGGGATCGTCGTCAGCCAGGTCGGGCCGAAGCTCGACCGGGCCGAGACCCGGCAGCAGGTCCGCGCCTTCTGGTCGTTCCTGACGTTCCTGCTCAACGGCGCGCTGTTCGTCCTGGTCGGCATCGAGGCGATGGTCGCAGCCCGGGCGTTGACTCCGTCCGAGCTGCTCCGCGCCGTCGGCGTCGTCCTGGCCGTCGCGGTCGTGCTCGTCGTCGTCCGGTTCGCATTCCTCAACGCCGCGGGCGGCACCGTCTGGCTCGTCACCCGGCGCTCGGGAGGCGCGCCCCGCGAGGGCCACCGCGACCGGCTCGTGAGCGGCTTCGCCGGGTTCCGCGGCGCGGTCTCGCTGGCGATGGCCGTCGCCGTCCCCCGCGTGCTCGAGTCCGGAGCGGCCTTCCCGGACCGCGACCTCATCGTCTTCGTGACGGCCGGCGTGGTCGTCGTCACCATCGTCGGTCAGGCACTCGTGCTGCCCGCGGTCCTGCGGCGGGCCGCGCTGCCCGAGGACGAGTCGGTCGGTGAGGAACGTCGCTACGCCGAGCGGACCGCCATCGAGGAGGCGCTCGACGCCCTGCCACGGTTGGCGCGGTCGACCGGCGCCGACCAGGCCACCGTGGACCGGGTGCGCAAGGACTACGAGGCGCACCTCGACGTCATCCAGGCACGCGAGGAGGACGACGACGACCACCCGGCGGTGCAGCGGCACGACACCGCCGTCGCGCTCGAGCTCGCCCTGGTGCAGCACAAGGCCGCGACCCTGCTGCGGCTCCGCGACTCGGACGAGATCGACGACCTCGTGCTGCGCCAGGTCCGAGCGGGCTACGACGCGGAAGAGGCGCGACTCGACGGCATCACCCCTGCGTGACGTCAGCCGGTCTCCCCGTCGGCACGACGGGGTGGGGGTGACGACCATCGTACGGGAGGCCCGGTGCCAGCTGGCACCGGGCCTCCCGTCCGGCGGTCTAGGAGTCTTCAGGCGCCGCAGCATCGGACGCGAGCGCTTTCCGGCGCTGCGCGACCTGGACCGCGATCGCGACCGGGATCGCGGCGAGGGCGACCGCCCGCAGCCACGGGCGGTCGAACGCGTGCCGGGTGGCATGGTCCAGCGACACCGGACCGGGGCCGCCGAGCGCGAACATCGCCGCCGAGAAGCCGAGGAACGCCGGGAACTCGAAGCCGCCGTCCGCGTTGAAGAAGCCGTTCGGCGTGTGCACGCTCGACGCGACGCCCATGGTCGTCGCGGCGCCCGCACCGGCGATCGGGGTGGCGAGCCCGAGTGCCAGGGCGGCGCCCGACCCGGCCTCGCCGATGCCGGCCAGCACGGCGCTCCGCTTGGCGGGGCGGAACCCCATGGCGTGCATGCCCTGCGCCGTGCCCTCGATGCCCCCGCCGCCGAAGGCGCCGAAGAGCTTCTGGGACCCGTGCGAGACGAGGACGGCGCCGAGTGCGATGCGGAGCAGGGTCTTGGCGGTGACCGATGCGGTGCTGGTGGTGTGCGAGCTCATGCGTTCTCCCGATCGTCCGTGGTGGTGGTCCGGGCGACGGTACGCCGGCACGGCTGCGGTGTCCTCGGGCTGGTCATTGATCGCGCAGCATCCGTGCCCCAGAGCAGCACCAGGATCGAGATCGAGATGAGCAGGCCGATGACCGGATCGGCGAGCGGGAAGCCGAGCATGACGCCGACCGCACTGAGGACCACTGCACCACCGTCAGCAGGAGGCCGATCACCTCACGACGAGGTCTCCTCGTCGACAGCGGATGCCGCCGCCGACGGCGGGCGGAGCACGGTCGGCGCTGCGTCGTGGGTCGCGAGGAGGCGGGGGTCGCCGACGCGTCGAAGCGGTGACGCGACCACCCAGACGACGGTGAGCAGTGTGCCTGCGCAGCCGAGCGCGATGCCGGCACGGGTGCCGACCGACTCGCCGACGATGCCGCCGACTGCGGCGCCGATCGCGATGACGCCGTAGGAGAGCCACCGCATGGTCGCGTTCACGCGGCCGAGCAGGTGATCCGGCGTGCGCAGCTGTCGGAGGGTGAGCGCGACGACGCTCGACAGCGAGGTGCCCGCGCCGTTGACCGCGAACACCGTGACGAGGACCGCGATGAGGACCGGGACCGGCCAGGACGCATCGGCCACTGGCAGGGCGGCGAGGGCGACGCACTCGACCGCAGCGCAGGCGACCATCACGGGGCCACCACCGAACCGGCGAACACTCGACGGGGCGGCTGCTGCCCCCAGGACGGCCCCGATCGCTCCGAGGCTGAACACCAGGCCGAGCTGGCCGGCGGTCAGGTTGAGTTCCCGGACAGCGTGGACGGTGAACAGGACCATCACCCACTGCGCGAAGAGGTTGTAGATGCCCGCGAACCCCACCAAGGAAACGAGGTACCGGTCGCGTCCGACGAACCGGAGACCGTCACCGAGGTCCCGGAGGGCGCTCCGTCCGGACCGCTCGGGCAGACGCTCGGTGGCGGCGATGCCGAGCAAGGAGAACGCTGAGACCAGGTAGGTCACGGCATGGGCGAGGAGCGCCCACGGGGCGGACAACGCCTGGATGAGGAATCCACCCAGACCGGGGCCGCCGACCTCGGCCGCCGACGCCGTCGCCTGCAGCCGCCCGTTCGCGCGCTCGAGGTGCTCCCGGCCGACCACCGTCGGGAGGAAGGACTGGTACCCCACCTCGAACGCCACGGTGAACGCACCGAGCAGGCAGACCAGGAGCACGAGGACCGGCAGCGTGAGTGAGCCGGAGAACGCGAGGACGACGACTCCGACGGTGAGGACGGCGCGGGTGAAGTCCGACGCGATCAGGATCGGCCGTCGTCGGCAGCGATCGACCAGCACACCGAGCGGAAGCGCGAGGACCAGGAACGGTACCCATCGGGCCGCACCGAGCAGTCCGACGTCGCTCGCGGAAGCATGCAGTACGAGCACGGCCAGCAGCGGCACCGCGAGTTCGCTGATCTGGCCGCCCACCGCCGATGCGCCCTGTGCGGTCCAGAACCGGGCGAAGTCCGCTCCGAGGCGCGGAGGCCGGTACCGCCTGGCGCTAATGGCTTCATAGTCCTTCACGCATTAGACAGTGACAGGCTCGATCTAATGGCGCAACCTGAAATCAGGCATTAGCCTGGACTCATGGTTGCGGCAGGCACGACGACGACGTTCCCCGAGGTGGGCGGTCACGCGGGCTTCGACCTCGTCGACACGGTCCACTGGCGTCTCGACGACCGCCGCGCGATCGACACGCTCGCGTCGTACGACGACGTCGTGCGATGGTGCAACCAGACGGGCGTCGTGCCGGAGGGCACCCGCGAACTCCTGGACATGGCGTCGGGAGCGCCGCAGACGGCAGCACGCGAACACACGGCCGTCATCGCGTTGCGCGAGGCCATCTACGAGGCTGTGTTCGAGTCGTCCGAATCGGCCGTCGAGCTGATCGCTCGGGAGTACGTCGACGCACTCACGAGGTCCGTGCTCGATCACGACCCCGCCGGGCCCTCATGGTCGTGGCGGGTCCCGAGTGACCTGACCGGACCGCGCGCTGCGATCGCCGTGCTCGCACACGAACTGATCACCTCGGACCTCGGTGCCGCTCGGCAGTGCGGGGACGACGCCTGCGGGTGGGTCTACCTCGACACGTCGCCTCGCCACAACCGGATCTGGTGCACCGCCGCGGGCTGCGGGAACCGGAACCGGGTCGCACGGCACCAGGCCAGGAAGCACCCGTGAGGTGGCCGTCACCGACGGCGGCCACACGGGTCACTCGACGGAGAGGAACCGCAGGACGGCGAGCACGCGTCGGTGGTCCGCCGTGGTCGCTTCGAGCCCGAGCTTCGCGAAAACGGCCGTGACGTGCTTCTCGACGGTCCCGCCTGACAGGAACAGCGTCTCGGCGATCGCCGCGTTCGACCGTCCCTCGGCCATGAGCCGCAGGACGTCGGTCTCGCGCGCGGTGAGCCGGTCGAGCCGGTCCCGGAGCGGCCGCGGAGCCTGCACCAACGCGGCAGCGACCTCGGGGTCGAGCACGACGTTGCCGGCCGCGACCTGCTGCAACGACTCGATGAAGGTGGCGACCTCGGCGACCCGGTCCTTCAGCAGGTAGCCGACACCGACGGTCGCGACGTCGAGCAGGGTCCGCGCCCACCGCACCTCGGCGTACTGCGAGAACAACAACACGCCGACCTCGGGCCGCGCTGTCTTGAGGGCCACGGCGGCCCGGACGCCCTCGTCGGTGTGGGTCGGCGGCATCCGGATGTCCATCACGACGACGTCGACGTGCTCGGACGCGAGCGCGGGGAGGACGGCCGCGCCGTCACCGACGGCAGCGACGATCTCGTGACCGCGCCCCTGCAACAACGACGCCAGTCCCTCGCGGACGATCGTGTTGTCGTCGGCGATGACGATCCTCACGTGGTCGTCCCGGAGGGCATCGCCATCCGGATCGTGGTGGGTCCGCCGGTCGGGCTCTGGACCGCGAGCGTGCCGTCAACCGCTCGGAGGCGTTCGAGCAGTCCGGCGAGACCGGTTCCATGCCCGTCCGGAAGCGGCAACGAGACGTGGGCGCCGCCCGCGCCGTCGTCGGCCACCGTGACGACGAGTTCGGGCCCCGCCAACGCCACGTCGACCGTAGCCAAGGTGGCTCCCGCGTGCTTCGACACGTTCGTGAGCAGCTCGAGGACCCCGAAGTAGGCGATGCCCTCGATGACCGGCGACGGGCGGACGGGCAGGTCCACGTGCAGCGTCACGGGGAACGGGGCGCGGGAGCACGCCGACGCGAGTCCGGCTTCGAGCCCCTCGTCGAGAACGGGCGGGTGGATCCCCCGAGCCAGCGCACGCAACTCGACGAGTGCTTCCTTCGTTGAGGCATGTGCCTGGGCGACGAGCGCCTCAACTCCAGACCCGTCGGCGTCCGGATTGCTCTGGAGTCGGTCACGGGCGTCGCCGAGGGTCATCGCCAGGCCGACCAGACGCGCCTGCGTGCCGTCGTGCAGCTCTCGCTCGATGCGGCGCAGCGTGCTGTCCGCATCCACCACGGCGGCGTCCCGGGACGCGGTGACCTCGGCGAGGCGCCGCTGCCGGAGGTCGGCGCCGAGCATCGAACGGATGACCGCGCGCTGCAGGGACCCGAGGCCGTGGTTGACGGCCGGCCAGACCGCGACGAGCACGACCAGGCCGACCGCGGCGAACGCGATCTGGAGCGGGACGGTGTCGACGAACACCCCGAGGAACTGCGCACCACGGTGCCGCAGCCCGTCCGAACCGGTCTGCTCCGGCAAGAAGCGGCCCCAGATGCTGTGGGACAGTGCGCCGAGCGCCGACACGAGCACCGCGACCGAGACAGCGAAGGATGCCGTCGTGACGACGAAGCCGACCAGCAGGTACGCGAACGCCCGCCACGTCGAGCCGTCCGTCAGCCGGGTGGTCGCCCATGCCAGGGGGCCGCCTCGACGCGGACGGATCGTCGGCGCGACGACCTCCTGTCCCAGCAGCGCAGCGGACATCCGCCGGGTGACCGCCGCGAACCACGCGGAACCGCCGACGAGGAACGCCGTGACGACCAGGCCGAACCACGTGACCGCGGACGGGACCCCGACAGAGATCGCCAGGGCGAACCACGTCACCGCCCCGATCGCGATCGGCAGGTGCGCGGCATGGAACGCGAACTGCCGCCAGGTCGCTACGGCGAACAGTCCGGAGACGAACCGGAACCGGGGAACGGCGGTGAGTTGCGGGATCAGGGCGGTGGTGCGGGACATGAGACCTCTTCGTGTGGACCGGGAGTGTGGTGCGCTGGTCCCAGCCTCGGGGGACGCAGGCGTTCGCGGGACCGGGCAAGCCCTCCGACTGCTGGGGGGAAACCCGAACAGTGGGCGCCGCCGTACTCAGTCGGCGTGTTCGGGTGGCCAGACCACGGAGAAGTACTCGAACACGATCTCGTCGAGCTCCGACCAGACCGCACCCCGAGCAGAGCAGGTGCGCTCCCAGTACCGCTGGTGCTCGCGTCGCCAGCTCTCCAGGGAACGATCGTCTTCGCCCTCCGCGACGGCGAACGCCGCATCGGCACTGTCGAACGGACCGATCCGCAACGCGGTGCTCCGGATGATGATCCGAGGTGCGCCCGAGCTGTCGCACGCGATCCAGTGCGACCCGATCCGGGGCAACGGGTCGCCTCGGTGCGCGAACTCGGAGACGAGCTCGGCGGTTGCGCGCTTCCCACCGGACAGGACGATCTGCAGCAGCTCGTCAGCGAGCCGGGCAGTGTCACCGAAGTGCTCCACCGTGTGGTCGCGGTCCTCGGCAGCCTGCGGACGGGTCGCCGTGTACTCCGCCCACATCGTGGTCGCGGCGTCGAGGTCCGGCGGTGCGACCGGGACCACGTCGTGAAGGTCACTCATGAGCATCATCGTGGCAGACGCGGCGCCGGGAACGAGCCCCGCGGCCGGTCGGTCTCCGTCGAGCATGCTCGTGCCCTCGTCGCCGGTGGGTCCCACCCGCGGCCTCGCGCTGTTCGCCAGGAGATCGGCAGCGAACGCCGCGATCTCGTCGGCGATCGTGCTCGGGACCTGTCAGGCGGTGAAGTGCGCGCCGTGGTCGAGGTGCGTTCTGCGCATGGCGGACAGGACGCCGGTGCTCGGGGTGGACGACGACGTGAACGTGCTGCTCGGCATCCGTGTCGCGCTCGAGACCGACGAGCACCGGACGGTCACGGCTGAGGGCGGCCGGGCACGGTTGGCGGTGGTGCGTGAGGACCCGGACGCCGTGGTGCTCGACTCGCGATGCCGTTCGCTCCGCCGAACAGCTCGACCTCGCCGAGAAGACCGTGAAGAACCACGTCTCCGGCTTGCTCGCGATGTTCGGGATGGAAGGACGGACCCAGGCCGCGGTCTCCCGAACCACCGACCGCCCGACGGGTCCGGGGCGGTCGGTGGCCGAGGGAAGCGCGCCTACCGCTTCAGGTTCGTCAGCTCCTGCAACACCTCGTCCGAGGTCGTGATGATGCGCGCGTTCGCCTGGAACCCGCGCTGCGCCACGATCAGGTTCGTGAACTCCTGCGACAGGTCGACGTTCGACATCTCGAGCGTTCCGGAGGCGAGCGAGCCGACGCCCGCCGATCCGGGGGTGCCCACCGAGGCCTGGCCCGAGTTCGCGGTCGCCCGGTAGCCCGAGGCACCGGTCTTCTCGAGGCCGGCGGGGTTCGCGAAGGTCGCCAGGGCGATCCGTCCGAGGGCCAGCGAGGCGCCGTTCGAGAACGACCCGGTGACGGTGCCGTCCTTCGAGATCGAGTAGCCCTGCAGGGAGCCGGCCTCGTGGCCGTTCTGCGACGAGATCGACGCGGTGTTGAGCGACGCGAAGCCGGACAGCTGGGTCATGTCGACGGTGATCCCACCGACCGCCAGGGTGGAACCGGACGCGATCGATCCGTCGGTCTTGAAGGTGATCGTGCCGGTGGCGGAGGTCCCCTGACCGTTCGACGCCGAGACGTTCCACCCGGTGGTCGTGCGGGTGTAGGCGAGCGACATGGTGTGCTTCGTGCCGTACTGGTCGTACACGGTGGCGTCACGGTTGAGCGTCTCGCCCACGGCGGTGTCCGACGGCAGGTTGCCGCTGACCGTCGCCGAGGTGGTCGACGTGGCCGGTGCCGCGGCGTCGAGGGGCAGACGGATGTCGGTCAGCTGGCCGCCGTCGTTGACGACGCCGTTCGTCGCCGAGTACCCCTGCACGATCTTGCCGTCGGCGGTGACCAGACGGCCGTTCGCGTCGAAGTCGAAGGCCCCCGCACGGCTGTACACGGTGTCGTTGCCGAGGCGCGTGACGAAGAACCCGTCGCCGGAGATCATCAGGTCGGTGGCCTTGCCGGTGGCCTGGGCCGAGCCCTGCGCGAAGTTCGTCGACACACCGGCGACCTGGACGCCGAGGCCGATCTGCGCGGGGTTCGTCCCACCGATGCCGGACTGCGGTCCGCCGGCACCCTGGGTCATCTGCGACAGGGTGTCCTGGAAGACGGTGGTCGACGACTTGAAGCCGACGGTGTTGACGTTGGCGATGTTGTTGCCGGTGACGTCGAGCATCTGCTGGTGCGAGCGGAGGCCGGAGATCCCGGAGTAGAGCGAGCGGAGCATGGTGCGTCCTTTCGGAGAGGCAGGAAGAGCAGGAAGAAGAAGCGGAAGAAGAACGGTCAGGAAGCCGGTGCGGTGGTGGTGATGCCGGAGATCACGTCGAGAGCGACCTCCTTCCCGTTCACGGTGACCGTGGGCACGCTCTTCGCGTAGGACACGGCCGAGGCGGTCCCGGTGACGGCGGTGCCGGTCGCGGCGTCGGTGTAGCTGACCTGCTTGCCGACGAGGTTCGCGGCGGCGATGCGCATCTGGAGCGAGAAGTTCTCGTTCCCCGTCGTGGTCTGGTTGGTGATCTGCTCCATCATCGCGAGCTGCGTCTGCTGGCTGATCATCTGGTTGGTGTCCATCGGCGACGACGGGTCCTGGTTCTGCAGCTGCGTGACGAGCAGCTTCATGAACACCTCGGAGTCCATCGTCTGGGACTTCTTCGCGGTCGAGTTCGCGGCGAGGGCCGCGGCCTGGGCAGCCTGGTCCACGCTGCCGGTGATGCCGTCGATGGGCATGGTCTGGTTCCTGTTCGTGAGCCGGTCAGGCGAGGACGTCGAGTCCCGCGGTGCGGATGGTGGAGGTGGTGGCTGCGGAGGCTGGCTGCGCGGCGGAGGTGCGCCGCGCCTCCAGGACGGTGTCGGCACGCAGACGGCCGTCGGCCGGTCGCTGGTCGCGACCCGCCGACGCACCCGGGTGGTTCTGCGAGGACAGGTCGAGCGTGGTGCTCAGCCCGCTGCCGGCGGCGTCGCGCCGCAGGTCCGGCAGCACCTGGCGGACCGCGTCGCGGCCCGCTTCGGACGCCGCGAACAGTTCGACGTGCATGCCGTGTGCCGTCACGTGCGCGCGGACCGTGACCGGTCCGAGGCTGTCCGGCACGACCTGCACCGTGACGACGTGTTCCCCGGGTCCGGCCTGCGCGAGCGAGAACACCGGTCGCGCGAGCTGCTGCCCGAGGGGTGCGGGCGTGGACGTCGGTGCCGCGGCGGCCGTGGCCGGGGCGGGCGCAGCGGTCGGCGTGGTGGGCAGGACGAAGGGCGTCTCGCCGCCGCGCGTGGTGGTGACTGCCGGGAGGCCCGGATCACCCGCCGTCGACCCCTGCTGCTCCGTCCCGTGGCCGGTCTGCCCACCCCGCGCCGCGGTCGCCGCTGCCACCGTGACGACGGCCGGGGTCGCGGTCGCGGAACCGTCGGTGGGCTGGGTGGTCTGGGGGGTCTGGGTTGCCGAGCTGGTCGGCTGGAGCGTCACGGCGGCAGCAGCGGCAGTGGCAGCAGGCGCGCTGCTCGTGCTCGTACTCGAGACTCCGACGGTGCCGGTGCCGGTGCCGGTGCCGGTGCCGGTCGTCGCGCCGGACGGGGTGCCGGGCCTCGGGACGTCAGACGCCGGTGACGGTGCGGGGCCGTCCGCGGGGACTGCGGCGGTCGTGCCCGATGCCGGTACGGCGGCGGACGCCGTGGTGCTGGCCGACGGCGCCGTGGTGGCAGCCAGCGGGAGCGCGGCCCCCGTCGCAGCGGCAGCTCCGGGGGTGTCGGCGGGGGCGGCTG
>NZ_JANZKM010000008.1:0-111960 GCF_025642935.1 Curtobacterium sp. RIT-PI-V
GCGGGGCTGATCCGGTACCGCGTCCCGCCACTCGTACAAGGCAGGCTCACGGCGTGCGGGGCTGTTCCGGTACCGCGTCCCGCCACTCGTACAACGCTTTCTGGCAGCCTGAGCCGTGTGCTGACATGAAGCACTTCTGACGTCTAGTAGGCTTGCGGCTGTGAGTGACACAGAAGCAACTGCAACAGCACCCCGTCGCGTCGTCGTCGCCGAGGACGAGTCGCTCATCCGCCTCGACATCGTCGAGATCCTCCGCGACAACGGGTTCGACGTGGTCGGCGAGGCCGGCGACGGCGAGACCGCCGTGCAGCTCGCCACCGACCTCCGTCCCGACCTCGTCGTGATGGACGTCAAGATGCCCCAGCTCGACGGCATCTCCGCAGCCGAGAAGCTGTCCAAGAACCACATCGCTCCGGTGGTCCTCCTCACGGCGTTCAGCCAGAAGGACCTCGTCGAGCGTGCGACCGAGGCCGGCGCGCTTGCCTACGTGGTCAAGCCGTTCACCCCGAACGACCTGCTCCCCGCGATCGAGATCGCCCTCTCGCGGCACCAGCAGATCATCACGCTCGAGGCCGAGGTCGCCGACCTGGTCGAGCGCTTCGAGACCCGCAAGCTCGTCGACCGCGCCAAGGGCCTGCTCAACGAGAAGATGGGCCTCACCGAGCCCGAGGCGTTCCGCTGGATCCAGAAGGCCTCGATGGACCGCCGCCTGACCATGCACGACGTCGCCAAGGCGATCATCGAGCAGCTCAGCGCCAAGAAGTAGTACCACCCGTCGCTCACGCCAGCGCCGTCGGACCCCGGTCCGGCGGCGCTGCTGCGTTCCCGGGCGCGTGGGGCACTCGGTGCGTGTGCATGTTGCGACACGGCACCGGTCGATCGACGCGTGTCCTGTCGCAGTGTGCAGACGCATCCTCTGCGTGTGCATGTCGCGACAAGCCACCGGTTGATCGACGCGTGCTCTGTCGAAGTGTGCGGACGCATGCGCTCGTGGGGACGGCGGTCGGGGCGGTGGTGGCGACCACCTGGCAGGCTGGAGCCGTGGACGACGTGGTGATCCGGGCCTCCCGGCCTGACGACATGCCGGCGGTGGCCGACCTGCGGTGGCGGTGGAGCGTCGGCGAGGGCGGCGCCGAGCCGGCCGCGTCGCCGGACGACTACCGCGCGGTGATGACGGCCTTCGCCCTCGAGCACCCGGACACGCACCGCTGCGTGGTCGCGGAGCGCGACGGTGCGGTGCTCGGGATGGCGTGGCTCGGACTCGTCGCCCGGCCGCCGACCCCGGACCGGCCAGGCCGACGCCTGACCGCCGACGTGCAGACCGTCTACGTGCACCCCGACCTGCGCCGGCTCGGCGTCGCCGGACGACTCGTCACCGCACTGCTCGACATCGCGGACGACCTCGGCGTCGAGCGGACCTCGGTGCACTCGAGCGTCGACGGGGAGCGGCTCTACCGACGGCTCGGCTTCGGCGACGCACGGCTGCTGCTGCAGCGTCCGCCCGAGGACTGACGACGGGTCAGCGTGCCTCGCGGATGAGGTTGGTGATGCGGACGGTGGAGCAGCGGCGCCCCTGGTCGTCGGTGAGCACGATCTCGTGCGTGGTGAGCGTGTTGCCGAGGTGGATCGCGGTGCAGACACCGGTGACGGTGCCGGACGTGGCGCTCCGGGTGTGCGATGCGTTGAGCTCGATGCCGACGGCGTAGCGGCCCTCGCCGGCGTGCACGTTGGCGGCCATCGAACCGAGGCTCTCGGCCAGGACGACGTAGGCGCCCCCGTGCAGCAGGCCGACGGGCTGCCGGTTGCCCTCGACCGGGATGCTGCCGACGGCGCGGTCGGCCGACATCTCGGTGATGACCATGCCCATCTTGTCGGCCAGCTCACCCATCCCGCGGGCCGCGAGGCGCTCGTCGACGTTCCCGGTGATGGTGGCTTCGTCGGTCACGCGCTCGAACTCCCGTGTCGGATGGCGTCGGTAGGCTGTCCGGGTGTCGGACTCCGCAAAGCCTACCCTCATGGTCATCGACGGCCACTCGCTCGCCTTCCGGGCCTTCTACGCGCTGCCGGTCGACAGTTTCGTGAACCGCGACGGGCAGCACACGAACGCCATCCACGGCTTCATCTCGATGCTGCTCATGCTCCTGCAGCGCGAGAAGCCGACGCACCTGGCGGTGGCGTTCGACATCTCCCGGTTCTCGTTCCGCACCCGTGAGTACGAGGCGTACAAGGGCACCCGCTCCGAGACCCCGGCCGAGTTCAAGGGGCAGATCCCGCTGCTGCAGCAGGCGCTCGAGGCGATGGGCATCACCACCGTGACGAAGGAGGACTACGAGGCCGACGACATCCTCGCGACCCTGTCGTCCCAGGGTGCTGCGCAGGGCTACCAGGTGTACGTCGTCTCCGGCGACCGCGACGCGATCCAGCTCGTCAACGACGACGTGACGCTGCTCTACCCGTCGGTCCGTGGCGTCTCCGAGCTCACCCGGTACGACCGCGACAAGGTGTACGAGCGCTACGGCATCGAGCCGCACCAGTACCCGGACATCGCCGCGCTCGTCGGCGAGACCAGCGACAACCTGATCGGCATCGACAAGGTCGGCGAGAAGACCGCGGTCAAGTGGGTCACGCAGTACGGCTCGCTCGAGGGGGTCCTCGAGCACGCCGACGAGATCAAGGGCGTCGTCGGCAACAACCTGCGCGAGCAGCAGGACCGTGCGGTCCGGAACCGCAGACTCAACCGCCTGGTCACCGACGTCGAGCTGCCCGTCGGTCCGGCCGACGTCGCGCTCCGTCCCCTCGACGAGACCGCCGTGCGCGAGCTGTTCGCCAAGCTGCAGTTCCGCACACTGCTCGACCGCGTCTTCAAGGTCGCCGGCTCCGGCGAACCGTCCGAGCAGCCAGCCGAGGGTGGGGTGATGGACGGCGCCGCGACCCCGCCGTCGGTGAAGACGCTGATCGACGAAGAACTCGGGTACTGGCTCGAGCGCCGCAACGCGTCCGAGGCGGCGAACGGCTACGGCGTCGCGGTCGAGGTCATCGACGGCCGACTCAGCACCATCGGCATCGCCACGCACGACGACGCCGTTCAGGTGCCCGGTGGCAGCGGCGCGAAGGACTACGAGCAGCTGGCGGCGTGGTTCGCCTCCGACGCCCCGAAGCACTTCCACGACGCCAAGACCGCGATCAAGGTGCTCGCGACCGCTGGCTTCGTCGTGAACGGCATCGCCGGCGACGCGCGCATCACGGGGTGGCTCGCCCAGCCCGGCAAGCAGGGGCAGCCGCTGGCCGATCTCGTCTACCAGGAGCTCGGCGAAGAGCTCCCCACCGCCGACCCGAACCAGCTCGTGCCGGAGACCGACCCGGTCAACGTCGGCGTGCACGCGTGGTTCGTCCTGCGGGTCACCACGGCGCTCCGTGCCCGGATCGACGAGTCGTCGCTCAAGGTCCTCGACGACATCGAGCTCCCGCTGGTGTCGGTGCTCGCGAGCATGGAGACGATCGGTGTCGGCATCGACCGCCCGGTGCTCACTGGGCTGTCGAAGGAACTGGGGGAGCGAGCGGCCGACCTGGCACAGCAGGCGTTCGCCGAGATCGGGCACGAGGTGAACCTCGGGTCCCCGAAGCAGCTGCAGGAAGTGCTGTTCACCGAGCTCGCGATGCCGAAGACCCGCAAGACGAAGACCGGGTTCTCGACCGACGCCGCGAGCCTGGCCGACCTGCAGGAGCAGCACCCGCATCCGTTCCTCGGCCTGCTGCTGCAGCACCGCGACGCCACGAAGCTCCGCCAGATCGTCGACACGCTCGACGCGGCGATCATTGACGGGCGCATCCACACCCGGTACGAGCAGACGGGCAGCAGCACCGGCCGCATCTCGTCGACCGACCCGAACCTGCAGAACATCCCGGTGAAGACCGCGGTCGGGCGCCGGGTCCGGTCGGCGTTCGCCGTCGCCGAGCCGTACACGACGCTCATCACGGCCGACTACTCGCAGATCGAGATGCGCATCATGGCGCACCTGTCCGGCGACCCCGGTCTCATCCAGGCCTTCAACGAGGGCGAGGACCTGCACCGCTTCGTCGGCGCCCGGGTGTTCGGCGTCGAGCCGGCCGAGGTCTCCGCCGAGATGCGCACCAAGGTCAAGGCGATGTCGTACGGCCTTGCCTACGGGCTGAGCGCGTTCGGGCTGTCGAAGCAGCTCCGCATCGAGCAGTCCGAGGCCCGGACGCTCATGACCGAGTACTTCGCCCGGTTCGGCGCCGTGCGCGACTACCTGCGCAACGTCGTCGAGCAGGCGCGCGAGGACGGCTACACCGAGACGATCTTCGGTCGTCGCCGGCCGTTCCCGGACCTGAAGAGCCCGAACCGCGTGCTGCGCGAGAACGCCGAGCGGGCTGCGCTGAACGCGCCGATCCAGGGGTCGGCGGCCGACATCATGAAGATCGCGATGCTCGGTGTCGACGAGGACCTGCGCAGCGGCGGACTCGAGTCGCACCTGCTGCTCCAGGTGCACGACGAGCTCATCCTCGAGGTCGCGCCCGGCGAGCAGGACCGCGTCGAGGAGATCCTGCGCACCCGGATGGGCAATGCCGCCGAACTCACCGTGCCGCTCGACGTCTCGGTCGGTCTCGGTGCGAACTGGGAGAGCGCGGCGCACTGACCGCGGGTCGCGAGGCGACCACAGGACGGACGGGAGGCCCGGTGCCAGCTGGCACCGGGCCTCCCGTCCGATGCGCGCCCGGCCGACGGCACCTGCCGACGTGGGTAGGGTCGGAGCATGAGCGAAGAGCGTCCCGTCCGCCAGCAGACCGCCGTCGACCACGTGGCCGAGGGATGGGTCGCCACCCTCGTCGACCTCGACCCGACGACGGCCACGTACATCGGTGTGCCGGGTCGCACGGGGGAGTACGGCGACACCTCGCCCGCCGGCGCGGCCGCCCTGGCCGACGCGGCGCGGGCCACGAAGCACGCGCTCGACGCCGCTGCGGCGGCGGACCCCGTCGACGAGGTCACGAAGGCGGACCTCGGCGCCGAACTCGACCTGGTGCAGGAGTCGTACGCGCGGAAGCTGCACCTCCGCGACCTCAACGTGATCGCGAGCCCGGCCCAGTCCGTCCGCGAGATCATCGACCTGATGCCGACGGCGACCGAGTCGGACTGGCGCGACGTCGCCAGCCGACTGCACGCGCTGCCGGACGCGCTCGAGGGCATCCGCGAGACCCTGCTCGAGGGCACGCGCGAGGACGTCACCCCGGCGAAGCGGCAGGTCGCCCTGGTCGCGGAGCAGGCCGCCCGCAACGGTGCCGAGGACGGCTTCTTCCGCCGGCTCGCCGAGGGTGCGGCGTTCGACGACGGCGCTCCCGTGCCGGACTCGCTCCGTGCCGAGCTGACCCGCGGGGCCGAGGTCGCGTCGGCCGCGTACCGGAGCCTCGGGCAGTTCCTCGAGCACGAGCTGCTGCCGCTCGCCACCCCGGTCGACGCCGTCGGGCGCGAGGCCTACGAACTGCACTCCCGCCGGTTCCTCGGCGCCGTCGTCGACCTCGACGAGACGTACGAGTGGGGCCTCGAGGAACTCGCCCGCATGCGTGACGAGCAGGAGCGGATCGCGGACCGGATCGAGCCGGGTGCGAGCGTCGCCCGGGCGATCGAGGTGCTGGACACCGACCCGTCGCGGATCCTGCACGGCACGGACGCCCTGCAGCGCTGGATGCAGGAGACGAGCGACGCCTCCGTCGCGGCGATGGCCGGCACGTACTTCGACATCCCGGACCCGATCCGCCGGCTGGAGTGCCGCATCGCCCCGACGCAGGAGGGCGGGATCTACTACAGCGGGCCGTCCGACGACTTCTCGCGCGCTGGCCGGATGTGGTGGTCGGTGCCCGAGGGCGTGACCGAGTTCGGCACCTGGCGCGAGAAGACGACCGTCTACCACGAGGGCGTCCCCGGTCACCACCTGCAGATCAGCCAGGGCGTCTACAACCGCGGTGAGCTCAACACGTGGCGCCGCCAGCTGTCCGGCTCGTCCGGACACGTCGAGGGCTGGGCGCTCTACGCCGAGCGCCTGATGGAGCAGCTCGGGTTCCTCGACGACGACGGCGACCGGCTGGGCATGCTCGACGGCCAGCGCATGCGTGCCGCCCGCGTGGTGCTCGACATCGGCGTGCACCTGCAGAAGACCAACCCGGACGGCGGCGGCTGGACGTGGGAGTACGCCCTCGACTTCATGCGCGAGAACGTGAACATGGACGACGCGTTCGTGCAGTTCGAGGTCGCGCGGTACTTCGGGTGGCCCGGACAGGCGCCCTCGTACAAGGTGGGCCAGCGCGTGTGGGAGTCGATCCGCGACGAGGTCGCTGCCCGCGAAGGCGCCGACTTCGACCTGAAGTCGTTCCACCGTCGTGCGCTCGCCCTCGGCAGCATCGGTCTCGACACGCTGCGGAGCGCGCTGCTCGGCTGACGCGCGGGCGACACGCCCGGTTGTGGGGGCTCCGCCGGTGCGGTTAGACTTGTGCGGCGCAATCCGCGTCACACAATCAATCGCCACGGCGGTGCACCACGGGGGTCTCGACTCCTCGCCCGCCACGGCCCGACTCATGTCCGTTCGGAGCAATCTCTACATGACAACCACTACGACCAAGGCTCCTAAGCAGGTCGCCATCAACGACATCGGTTCGGCTGATGACTTCCTGGCCGAGGTCGAGAAGACCCTGAAGTTCTTCAACGACGGTGATCTCATCTCCGGCACCGTCGTGAAGATCGACCGCGACGAGGTCCTCCTCGACGTCGGTTACAAGACCGAGGGCGTCATCCCCTCGCGCGAGCTCTCGATCAAGCACGACGTCGACCCCAACGAGGTCGTCGAGGTCGGCGACGAGGTCGAGGCCCTGGTCCTCCAGAAGGAGGACAAGGAAGGCCGCCTCATCCTGTCCAAGAAGCGTGCGCAGTACGAGCGCGCATGGGGCGACGTCGAGAAGATCAAGGAGTCCGACGGCGTCGTGACCGGCACGGTCATCGAGGTCGTCAAGGGTGGCCTGATCGTCGACATCGGTCTCCGCGGCTTCCTCCCCGCCTCGCTCATCGAGCTCCGTCGCGTCCGCGACCTCACGCCGTACCTCGGCCAGGAGATCGAGGCGAAGATCCTCGAGCTCGACAAGAACCGCAACAACGTGGTCCTGTCGCGCCGTGCGCTCCTCGAGCAGACGCAGTCCGAGTCCCGGACCACGTTCCTCAACAACCTGCACAAGGGCCAGGTCCGCAAGGGCATCGTGTCCTCGATCGTCAACTTCGGTGCGTTCGTGGACCTCGGCGGCGTCGACGGTCTCGTCCACGTCTCCGAGCTCAGCTGGAAGCACATCGAGCACGCCAGCGAGGTCGTCGAGGTCGGTCAGGAAGTCACCGTCGAGATCCTCGAGGTCGACCTGGACCGTGAGCGCGTGTCGCTCTCGCTCAAGGCGACGCAGGAGGACCCGTGGCAGGTCTTCGCCCGCACCCACGCGATCGGTCAGATCGCACCGGGCAAGGTCACGAAGCTCGTCCCGTTCGGTGCTTTCGTCCGCGTTGCCGACGGCATCGAGGGCCTGGTGCACATCTCCGAGCTCTCGAACAAGCACGTCGAGCTCGCCGAGCAGGTCGTCTCGGTCAACGACGAGGTCTTCGTCAAGATCATCGACATCGACCTCGACCGTCGCCGCATCTCGCTCAGCCTCAAGCAGGCGAACGAGGGCGTGGACCCCGAGGGCACCGAGTTCGACCCGGCGCTCTACGGCATGCCGACCGAGTACGACGACAAGGGTGACTACAAGTACCCGGACGGCTTCGACCCGGAGACGAACGAGTGGCTCGAGGGCTACGACACCCAGCGCACCGAGTGGGAGGGCCAGTACGCGGCCGCCCAGGGTCGTTGGGAAGCCCACAAGGCGCAGGTCGCGAAGACCATCGCCGACGAGGAAAAGGGTGGCTTCGACCTCCCGGCCGGCGCATCGACGTCGTCCGCTTCCTCTTCGTCGTCGTTCTCGAGCGAGACCGGTGGCGCAAGCCCCCTCGCCGACGACGCTTCGCTGGCGGCGCTCCGCGAGAAGCTCAGCTCGACCAACTGATCGAGCGAGTCGCACTGACCGGAAGCCCGGCATCCCCCGAGGGGGTGCCGGGCTTCCGGCGTTTCGACGCTGCGGGTCGTTAGCCTGTCGCAGTGCGCATCATCGGTCTCACGGGCGGCATCGCCGCGGGCAAGTCGACGGTCTCCAGGCGTTGGGCGGAGCACGGCGGCGTCGTCGTCGACGCCGACCGGCTGGCGCGGGACGCCGTCGCACCCGGCAGCCCCGGGCTCGCACAGGTCGCCGAGCGGTTCGGCTCCTCGGTGATCGCGGCCGACGGTTCGCTCGACCGTCCCGCGCTCGGAGCGATCGTGTTCTCCGACCCCGCGGCACGCAAGGACCTCGAGGCGATCACCCACCCCGAGGTCTGGTGGCTCGCCCAGCGTGCCTTCGACGCGGCTGAGGCCGCCGACCCGGACACCGTCGTCGTGTACGACGTGCCCCTGCTCGCCGAGGCCCGAGGATCCCGCCCGCTGCGGTTCGATGCGGTCGTGGTCGTCGACGCCCCCGCTGCGCAGCGCATCGAGCGGCTGGTGGAGCACCGTGCCATGGAACGCGACGAGGCCGAGCGCCGGGTGGCCGCTCAGGCGAGTGACGCCGACCGACTCGCCCTCGCCGACCACGTCGTCGACGCGACGGGCACACTCGACCAGACGATCCGATCCGCCGACGAGGTGTGGTTGCGGATCACCTCGTGAAGCACCGGTTGCTGCTCGTGCTCGCCGCGATCGTGCTCGTCGCGATCGGCGGCGGCGCGCTGGTCGCGGCGAACCTCCTCGGTGCGCAGCGCATCGAGGACGAGGGACGCGTCCCGACGATCGACCGCTCGCACGCCGCCGCGCCGCCATCGGGCGACGGGCGCGGACCCGAGGGGGAGTTCCACCGGTTCCGGCTCGGCACCGTGAGCGGCGAACGGCTCACCCCGAACCGCGACGACTTCGCCGCCCGCACCTCGGCAGGCGGCCCCCTGCTGCTGTTCCTGCCCGCCACGAGGTCCCGCCCGGCGGAGTACCAGCGGTTCCTCGGGCAGGCCCTCGCCGACGGGTACCACGTGCTCGGGCTGGACTACTGGAACCTCGGACGCACCCTCTCCGGCACGTGCGAGGCCGACGCCGGCTGCTACGGCATGGTGCAGCGCAACCGGTTCGACGGCACCCGCCAGTCCGAGTTCAGCTCGGTGACGCCCGCCGGGTCGATCGTGTCGCGCTTCCGTGACGCGGTGGCCTACCTCGACGACCACGACCCCGACGGCGGGTGGGGCCGCTTCGTGCAGGGCGACGACGACATCGCCTGGCGGGACATCGTCGTGGCCGGACACTCGCAGGGCGGCGGCGAGGCGGCGTACATCGCGCACATCCGGTCCGTCCGCGGCGCACTGATGTTCTCGTCGCCCGTCGAGTCACGGGGTCCGGCGCACGCGGCGTGGATGAACCGGCCCGGCAAGACCCCCGTCGCCCGGATGTACGCCGTCGACGACGTCCGCGACGCCTTCGGTCCGCGGATCACCGGGTCGTGGCGAGTGCTCGGGTACGACGGCGTCGACGGCCCCTTCCGGACGGACACCGATCCACCGCCCGCCGACGCGGACCCGCACGCGATCCTGACCGACGTCCGGGGCCGGGGGAAGGCGCACTCGTTCATCATCAAGGACTCCACGCCGCTCGGACCGGACGGGGACCCCCGGATGACCGCGCTCTGGCAGTGGATGCTGCACCGGTTCCCCTCTGACGGCTCATAGGCTCGCGCAATAGCCTCTGCTGGTGCAGCCCGTCGACGGAGAACCCGACCTGCGCTCGCTCATCCGCGACCGCGCGGCGGAGATCCCCGAGCGCCCCTACCTGGAGGACGCGCGTTCCGCGCGCGTCCTGACATACCGAGCGCTCGAGGACGCCGTGACCGCCTGGTCCGCGACGTTCGACGCGATCGGCGTGCCCGCCTCCGGAGCCGTCCTCGTCGACGTCGGCGACCCCCTCGCGTTCGCCGTGGTGCACCTGACCGCCGTGGCGACCGGGCGCCGTGCCGTCCCGGTCGACACCGGACAGCCGGCGACCGAGCCGGCCCGTCTCGCCGACCTGATCGGCGGGGCCTCGATCGTGGTGTCGGACCGCGCCGTGGACGGGACCGTCCCCGGGGTGCCCGCCAGCGGGATCGACGCGGCCACGTTCCTCCCGGCCGCCGTCCGTGACGGAGACGTCCCCACGCAGAGTCCGGACGCACCGGGCGAGGGGTCGGTGGTGCTCTTCACCTCCGGCTCGACCGGCGCTCCGAAGGGCGTCGAGCTGCCGGAGTCGCAACTGCTGTTCGTCGCGCGGGCGGTCGCGCGGCACAACGGGCTGACGGGCCGCGACCGCGGGTTCAACTCGCTGCCGCTGTTCCACGTCAACGCCGAGGTCGTCGGCCTGCTGGCGACGCTCGTCGCCGGTGCGACGCTCGTGCTCGACGTGCGCTTCCGGCGGACCGGGTTCTGGGAACTGCTCGCCGAGCGGCGCATCACCTGGCTGAACGCGGTGCCGGCGATCCTCGCCGTGCTCGCGAAGACCGGGCCACTGGACTTCCCGGAGGGCCTCCGGTTCGTCCGGAGCGCTTCGGCACCGCTGCCGGACCCGGTGCGCAGCGCACTCGGGGACGTCCCGCTCGTCGTGAGCTGGGGGATGACCGAAGGCGCGTCGCAGATCACCGCGACACCGCTGGACGCGCCTGCTCGCCCCGGGACCGTCGGCGTGCCCGTCGGATCCGAGGTGCAGGCACGCGACGAGGACGGCGCAGCCCTGCCCGCCGACGAGGTCGGTGCGCTGTGGGTGCGCGGCCCGGGGATCGTCGAGCGCTACCTGTTCGGGCGCGCATCCGACCGCTTCGACGCCGACGGCTGGCTGAGCACCGGCGACGTGGGGTCCGTCGCTGCGGACGGCTGGGTCTCGCTCGCGGGACGCTCCGACGACGTCATCAACCGTGGCGGCGAGAAGGTCTACCCCTCCGAGGTCGAGGACGTCCTGCTCGGCGACCCCCGGGTGCTCGAGGCCGTGGTGGTCGGGCGGCCGGACGACGTGCTCGGGGCCGTCCCGGTGGCGTACGTGATCGTGGAGCAGGACGCAGCGGACGAAGCCGAGGCAGCGGACGACGCCGGCGCGGTCGCCGCTGCTGCGGCCCCGGTCGACGCCGCTGGGCTCGTCGCCGACCTGACCGCGCGCGCCGAGGCCCACCTGACCCGCTTCCGCCGCCCCGTCGAGATCATCGTCGTCCCCGACCTGCCGCGCGCGCCCACCGGCAAGGTGCAGCGGGCGAAGGTGCGGACGATGGCGCAGCCGTCGTGACCGGCGCCCTGCCGCAGCCGCAGGCCCAGGCCCAGGCGCAGTCCCAGCCGCAGCCACAGGGCCAGCCGCAGCAGCCACAGGTCCAGACCCCGACCCGCACCGCGGCGGGCAAGCCACGCCACCTGTACGAGGTCGACGTCCTCCGGATCCTGACCTTCGCCTGCGTCATCGGCGTGCACACCACCAGCCACACGGCCGCGTCCGACGACGTCGGCCTGAACGCGCTGCTCGCCCTGCTGCACTTCACCCGGCTCGTCTTCTTCTCGCTGACGGCGTTCGTGCTCGTCTACAGCTACACACTGCGGCCGCGGCCGATGGCGCAGTTCTGGCCGAAGCGGTTCCTGCTCGTCGGGGTGCCGTACCTGGCGTGGTCGGTCGTGTACGTCGGTTCGAGCTGGCTCGTCAGCAGCACGCGTCGGGGCGACGTGCCCGACCTGGTGCGCACTCTCGCCGAGGGCATCGTCACCGGCTCGTCCTGGTACCACCTGTACTTCCTGCTCGTGACCATGCAGGTGTACCTGCTGCTGCCGGTCATCGTGTGGCTGGTCCGGAAGACCCGGGGGCACCACGTCACGACGCTCGTCGTCGCGCTGATCGTGCAGCTCGTCGTGTTCGCCGGGTACAAGTACTTCCCGGCGAGCGATGCCTGGTTGCACGGCTACCAGAAGCAGTTCTTCTTCTCGTACGTGTTCTTCATCGTCTCCGGGGCGATCGCCGCCGACCACGCCGACGCGTTCCTCCGGTTCATCCGGGTGCACCGCCGGGCCGTGCTCTGGGCCTTCGCCGGCGTCGGCGCGCTGACGCTCGGCGTCTGGGCGCTCCAGGTCGCCCTCGGCCAGTCGCTCTACGCCGCCGGGACACCACTGCAGCCGATCGAGGCCGTGTGGAGCACCGCGGTGTTCGTCGGCTTCCTGGCGATCGGTGCGCGCTGGGCGGACCGTCGGCGCCCCGGCAGCCCGGCCGCGCGCTTCGTGGACTACGCCTCGGACCGGTCGTTCGGGATCTTCCTGAGTCACCCGTTCCTGATCTGGATCCTGCTGTACGGCGACAGCTGGCTCGAGGCCGTGGTGCCGCGTCCGTGGCTGACGCTCGTCACGTACCTGCTCGTGGTGGTGCTGTCCGTGGCGGTCACCGAGGCGTTCCGGTGGACGCCGCTGAGCGTGCCGCTCACCGGCCGGCCGTCGCTCGCGTCCCGCGCCCAGCGTCGGGCGCGCGGCCCGCAGCGCTGACCCGCGCACCCCGGGCGTCCCTGGTCGGTTCTCCCGACCAGGGACGCCCGTTCCTGCTTGCTGTGCGCGGCGTCGGACGCGCTGCGAGGCTGTGGACGCGTTGCGCGGCGGACGGGAGGCGCGGGTCGGGCCGGACCCGGGCCTCCCGTCCGGCGGTCGGGGACCACCAGGGCTCCGCGCACGTCCGGTGCGTCCCGTTGCGGACAGCGGAATCGGGCGTACCTGGTCGTTCCCCTCGACCAGGTACGCCCGATTCGGCACGGCGTGCCGCCGACAGTGCGCGTCGCGGGTCAGGGGGCGCGCTGCTCGGCGGCGGGGGTGCCGACCTCGAGGACGCCGTTCGTCGACGTGAGCCGCTGCGGCTTCATGAACCACGCCACGACCGCTGCGGCGCCGAGCAGCACGCACGACAGGGCGAACGGCAGCTGCCAGCCGGACGCGTCGATGAGCAGTCCGAAGACGATCGGGGAGACCACGCCGGCGATGCCGAAGCCGGTGTTCATGAAGCCGGACGCGGTGCCGGACCACTGCGGGGCGACGTCCATCGGGATCGCCCAGAGGTTCGCGTTGCAGAGCTCCAGGAAGAAGAACGACAGCGCCAGCGAGATCGTCGCGACGAGCAGGCCCTGCCCGATGACGAGCGGGACGAGGCAGACGAGCGAGCCACCGAGTCCGATCACCAGGACGGTCCGGCGGGCGTTCCGGGTGTTGCCGCCGCGGTGGATGATCCGGTCGCTGAGCATGCCGCCGACCGTGTCCCCGACGACGCCGGCGAGCAGGATGAGCGTGGTGAACAGCGCGAAGTCGCCGATCTCGAGCCCGTACGTCGAGCTGAGGAACGTCGGCAGCCACGTGAGGAACACCCAGAGGGTCCAGCCGTAGCCGAAGTCGACGAAGGTCACCGGCAGGATCTGCCGCGCCATCTGCCGCCACGGCACCGGCGGACGGGTCGCACGCGTCTCGACGGGCGGGAGCTCGTCGATCTCGACCTGCGTGATGCCCTTCGTGGACTCGGGCTTGTCGCGGAACCAGACGAACCAGACGATGCCCCAGGCGAAGGACAGGACCGCCGTGGCGAAGAACGCCCACCGCCAGCTGCCCGTCGAACCGATCACCCAGGCGACGAGCAGCGGAGCCAGCGCGTTGCCGAGCCGGGCCGCGGAGTGCACGACGCCCTGCGCGAAGCCGTTGCGGTCGCGGGGGATCCAACGGGTCATGGCCTGGGTCGCGGTCGGGAACGCCGCGGCCTCGCTGAGCCCGAGGAGCGCCCGGGCCGCGAACAGGGTCCAGAAGCCGACGGCGAAGCCGGTCCACAGTGTCGCGACGCCCCACACCACGGTGATGACGAAGAGGGCCTTGCGCGGTCCGGCCTTCTCGCTGATCGTGCCGCCGAAGACCTGCAGCAGCGCGTACGGCAGCGAGAACGCGGACACGATCAGGCCCGCGGTGGCCTCGTTGAAGCCGAACTCCTCGGTGATGTGCGGCAGCGCCGTCGAGATGTTCGTCCGGTCGATGTACGAGATCGCGTACATGAAACAGAGCAGGATGAGCACTCGTCCGCGGATGCGACCGCGGAACGGGGTGCCCGTCGTCGGTGCGGCGGGGGTCGCCGTCGTCATGGGGCCTCTTCGGGTGTGGCTCGTGCTGGCTCGTCGGGGACGTGCGGAGCGATCGGGTTGCTGAACGGACCGGACGCTATGCCCGCTGGTTATCAGCGGACTTGGAGGCTGCTTGGCGAGGACGATACGCCCAGGGCGAGCAGGGGCGCCGGTGTCAGGGGTGCCGACTACCGTTGACGGCATGGGTGTTGCGATCGAACCGACCCGAGCGGTACGTCCGTTCGAGGTCATCAGCGAGTACACGCCGAGTGGCGACCAGCCAGCGGCCATCGCCGAGCTCGCCGGGCGCATCAACGCCGGTGAGACCGACGTCGTGCTGCTCGGTGCGACCGGTACGGGCAAGTCGGCGACGACCGCGTGGCTCATCGAGCAGGTGCAGCGGCCGACGCTCGTGCTCGCGCACAACAAGACCCTCGCCGCCCAGTTGGCGAACGAGTTCCGCAGTCTGATGCCGAACAACGCGGTCGAGTACTTCGTGTCCTACTACGACTACTACCAGCCCGAGGCGTACGTCCCGCAGACGGACACCTTCATCGAGAAGGACTCCTCGGTCAACGCCGAGGTCGAGCGGCTCCGGCACTCGACGACCAACTCGCTGCTCAGCCGGCGCGACGTCGTCGTGGTGTCGACCGTGTCCTGCATCTACGGCCTCGGCACACCCGAGCAGTACATGAACGCCTCGGTGGCACTGCACGTCGGGCAGACGATCTCGCGCGACCAGCTCGTGCGCAAGTTCGTCTCGATGCAGTACCAGCGCAACGACGTCGACTTCGCCCGCGGTACCTTCCGCGTGCGCGGCGACACCATCGAGATCATCCCGATGTACGAAGAGCACGCCATCCGGATCGAGATGTTCGGGGACGAGATCGAAGCGCTCTCCTCGCTGCACCCCCTGACCGGCAACGTGATCGACGACCTGCCTGCCGTGTCGATCTTCCCGGCGTCGCACTACGTCGCCGACACCGACGTCATGCACCGCGCGATCGCCGACATCAAGGTCGAGCTCGCCGAGCGCCTGGCCGAGCTCGAGGGACAGGGCAAGCTGCTCGAGGCCCAACGGCTCCGCATGCGCACCACGTTCGACATCGAGATGATGGAGCAGATCGGCTTCTGCTCGGGCATCGAGAACTACTCGCGGCACATGGACGGCCGCGTCGCGGGCGAGGCGCCGCACTGCCTCATCGACTACTTCCCCGACGACTTCCTCATCGTCATCGACGAGTCGCACGTCACCGTGCCGCAGATCGGTGCGATGTACGAAGGCGACGCCTCGCGCAAGCGCACCCTCGTCGACCACGGGTTCCGGCTGCCGAGCGCACTCGACAACCGTCCGCTGCGGTTCGAGGAGTTCCTCGACCGCGTCGGGCAGAAGGTCTTCCTGTCGGCGACCCCCGGTCGGTACGAGCTCGGCATCACGGACAGCGTGGTCGAGCAGATCATCCGCCCGACCGGCCTGGTCGACCCCGAGATCGTGGTGAAGCCGAGCGACGGCCAGATCGACGACCTGCTCGAGGAGATCAAGCAGCGCGTCGACAAGGACGAGCGCGTGCTCGTCACGACCCTGACGAAGCGCATGGCGGAAGAACTGACCGACTTCCTCGGCAACGCGGGTGTGCGGGTGCGGTACCTGCACTCCGACGTCGACACGCTCAAGCGCGTCGAGCTCCTGACCGAACTGCGACAGGGCGTCTACGACGTGCTCGTCGGCATCAACCTGCTGCGAGAAGGCCTCGACCTGCCCGAGGTGTCCCTGGTGGCCATCCTCGACGCCGACAAGGAAGGCTTCCTGCGGTCGTCGACGTCGCTCATCCAGACGATCGGTCGCGCGGCCCGCAACGTGTCGGGCCAGGTGCTCATGTACGCCGACAAGATGACCGACTCGATGAAGACCGCGATCGAGGAGACCGATCGTCGTCGCGAGAAGCAGGTCGCGTACAACCTGGAGCGCGGCATCGACCCGCAGCCGCTCCGCAAGAAGATCGCCGACATCACCGAGGTGCTGCAGCGCGAGAACGACGACACCAAGGCGCTGCTGCAGGGTCGTCCCGGCGCCGACGGCCGCCGCTCGCCCACGCCGAACCTGAAGCGCGGCGGCATCGCGGGCGAGGGCGCGACCCAGCTCGAGGCGACGATCGGCGACCTCAACGACCAGATGCTGCAGGCCGCGGCGGAGCTGAAGTTCGAACTCGCCGCGCGACTCCGTGACGAGGTGCAGGACCTGAAGAAGGCACTGCGGCAGATGGAATCGGCCGGGCATGTCAGCTGACGGTCGCCGCACGGTCGTCGTCACCGGGGCGAGCGCGGGCCTCGGGTACCACGCGGCCGAGCAGCTCGCCGCGTCGGGGCACCGGGTCGTGCTCGCCACCCGCGACCGCGGTCGCGCCGCTGCGGCGGAGCAGAGCATCCGCCGGCACGTGGACGGGGCGTCGTTGGCGCACGTGCACCTCGACCTCGCCGACCTCGACTCCGTCCGTGCCGCCGCCGACGAGCTCGCGGCCCTCGAACCGGACGGCGTCGACGCGATCGTGAACAACGCCGGAGTCGTCGGGGCCTCGACCCCGAGCACCACCGCGCAGGGCACCGAGCTGCAGATCGGCACGAACCACCTGGGGCACTTCGCCTGGACGGCGCTGACGATGCCGCTGCTCGAACAGCGCAGCGGCCGCGTCGTGCACCTCGGGTCGATCGCGCACCGGTGGGCCCGCCTCGACCCGGGCGACCCGTTCCGTGTCGGCCGCTACTCCAGCTACCGGCAGTACGGCCGCAGCAAGCTCGCGGTGATGCTGTTCGGCTTCGAACTCGCCCAGCGGTTGGCGGATGCGGGCTCGTCCGTTGCCAGCGTGGTCGCGCACCCCGGGCTGTCGCTCGACGCCCTCTCTCCGGAGCGCCCGGACGTCGCGCCGTCCCGCCCGGAACCCGCGTGGACCCGGCCGGCGCAGCGGCTGTACGCCCAGGGCAAGGACGCCGGTGCCGAGCCCCTCGTGCACGCTGCGGTCGCCGCGGACGTCCGCTCGGGGGAGTACTGGGGCCCGGCCGGGTGGATGCAGCTGCGCGGACCCGCAGCCGTGGTCCGTGCCGAGCCGCGTGCACACGACCGGACCGCTGCCGCGCGTCTCTGGACGGCCAGCGAACGTCGTTCCGGGGCCGCGTTCGCTCTCGACGCACTCGTCTGACCACCGACTCGCGGGCGGATGTCGGACCCCTTTCGTACAATCGACGGCGATGACAATCACCTCTGACCGCGGCACCGCGACCTCGGGCCGGAACGCCTTCGGCGAGCCGACCGACCCCCACCTCCCCGGCGTGACCGTCCCGACCGGCTCCTCGACGCTCAGCGTCCGCGGGGCCCGGGTGCACAACCTCCGGAACGTCGACCTCGAGATCCCCCGTGACTCCCTCGTGGTCTTCACCGGCCTGTCCGGATCCGGCAAGTCGTCGCTGGCCTTCGACACGATCTTCGCCGAGGGGCAACGACGCTACGTCGAGTCCCTGTCCGCCTACGCGCGGCAGTTCCTCGGCCAGGTCGACCGGCCCGACGTCGACTTCATCGAAGGGCTGTCGCCCGCGGTGTCGATCGACCAGAAGTCGACGAACCGCAACCCGCGGTCGACGGTGGGCACGATCACCGAGGTCTACGACTACATGCGTCTGCTCTGGGCGCGCATCGGGGTGCCGCACTGCCCGACGTGCGGCGAGGTCATCAGCAAGCAGACCGTGCAGCAGATCGCCGACCAGCTCATGGAGTTCGAGTCCGGCACGCGCTTCCAGGTGCTCGCCCCGGTCATCTCCAAGAAGAAGGGCGAGTTCGTCGACCTCTTCCAGGAGCTCGCGGCGTCCGGCTACGCCCGCGCGATCGTCGACGGTGAGCGCATCCAGCTCAGCGACCCGCCGAAGCTCAAGAAGCAGGTCAAGCACGACATCTCGGTGATCGTCGACCGTCTGGTGTCGAACGACGACATCCTCGGTCGGCTCACCGACTCGCTGGAGACGGCACTGCGCCTGACCGGTGGCACCGTCGGCATCGACCTGGTCGACCACGACGGCCCCGGTGCGGTGCGCACCTACTCCGAGAACCTGTCGTGCCCGAACAACCACCCGCTCGCGCTGACCGAGATCGAGCCCCGCACGTTCTCGTTCAACGCGCCGTTCGGCGCCTGCCCGGAGTGCTCCGGGCTCGGCACGCGCATGTCGGTCGACCCGGACCTGGTGCTCGGCGACCCCGATGCCTCGCTGCGCGACGGCGTCCTGCTGCCCTGGACCGGAGCGAGCGGGCTGTACTCGTACTTCGAGAAGCTCCTCGCCGGCCTCGGCAAGGACCTCGGGTTCACGCTCGACACCCCGTGGAGCCAGCTCGACGCCTCGGTGCAGGCCGCGATCCTGACGGGCAAGGACTTCCAAGTGTCGGTGTCCTGGCGCAACCGGTTCGGCCGCGAGATGCGCTACACCAGCGGGTTCGAGGGCGTCATGCCCTACATCGAGCGCAAGTTCGCCGAGGCCGAATCGGACTCGCAGCGCCAGCGCTTCCAGGGCTACCTGCGCGAGGTCCCGTGCCCGGTGTGCGACGGCACGCGCCTCAAGCCCGAGGTCCTGGCGGTCACGGTCGACGGCCGCAGCATCGCCGACGTCACCGACATGTCCCTCGACAACGCGTACGCGTTCATGGACACCCTGACGCTCACCGACCGCGAAGCGCACATCGCCGCGGCGGTCCTGCGCGAGATCCGGGCGCGCCTCGAGTTCCTGCTCGAGGTCGGCCTGAACTACCTGACCCTGGCGCGCGGCGCCGGCGGGCTGTCCGGTGGCGAAGCACAGCGCATCCGTCTCGCGACGCAGATCGGCTCCGGCCTGACCGGCGTGCTGTACGTGCTCGACGAGCCGAGCATCGGGCTGCACCAGCGCGACAACCGCCGTCTCATCGACACCCTGGTCAAGCTCAAGGACCTCGGCAACACGCTGATCGTCGTCGAGCACGACGAGGACACCATCCGCACCGCCGACTGGGTCGTCGACATCGGCCCCGGGGCCGGCGTCAACGGCGGCAACGTCGTGCACTCGGGCTCGTACGAGGGCATCATCGCGAACCGCGAGTCGGTGACGGGGGACTACCTCGCCGGCCGTCGTGCGATCGAGGTCCCCGCCGAGCGCCGCAAGGTCAACCTGAAGCGCACCATCAGCGTGCAGGGTGCACGGGCGAACAACCTGAAGACGATCGACGCCGACTTCCCGCTCGGGGTGTTCACCGCGGTCACCGGCGTGAGCGGGTCGGGCAAGTCCACCCTGGTCAACGACATCCTGTACAAGGTGCTCGCGAACCAGCTCAACGGTGCGCGGCACATCGCCGGCAAGCACACCCGCGTCAAGGGGCTCGACCAGCTCGACAAGGTCGTGCACGTCGACCAGGCACCGATCGGCCGCACGCCGCGGTCGAACCCGGCGACCTACACGGGCGTGTTCGACCGGATCCGGCAGCTGTTCGCCGAGACACCCGAGGCGAAGACCCGTGGCTACCAGCCCGGTCGGTTCAGCTTCAACGTGAAGGGTGGCCGGTGCGAGAACTGCTCCGGCGACGGCACGATCAAGATCGAGATGAACTTCCTGCCCGACGTCTACGTCGCGTGCGAGGTCTGCGGCGGTGCGCGCTACAACCGCGAGACGCTCCAGGTCCACTACAAGGGCAAGAGCATCTCCGAGGTCCTGGACATGCCGATCAGCGAGGCGGCCGAGTTCTTCGAGCCGATCTCCGCGATCCACCGCTACATGGCGACCCTCGTCGACGTGGGTCTCGGGTACGTCCGTCTCGGCCAGAGCGCGACCACGCTCTCCGGTGGCGAGGCACAGCGCGTGAAGCTCGCCACCGAGCTGCAGCGCCGCTCGAACGGCCGGACCGTCTACGTGCTCGACGAGCCGACGACGGGTCTGCACTTCGAGGACGTCCGCAAGCTCCTCCTGGTGCTGCAGAGCCTGGTCGACAAGGGCAACACCGTCATCACGATCGAGCACAACCTCGACGTGATCAAGTCGGCCGACTGGGTCATCGACATGGGCCCAGAGGGCGGTGCCGGCGGCGGCACCGTGCTCGCGACCGGCACCCCGGAGCACGTCGCGGACGTGCCGGAGAGCTTCACGGGCGTCTTCCTGCGCGAGATCTTCGACGCGCAGGACGCCCGGGTCGGCAAGCAGCAGGCGGTCGAAGCCCGCTCGGCGAGCCGACCGAAGAAGTCGACCAAGCAGAAGGCGGGTGCACGGTAGGTGGCGGACACCGTCCCGTGGCGCCCGAAGGCGGGGGAGATCCCGACCGACCCGGGCGTCTACCGATGGCGTGACGAGGCCGGCCGGGTGCTCTACGTCGGCAAGGCGAAGAACCTCCGCGCCCGGCTGAGCAACTACTTCGCACCGCTGCCGACGCTGCACGAACGCACCCGGCGGATGGTGCTGACGGCCCGCAGCGTCGAGTGGACGACGGTCGGCTCCGAGATCGAGGCACTGCAGCTCGAGTACACCTGGATCAAGGAGTTCGACCCGCCGTTCAACGTCAAGTTCCGCGACGACAAGTCGTACCCGTACATGGCGATCACCATGGCGGACGAGGCCCCACGGGTGATGGTCACGCGGAACCGGAAGATCAAGGGTGCGAAGTACTTCGGGCCGTACCCGAAGATCTGGGCGGTGCACGACACGATCGACCTGATGATCAAGGTGTTCCCGATCCGCACCTGCTCGGACTCGTCGTACAAGCGCGCGATGCAGACGGGCAAGCCCTGCTTCCCCGGGCAGATCGGCAAGTGCGGCGGTCCCTGCTCGCAGCGCGTCACCATCGAGGAGCACCGTGCGCTCGTCGAGGAGTTCGTGCGGTTCATGAACAGCTACGACCGCCGGGTGATCACCGAGCTGCGCCAGCGCATGGGCGCATCGGCCGATGCGATGCAGTACGAACAGGCCGCGAAGTTCCGCGACCAGGTCGAGGCGCTCGAGGCGGTGCTCGAGAAGTCGGCCGTGGTGCTCCGCGACTCGGTGGACCTCGACCTGTTCGGCATTGCCGAGGACGAACTCGCCGCCGCCGTCCAGCTGTTCTCGGTCCGTGGCGGGCGCATCCGTGGTGTCCGCGGATGGGTCGTCGACAAGGAACTCGACATCTCGACCGGTGACCTGGTCGAGCAGATCGTGCAGGGCGTCTACGCCGACAACGAGCTCACGCCGGCCGCCGTCGCCGAGGAACCCCCGCGCGAGGTCGTGGTGCCGACCCTGCCCGAGGACGCCGACGCACTGCAGCAGTGGCTCAGCGAACGACGGGGCGGCCGCGGCACGAAGCTCAGCACGGCGCAGCGCGGTGACCGGGCCGGCCTGGCCCGCACGGCCGCCCAGAACGCCGCCCAGGCGCTGATGCTCTACAAGACGAAGCGGTCCGCGGACTACACGACGCGCTCCGCGGCCCTCGCCGACATCCAGGACGCCCTCGGCATGACCGAGGCCCCGCTCCGCATGGAGTGCTACGACATCTCGCACCTGCAGGGGACCAACGTCGTGGCCTCGATGGTGGTGTTCGAGGACGGCCTGCCCCGCAAGGACCAGTACCGCCGCTACACGATCGCCGAGACCACCGACGACACCGACAGCATGTACCAGGTGCTCTCCCGGCGTCTGGCGCGCCTCGACGAGGACGCCGACCTGCCGGACGTCCCCGACGTGACGAGCGCCGAGGTGGTCGAGGGCTCCAAGCCCTCGAAGCGGTTCGCCTACCGCCCGCAACTGCTCATCGTCGACGGTGGGCAACCCCAGGTGCAGGCCGCCAAGCGTGCGCTGGACGAAGCCGGGGTGCACGACATCGCATTGGTCGGCATCGCGAAGCGTCTCGAGGAGCTCTGGCTGCCCGACGACGACTTCCCGGTGATCATGCCGCGCAACTCCGAGGCGCTCTTCCTCATCCAGCGCATCCGTGACGAGGCACACCGGTTCGCGATCACCCACCAGCGCACCCGCCGCAAGCGCGACGTGCGGTCCCGGCTGTCGGAGATCCCCGGGCTCGGTCCGACCCGCGTCAACGCACTGCTGAAGCACTTCGGTTCGGTGGCGCGGCTGCGCGAGGCCACGGCCGACGAGATCAGCGAGGTCAACGGTGTCGGTCCGGCGACCGCCGCGGCAGTCGTCACGAAGCTGCAGCAGACCCCGACGAGTGCGCCGGCCACCAGTACGGCGAGCCCGACGAGCGCGCCGGACGCCGAGACGGACCAGCCGGACACGACGGACCCCGCGGACGCTGCGGCGCTCCCCGGGGGCCCGGTGCGGGTCCCCGACGTGACCCTCGACGGTCCGCAGCTGCCCACGTGACGCATCCCGAGCCTCCCGACACCTGTCTGGCGATACCCTGGTCCCGCAGCCGAGACCTCCCCGGGCGACGCGCCCGGGCCGCCACGACGGAGCCCACTCCCAGATGACCGACAGCGCCACAGCGACCGCGCACGCGTCGCAGCACGACATCCTCATCGTCACCGGCATGTCCGGCGCCGGGCGTTCGACGGTCGGCAAGGCCCTAGAGGACCTCGGCTGGTACGTCGTCGACAACCTGCCGACGCAGATGCTGGCACCGCTCACCGAGCTGGCGGACCGCGCCGGCGAGAAGATCCCGAAGATCGCCACCGTCGTCGACGTCCGCGGCGGGCGGTTCTTCACGGATCCGGAGCACGCGGTCGAGCAGGTGCGGTCGACCACGTCCGCACGGGTCCGGGTGCTGTTCCTCGAAGCCACCGACGCCGTCCTGGTGCGGCGCTTCGAGCAGGTCCGACGACCCCACCCGCTCCAGGGCGAGGACACCCTGCTCGACGGCATCGCGCGCGAGCGGACCCGGTTGGCCGGTCTGCGCGAGGCGTCCGACATGGTGATCGACACCTCGGACCTCAACATCCACCAGCTCGCGAACACCGTCACCGAGCAGTTCGCCGACGATCACTTCGTGGGTGTTCAGGTGACGCTCATGAGCTTCGGGTTCAAGTACGGCCTGCCCGCAGACGCCGACATGGTGGCCGACGTCCGGTTCCTGCCGAACCCCTACTGGGTCCCGGAACTCCGGGCCCACACGGGCCTCGACCAGCCCGTCTCGGACTACGTCCTGGCCCAGGCCGGAGCCCGTCCGTTCGTCGATCGGTACGTCTCCGTGCTCGAGCCGGTGCTCGAGGGGTACCAGCGCGAGAACAAAAGACACGCTACGATCGCCATCGGCTGTACCGGCGGGAAGCACCGCTCGGTCGCCATCGTCGCCGAGTTGGCGAACCTCCTCCGCGGGATGCCTGGCGTCGCCGTGCGTGTGAAGAACCGAGATCTCGGCCGGGAGTGACCGTCCCTCCGGCCGCTCCCCACGCACGTGCCGCCGGGATCGCGGGACCACCAGATGAACGTTAGGAATGATGCTGTGCCGTTGACTGCCGAGGTCAAGGACGAACTGGCCAGGGTCGCCGTGAACCGCAACACGGTCCGCGCCGCCGAACTGGCCACGATCCTCCGGTTCGCGGGTGGCCTGCACGTCATCTCGGGCCGCATCGCGGTCGAGGTGGAGCTCGACACCCGGATCATCGTGCACCGGGTCCGCAAGGACCTCGCCGAGCTGTACGGCGTCCGCAGCGAGGCGTCGGTGGGCTCGTCCGCGTCGTCCCGTCGTGGCACCCGCTACCTGGTCCGCGTGCTCGAGGCGGGGGAGACCCTCGCACGCCAGACCGGTCTGATGGACGCCCGTCGCCGCCCTGTCCGCGGGCTGCCGAACCGGCTCACCACGGGCAACCGAGAGGACCTCGCCGCGATCTGGCGCGGTGCGTTCCTCGCCTCCGGCACGCTGACCGACCCGGGCCGGGCCGCAGCGCTCGAGGTCACGTGCCCCGGCAACGAGGCCGCCATGGCCCTCGTCGGTGCCGCGTCGCGTCTCGGCGTCGCCGCGAAGGGCCGCGAGGTCCGGGGCGTCCACCGCGTCGTCATCCGCGACGGCGAGGCCATCGGCCAGATGCTCACGGTGATGGGTGCGGCCCGCACCACCGCCGACTGGGAGGAGATGCGGCAGCGGCGCGAGGTCCGTGCGACCGCGAACCGCCTCGTCAACTTCGACGACGCCAACCTCCGCCGTTCGGCGCAGGCCGCCGTCGCCGCCTGCGCCCGCGTCGAGCGCGCGCTCGAGATCCTCGGCGACGAGGTCCCCGACCACCTGCAGTACGCCGGCGCGCTGCGCCTGCAGCACCGCGACGCGTCGCTCGACGAGCTCGGCCAGCACGCCGACCCGCCCATGACGAAGGACGCCATCGCCGGTCGCATCCGCCGACTCCTCGCGATGGCCGACAAGCGCGCGTCCGACCTCGGCATCCCCGGCACGGAAGCGAGCGTCCCCGAGGAGCTCGAGGGCGTCTGAGACGGGTCGTCCGACCTGCATGACGTGAGGCGCGGTGCCAGCTGGCACCGCGCCTCCCGTCCGTTCTGTGGCCGACTTCGCGGGCCGCATCGACGCCCGTCAGGACACCGTGCGGGACCGTCCGGACGGACCGTCATCCGGCACGGCCTGGCAGGGTCCGACTGCTAGGGTCGTTACGGCGACGTTACGGGGCGTATCGTCCACCACACGCGGGCCCGACAGGGCCAGCGCCCTCCGAAAGCAGCGCCCCTCGGGCGCTCCACACCCACCAGGAGATCCATTGACCGTCAAGATCGGTATCAACGGCTTCGGCCGTATCGGCCGCAACTTCTTCCGGGCCGCCCTCGCGAAGGGCTCCGACCTCGAGATCGTGGCGGTGAACGACCTCACCGACAACGCCGCTCTGGCGAACCTGCTGAAGTTCGACTCCATCACGGGTCGTCTCGGCGTCTCCGTCGAGCTCGACGGCGACAACATCGTCGTCGACGGCAAGGCCATCAAGGTCCTCGCGGAGCGCGACCCCGCCAACCTCCCCTGGGGCGAGCTGGGCGTCGACATCGTCATCGAGTCGACCGGTTTCTTCACCAAGGCCGCCGATGCGCAGAAGCACATCGACGCGGGCGCCAAGAAGGTCATCATCTCCGCCCCGGCCACCGGTGACGACGTCACCATCGTCCTCGGCGTGAACGAAGACCAGTACGACCCGGCGAACCACAACATCATCTCGAACGCGTCCTGCACCACGAACAGCCTCGCGCCGCTCGCCAAGGTGTTCAACGACAAGTTCGGCATCGAGCGTGGCCTCATGACCACGATCCACGCCTACACCGCCGACCAGAACCTGCAGGACGGCCCGCACAAGGACCCCCGTCGTGCCCGTGCGGCCGCGCTGAACATCGTCCCGACCTCGACCGGTGCCGCCAAGGCCATCGGCCAGGTCATGCCGGAGCTCGCCGGCAAGCTCGACGGCTTCGCGCTCCGCGTCCCGGTCCCGACCGGCTCGATCACCGACCTGACCCTCGAGACCAAGTCCGAGGTCACCGTCGACGAGATCAACGCCGCGTACAAGGAGGCCGCAGAGGGCCCGCTCAAGGGCATCCTGCTCTACAGCGAGGACCCGCTGGTGTCGACCGACATCACGACGGACCCGCACTCCTCGATCTACGACTCCGGCCTCACCAAGGTCATCGGCGGTCTCGTGAAGATCACCTCGTGGTACGACAACGAGTGGGGCTACTCGAACCGTCTCGTCGACCTGACCGAGTACGTCGGCGAGCGTCTGTAGCACATGGCCCTCCGCACCCTCGAGGACCTCGGCGACCTCGCCGGCAAGCGCGTCGTCGTCCGTTGTGACCTGAACGTCCCGCTCAAGGACGGCACCATCACGGACGACGGCCGCGTGCGGGCGTCGCTGACGACCCTCAACACCCTCATCACCGCCGGCGCTCGCGTCATCGTGATCTCCCACCTGGGCCGCCCCGACGGGGAACCCAAGCCGGAGTTCTCGCTCGCGCCGGTCGGCCAGCGGCTCTCCGAGCTGCTCGGCAAAGAGGTCACGTTCGTCGGCGAGACCGTCGGCGACGAGGCGACCGCAGCCGCCGAGGCCCTCGAGGACGGTGACGTCCTGCTGCTCGAGAACCTCCGCTTCAACCCGGAGGAGACCGCGAAGGACGCTGCCTCGCGCTCCGCGTTCGCAGACCGCATCGCGGCACTCGGTGACGCGTTCGTCTCCGACGGCTTCGGTGTCGTGCACCGCAAGCAGGCATCGGTCTACGAGCTCGCGTCTGCGCTGCCCAGCGCAGCCGGTTCGCTCATCGAGACCGAACTGCGGGTGCTGGAGCGCCTGACGAAGAACCCCGAGCGCCCCTACACGGTGGTGCTCGGCGGCTCGAAGGTCAGCGACAAGCTCGGCGTCATCGACCACATCCTGCCGAAGGTCGACACGCTGTGCATCGGCGGCGGCATGCTCTTCACCTTCCTCGCGGCCCAGGGCCACGGGGTGGCGAAGTCCCTGCTCGAAGCCGACCAGCTCGACGTCGTCCGCGAGTACATCTCGCGGGCGAAGGAGCTCGGCGTGACGATCGACCTGCCGACCGACGTCGTGGTGGCCTCCGGGTTCTCCGCCGACGCGGCACACGAGACGGTGGCGGCCGACGCGATCGAGTCGTCGTCGTTCGGTACCGACGGCATCGGCCTCGACATCGGTCCGGAGACGGCGGCGCGGTTCGCGTCGGCGGTGTCCGGTTCGAAGACGGTGTTCTGGAACGGTCCGATGGGCGTGTTCGAGTTCCCGGCCTTCGCCGCCGGCACGAAGACCGTCGCCAAGGCCCTGACCGAGGTCGACGGCCTCGGTGTGGTCGGCGGTGGCGACTCCGCCGCTGCGGTCCGCTCGCTGGGCTTCTCGGACGACCAGTTCGGGCACATCTCGACCGGTGGCGGTGCGAGCCTCGAGTTCCTCGAGGGCAAGTCGCTTCCCGGTCTCGAAGCACTGGGGTGGTCCGCATGACCCGTACGCCGCTCATTGCGGGTAACTGGAAGATGAACCTGGACCACCTCCAGGCCATCGCCACGGTCCAGAAGCTCGCGTGGACCCTGAAGGACGCCCGCCACGACTTCGACGACGTCGAGGTCGCGGTGTTCCCGCCCTTCACCGACCTGCGGAGTGTGCAGACGCTCATCTCGGCCGACAAGCTGCCGATCCACTTCGGTGCGCAGGACCTGTCGCAGTACGACTCCGGTGCGTACACCGGCGACGTCTCCGGCGCGTTCCTGTCGGCGCTCGACGCGCAGTACGTCATCGTCGGACACTCCGAGCGGCGCACGCTGCACGGTGAGACCGACGAGGTCGTCGCGGCGAAGACCGCCGCGGCCGTCAAGCACGGCCTCGTGCCGGTCGTCTGCATCGGCGAGACCGGTGAGCAGCGCGAACAGCGCGGCGCCGGCGTCGTGCCGGTCGAGCAGCTCCGCGTCGTGCTCGACGCCGTGCAGCCGTCGGACATCGTCGTCGCCTACGAGCCCGTCTGGGCGATCGGTTCCGGCCAGGCGGCCACGGCCGAGCAGGCGCAGGACGAGTGCGCCGCGATCCGTCGTGGCATCGCTGCTGCCTGGGGTGACCAGGCCGCTGCCGACACGCGTGTCCTGTACGGCGGTTCGGTCAAGTCCGGCAACATCGCCGGGTTCCTCCGTGAGCCCGACATCGACGGCGCCCTCGTCGGCGGCGCATCCCTCGACGTGCAGGAGTTCGCGGCGATCGCCCGGTTCCGCCAGCACGTCGGGCTGTAGCAACACCTGCTGGCGTCGGGCTGTAGTCCGCACCACTCCCGTCCATGTACCGGCCGTGCCCCGCGCGGCCGGTACACTGGTACGGCTGACTGACACGAAAGGTACGTCGTGGCGATACTCTCCGTCGTGCTGCAGGTCCTGCTCGCAATCACGAGCCTCCTGCTCACGCTCCTCATCCTCCTGCACAAGGGCCGCGGTGGCGGTCTCTCCGACATGTTCGGTGGCGGCGTGACGAGCAACCTCGGGGCGTCCGGCGTCGCCGAGCGCAACCTCAACCGCATCACGGTGATCCTCGGTCTGGTCTGGATCGTCTCCATCATCGTGCTCGGTCTCATCAACAAGTTCACGGCGGGGGTCTGATCCATGGCTAGCGGAGGCAGTGCAATCCGAGGGTCCCGCGTGGGCGCAGGACCGATGGGCGAGCAGGACCGTGGGGTCCAGGCCGAGCGTGTGGCGATCTCGTACTGGGACGCCCTCGGCAACGAGGTCGTGCGGTACTTCGCCGCGAACCTCCCGGATGAAGAGATCCCCGAGACGGTCGATTCGCCGTCGAGCGGTCTCCCCGCCGGGCGGGACAAGGAGAACCCTCCCGTGGTCTCCAAGACGGAGCCCTACAAGACGCACCTGGCGTACGTGAAGGAGCGTCGCACCGAGGAAGAGGCAGCGCAGCTCCTCGAGGACGCGCTCCAGCAGCTTCGCGAGCGTCGCGGTACCGCGGCGAAGAAGGCGTAGCGCTCACCCACTGACGAAGGCCCCCGCACCGTGATGGTGTGGGGGCCTTCGTGCGTCTGAAGTCGCCGGCGGTGCTCGGCGCGCGGATGGCCCGCTCGCCGCGTGGTCACGACACGCCGCGTGCGGTTCGCTGCGGCGGCGCGTTCTGTCGGCTGGGGCGCGTCCAGGCGACACTTCTTGACCGCTCGGCGTCGGCGCGCGGGTGCGGCCGACGGCCAGTGCGCGGGGACGACGGGGACGGGGGCCGGCGGCGGTAGGGGCGACCGGACGACGGACGGGAGGCCCGGTGCCAGCTGGCACCGGGCCTCCCGTCTGACAGGACGCGCGTCTAGTACGTCGACGCGATGAGGTTCTCGGGGACGTCGCGCGCGGCGTCCTGGTCCACGAAGAACACGGTGCGCTTGCGACCCTGGACGCCGCCCACGGGGACGTCCTCGACGGAGGCGCCCGCCAGGGCGAGCCCGAGGACCGACGCCTTCTCGGCACCGGACAGGATGACCCACACGCGCTGCGAGGCGTTGATCACCGGGTAGGTGACCGTCAGGCGCTGCGGCGGCGGCTTGGGGGAGTCGTCGACCGACACGACGGCGCGGTCGGTGACCGTGAGCTGCGGGAACTCGGGGAAGAGCGACGCGGTGTGCCCGTCGGGGCCGACACCGAGCAGCGTGATGTCGAAGCGCGGAGCAACGGCACCCTCGTACGCGGCGTCCTGGAGCTCGCGCTCGTACTGCAGCGCGGCCGCTTCGATGTCGATGCCGGCGTCGGACGCGGGCATCGGGTGGATGTTCGACTCCGGGATGTCGACGTGGTCGAAGAAGTCGGTCTGCGTCCCCGTGGTGTTGCGGTCGGCGTCACCTGCCGGCACCCAGCGCTCGTCGACCCACCAGACGTGGACCTTCGACCAGTCGACGCTCTCGCGCGCCGGCGACTGGCCGATCGCGGCGAGGACGAGGGACGACACCGAGCCACCGCTGATCGCGATGTCGGCCCGCTCCTGCTCGTCGAGCACGTCGATGATCTTGGTGATGAAGCGTGCGGCGACCGAAGCGCCGAGGGCCTGCTTGTCCGGGTGCACGAGCACCCGCCGTTCGTTGGTCACGTGACTCCCGTGTTCGTGGCGGCCGACCGGTCGTACGACCGCCTTCGGTCCGGTCGGGCCGCCTGCACCAGACAGACGACCCGACCGTTGTGGGGTGCTCAGCGGACGATGGTCTCGCGCAGCTGGGTCACCCCGTGCTTGACGACGTCTCCGAAGAGGACGTCCGGGTCGAGTCTACGGAGTTCCTCGGCCAGGCAGTCACGCAGGTTGCGGCGTGGCAGCGACAGGTCGTGCGTGGGCTGACCGGGCATCGAGAGCGTCGCGACGTCCACCAGGGAACGCTCGAGGTCGATGGTGCCCGACTCGCGCACGAGCTTGACGCCGTGGATGCCGCTCGAGCCGGTCGCACGCGGCGACGTGGTGACCGTCACCGGCACCTCGAGCTGGAGCTGCAACCACGCGGCGAGCAGGATCGTCGACGGGCTGTCCGAAGCGCCCGTGACCTCGACGCCGGTGATCGGCTCGTACGGCGGCTGGTCGAGCGCCGCGGCGAGCTGGTTCCGCCACAGGGTCAGTCGGGTCCACGCGAAGTCGGTGTCGCCCGGCACGTACGAGGCACCGAGGGCCTCGATCGCGCCGTTCGGGTCCTTCTGCGCGGCGGCGTCGGTGATCCGACGCTGGGCGATGCGGCCCAGTGCCGAGGCCGACGGCTGCGACGGCGCAGTCTGCGGCCACCAGGCCACGACCGGGGCGTCCGGCAGGAGCAGGCCCGTGACCAGGCTCTCCTCGTCGGTCGCGGTCTCGCCGTAGGCACGGAGGACGATGACCTCGCTGGCGCCCGCGTCGCTGCCCACGCGGATCTGCGCATCGAGACGGCCGGGCGACTTCGTGTCACCGTCGTTCTTCGACACGATGATCACGCGCATCGGGTGCTCGCGGGACGCCTCGTTCGCGGCCTCGATCGCTTCTTCCTCGTGGCCGAGGGCCGTCGAGATGATCAGCGTCAGGACACGACCGAGGGCGACGGCACCGCCCTCCTCGCGGATGTGGACGAGCTTCTTCTGGATCTTCGAGACCGTGGTGTTCGGCAGGTCGATCTTCATGGACGCCTCCAGGTCCGGCCGTCGCGGGCGAGCAGGGCGTCGGCGGACGCCGGACCCCACGTGCCGGGACGGTACTGCTCGGGCTGGCCCTGCGTGGCCCAGAACTCCTCGATCGGGTCGAGGATCTTCCAGGACAGCTCGACCTCCTGGTGCCGCGGGAACAGCGGCGGGTCACCGAGGAGCACGTCGAGGATGAGTCGCTCGTACGCCTCGGGGGACGCCTCGGTGAAGGCGTGGCCGTACCCGAAGTCCATCGTCACGTCGCGCACCTGGGTGCCGACGCCGGGGACCTTCGAGCCGAACCGGAGCGTGACGCCCTCGTCCGGCTGGACGCGGATGACGAGCGCGTTCTGACCGAGGGGGGACTGCGAGTTGCCGTAGACGTCCTCGGGGACGCGCTTGAAGACGATCGCGATCTCGGTCACACGACGGCCGAGCCGCTTGCCGGCACGCAGGTAGAACGGGACGCCCTGCCAGCGACGGGTCGCGATGTCGAGCTTGATCGCCGCGTACGTCTCGGTGCCGGACTCGGGGTTCATCCCGGCCTCGTCGAGGAAGCCGAGCACCTTCTCGCCGCCCTGCCAGCCGCCGGCGTACTGTCCACGCGCCGTGGCGGTCGACAGGTCCTCGGGCAGCCGCACAGCGGACAGCACCTTCTCCTTCTCGGCGCGCAGGTCGGCGGCCTTGAACGAGACGGGCTCCTCCATCGCGGTGAGCGCGAGGAGCTGCAGCAGGTGGTTCTGGATGACGTCGCGCGCCGCGCCGATGCCGTCGTAGTACGCCGCACGTCCGGCGACGCCGATGTCCTCGGCCATCGTGATCTGGACGTGGTCGACGTAGTTCGAGTTCCAGATGGGTTCGTACATCTGGTTCGCGAACCGGAGCGTCAGCAGGTTCTGGACGGTCTCCTTGCCGAGGTAGTGGTCGATGCGGAACACGTCGTCGGGCGCGAAGACGCTCTCGACGATCGCGTTCAGCTCGCGCGCGGTGCGGAGGTCGGAGCCGAACGGCTTCTCGACGACCACGCGGCTCCACGAGCCCTCGCGCTTCGCGGTGAGGCCGGACAGCTTCAGCTGCTCGGTCACCACCGGGAACATCTTCGGCGGGATGGACAGGTAGAACGCGTGGTTGCCGAGCGTCCCGCGCTCGGCGTCCAGGTCGTCGACGGTCTGCTTGAGCTGCAGGAACGCCTCGGGGTCGTCGAACGAGCCCTGGACGAAGCGGATGCCCTGCTCGAGCTGACGCCAGACGTCCTCGTCGAACGGGGTGCGGGAGTGCTCCTTGACGGCGTCGTGCACGAGCTGGGAGAAGTCTTGGTCCTCCCAGTCGCGACGGGCGAAGCCGACGAGCGCGAACCCCGGGGGCAGGAGCCCCCGGTTGGCCAGGTCGTAGACCGCCGGCATCAGCTTCTTGCGTGACAGGTCGCCCGTCACGCCGAAGATGATGAGCGTGCTCGGTCCCGCGATCCGGTTCAGTCGACGATCCGTCGGCAGCCGGAGCGGGTTGTGCTCCGGGGTGATTGCCACCGGTGACATGAGTCGGTGAACTCCTTACGAGTCAGTGGGAGACGGCGGAGGCGATGGCCGCGGTGGCGGCGCGCACGTCCGACGTCGTGAGGGTGAGGACCGGGCGGCCGTGCTGCGCGAGGACACTCGCGTCACCCGCTGCCTGGGCCTGGAGGAGCTGGCCGAACGTGAACGGCCGGCCCGGGATCGCCAGGTCGTCCGGTTCGTCCGCCACGATCTGCAGGAACACTCCCGTGGCGGGGCCGCCCTTGTGGTACTGCCCGGTCGAGTGCAGGAACCGCGGGCCGTACCCGAAGGTGACCGGCCGACGCGTGCGCGCCGCCAGGGCGTCGCGGAGCGTCTCGAGGTCACGGTTCGTGGTGCGGTCGACGTACGCCTGCACCGCCACGTAGCCGGTGGCGTCCAGTTCGGACAGGAGGCCCGTCACGGCTTCTGCGAGCGTCTTCCCGACCGGCAGTCCGGGCGTCGCGGAGACGGCGATGCCGTCCTCGGTGAATGCAGGTTCCGCAGGCGCGGGACGGTCGTCGAGGAGCGCACGGGTCGCGACCTTGGCGGCCTCGACGTCGGGCTGGTCGAACGGGTCGATGCCGAGCAGGCGCCCGGCGACCGCGACGGCGTACTCCCAGACGAGGATCTGGCCACCGAGCGTCCCGGTGATCTCGACCTCGCCCTCGGCGACGTGGCGCTCGTCCTCGCGCGAACCGACCAGACGGATGACCTGGACGTCCGGCAGGGCTGCGGAGACCTCGGGGGAGTCGGGGTGCAGCACGACGGGCAGCAGGCCACGTCCACTCTTGCCGGTCGACTCGGCGATCAGCTGTTCCACCCAGTCGCCGAACCCGACGATGTGGGTGCCGTCCGGGACGATGGCGATCTTGTCGCGCAGCGGGTCGGTGCCGGCGAGGACCGCACCGAGGACGAGCCCGGGGTTCTCGTCGAGGTCGACCGACAGCAGCGCGGAGATCGCGTCTGCCTCGTCCAGCAGTTCGGCGATGTCCGCTCCGGCGAGACCGGAAGGTACCAGCCCGAACGCAGTGAGCGCCGAGTAGCGGCCGCCGACGGTCGGGTCAGCGGTGAAGACCCGGTACCCGGCGTCGATCGCGGCGGCCTCGAGCGCGGAGCCCGGGTCGGTGACGACGACGATGCGGCCGGCGGGGTCGATGCCGGCGTCGCGGAACGCCTGCTCGTAGACACGGCGCTGGGAGTCGGTCTCGAGCGTGGAGCCGGACTTCGACGAGACGACGAGCACGGTGCGCTCGAGGTCCGTCGTGACGGCGGCGCGGACCTGCGCGGGGTCGGTGGAGTCGAGCACCGTCAGCGGGACGCCGGCGGTGCGCGTGATCACCTCTGGCGCGAGCGACGAGCCGCCCATGCCGGCGAGGACGACATGGTCGACCCCTTCGGCACGGAGCGACTCGCGCAGCGCGGTGATCTGGGCGACGAGCGGGCGGGAGACCGAGACGGCCTCCACCCAGCCGAGGCGCTTGGACGCCTCGGCCTCGGCGTCCGGTCCCCACAGCTCGGGGTCCTGGGCGGTGATGCCCGAGGCCACCAGGTCAGCGACGAGCCGCGGGACCACCGAGTCGATGGCCCGCGCGGCATCGCCGCTGGCAGCGATGGAAACCGTCACTACTTGGCGCCCTCGAGCGCAGCCTTCACGGTGTCGACGAGCTCGCCCCACGAGACGTTGAACTTGTCCACGCCCTCCTTCTCGAGCAGCGCCACGACGTCGTCGTAGTCGATGCCCTGCGCGGCGAGCTGGTCGAGGACCTGCTGCGCGGCGTCGAAGGTGCCGGCGATCGCGTCGCCGTGGATCTCACCGTGGTCGAACGTGGCGTCGAGCGTCTTGCCCGGCATCGTGTTCACGGTGTTCGGTGCGGCGAGCTCGGTCACGTAGAGCGTGTCGGGCAGCGACGGGTCCTTGACGCCGGTCGAGGCCCAGAGCGGACGCTGCGTGTTCGCACCGGCCTCGAGCAGGCCGAGGGCGCGCTCGGAGGCGAACGCCTCGGTCCAGACCTGGTAGGCGAGCTGCGCGTTGGCGATGCCGGCCTTCGACTTCAGGGCCTTGGCCTCGTCGGTGCCGACGGCGTCCAGGCGCTTGTCGATCTCGGAGTCGACGCGCGACACGAAGAACGAGGCGACCGAGTGGATCTTCGACAGGTCGTGGCCGGCGGCCTTGGCCTTCTCGAGTCCACCGAGGTAGGCGTCGATGACGGCGCGGTAGCGCTCGAGCGAGAAGATCAGGGTGACGTTCACCGAGATGCCCGCGCCGATGACCTCGGTGATGGCCTCGAGGCCCTCGACCGTTGCCGGGATCTTGATGAGGACGTTCTCGCGGCCGACCTTCTCGAACAGGAACTTGGCCTGCTCGATGGTCTTGGCGGTCTCGTGCGCGAGGCCCGGCTCGACCTCGATCGAGACGCGGCCGTCGAAGCCCTTGGTCTCGTCGTAGATCGGCTTGAAGACGTCGGACGCGTTGGCGACGTCCTGCGTGGTGATCTCGAAGATCGCCGCGGTCACGTCGGTGCCGGCAGCAGCCAGCTCCTTGACCTGGGCGTCGTAGCGCTCGCCCTTGGCGAGGGCCGACGCGAAGATCGTCGGGTTCGTGGTGACGCCGACGACGTTCTTCTGCGCGATGAGGTCGGTGAGCGCACCGGTCTCGAGGAGCTCGCGGGACAGGTCGTCGAGCCAGATGCTCACGCCGACCGCGGAGAGGGCGGCAGTGGGGGTGTTCTCAGCCATGTGTTTCTCTTCTTTCCTTCATCGGCCTGATGGCCGGGGTCTGGGGGACCGGGGGCGCGTGGCGGAGCCGAGCCGCGCCTCCCGGCAGAAGGGCCGGATCCGGCGAACCGGACCCGGCCCCTGCGGGTCAGGAAGCCGCGATGGATTCCTTCGCGGCGGCCACGACGTGTTCCGTCGTGAAGCCGAACTCCTTGAACAGCGTCTGGTAGTCGGCCGAGGCACCGAAGTGCTCGATCGAGACGCTGCGGCCCTTGTCGCCGACGATGTCGCGCCAGCTCATGGCGATGCCGGCCTCGACCGACACACGAGCGGTGACGTCCTTCGGGAGCACCTGGTCCTGGTAGTTCTCGGACTGGGCGCGGAACCACTCGATGGACGGTGCGCTCACGACGCGGGCGTTGATGCCCTCGGCCTTGAGCTGCTCACGGGCCTCGACGGCGATCTGGACCTCGGAACCGGTCGCGATGAGGATCACGTCCGGGGTGCCGTTCGGCGCCTCGGCCAGGATGTACGCACCCTTGGCGACGTTCTTCGCCGAGGCGAAGACCTCACCGGAGGCGTCGCCCTCGCCACGCTCGAACACCGGCAGGTTCTGACGGCTCAGCGCGATGCCGGCCGGGCGGTCGGTGTGCTTGAGCATCTCGAGCCAGGCGTACGCGACCTCGTTGGCGTCGGCGGGGCGGACCACGTCGAGACCCGGGATCGCACGGAGCGACGAGACCTGCTCGATCGGCTGGTGCGTCGGGCCGTCCTCACCGAGTGCGACGGAGTCGTGGGTCCAGACGTAGATCGCCGGGGCGCCCATGAGCGCGGCGAGACGGACTGCCGGACGCATGTAGTCGCTGAAGATCAGGAACGTGCCACCGAAGGGGCGGGTGTTCCCGTGCAGGACGATGCCGTTGAGGATCGAGCCCATGGCGTGCTCGCGGATGCCGAAGTGCAGCACGCGGCCGTACGGGTCGGTGCTCCACGTCGACGTCGAGGCCTCGGCCGGACCGAAGGACTTGGCGCCCTCGATCGTGGTGAGGTTCGACTCGGCGAGGTCGGCCGAGCCACCCCAGAACTCGGGCATCAGCGGCGCGATGGCGTTGATGACCTTGCCGGAGGCGGCACGGGTCGAGACGGCCTTGTCGGTCGGGAAGACCGGCAGTGCTGCCTCGAGGTCCGCGGGGAGCTCCTTGGCGTTGACGCGGTCGAACAGCGCCTTCTTGTCGGCGTTGGCGGCAGCCCACGCGTCGAAGGTCTTCTGCCACTCGGCGTGCTGCGCCTGGCCCTTGGCCACGGCGCCGCGGGTGTACTCGAGGACCTCGGGAGCGACCTCGAAGGTCTTCGCGGTGTCGAAGCCGAGGACCTCCTTGAGGCCCTTGATCTCGTCGGCGCCGAGCGCCGAGCCGTGGATCTTGCCGGAGTTCTGCTTGGTCGGCGACGGCCAGCCGATGATCGTCTTGAGGACGATGAGCGACGGCTTGTCGGTGACGGCCTTGGCGGCCTCGACTGCGGCGAAGAGGGACTCGACGTCCTCCGAGTACTCGCCCGTCTTCTTCCAGTCGACGATCTGGACGTGCCAGCCGAGCGCCTCGTAGCGCTCGGGGACGCTCTCCGAGAACGCGATGTCGGTGTTGTCCTCGATCGAGATCTGGTTCGAGTCGTAGAACGCGATCAGGTTGCCGAGCTGCTGACGGCCGGCGAGCGAGCCCGCCTCGTTCGTGACGCCCTCCTGCATGTCGCCGTCACCGGCGATCACGTAGGTGAAGTGGTCGAACGGCGACTGGCCGGCCGGGGTCTCCGGGTCGAACAGGCCGCGCTCGAAGCGCTGGGCGTAGGCGAAGCCGACCGAGGACGCGAGGCCCTGGCCGAGCGGGCCGGTGGTGATCTCGACACCGTCGGTGTGGCCGTACTCCGGGTGACCCGGGGTCTTCGAGCCCCACTTGCGCAGGTGCTGGAGGTCTTCGAGCTCGAGGCCGTAGCCGTGCAGGTAGAACTGCACGTACTGCAGGATCGAGGCGTGACCGGCGGAGAGGATGAAGCGGTCGCGGCCGATCCAGGTGGAGTCGCTCGGGTCGCGACGCATCACCTTCTGGAAGAGCAGGTGTGCGAGCGGCGCGAGGCTCATCGCGGTGCCGGGGTGACCGTTGCCGGCGGCCTCGACCGAGTCGGCGGCGAGAACGCGGGCCGTGTCGACGGCCTTCCGGTCGATGGCGTCCCAGGTGAATTCAGCCACTTGGATGTTGACCCTTCTTGATGCGACATGTGCGAGGGCTCGTGCCATCGCACGGACATGTGGCCATCCCGGGGCCGAGTCGTGTCGCCGTCTAGCGGCGGCCGACCGGCTCATCGCGGCCGACGTCATCGGGGCGCGCACTGCGGGAGGGCAGGTCCAGCATAGTGACCAGCCACTCAGAAGGGGTTCAGGTGACGCCCGATGTTCACCAGTCGGGTCACCCGGGCGCCTGTCCGCCGGGCGTGTCGTGCTCCGCAGTCGGGCGTCCGTGGTCCGTCGTCGTGACCGGGATGGGCGAGCGGGGCATCATCGCGGCGCTTCCATCACGTAAACTGTCGACGACCCGTGGACATTCCGGGTCAGCGCATGCCCGGACGCCGCCGCAGTCGTCCACCGAGTGTGCGAGCTGATGCGAACAGACTGAGGTTCCCTTGCCGACTGCCACCGTGACCAGGCCCGACACCGATCGACCCCGATCGACGCTGTCCCGCAAGGTCCGTGCGTACGTCTCGTTGACCAAACCGCGGGTCATGGAGCTGCTGCTCGTGACCACCGCGCCGACCATGTTCCTGGCCGAGCGTGGTGTGCCGGACCTCTGGCTCGTGTTCTGGACGATGCTCGGCGGCGCGATGTCCGCCGGTTCGGCGTCGGCCTTCAACTGCTACATCGACCGTGACATCGACCGCCTGATGAAGCGGACGAGCACCCGCCCGCTGGTGACCGGTGAGCTCTCGGACCGCGAAGCCCTCGTGTTCTCGTGGATCCTCGGTGTCCTGTCGACGGCGGTGCTCGGGTTCCTGGTGAACTGGCTCGCCGCGGCCCTGAGCGTCATCGCGATCCTCATCTACGTGTTCGTCTACACGCTGTGGCTCAAGCGCCGCACCCCGCAGAACATCGTGTGGGGCGGCTCGGCCGGCTGCATGCCCGTGCTCATCGGCTGGGCGGGCGTCACCGGGTCGCTCACCTGGGCCCCGGTCATCCTGTTCATGGTGATCTTCCTCTGGACGCCGCCGCACTACTGGCCGCTGTCGATGAAGTACCGCGACGACTACGACGCCGCCGACGTCCCGATGCTCGCCGTGGTCCGCGGTCGCACCGTGGTCGGCCTGCAGGTCGTGCTCTACGCCTGGGCGACGCTCGTCTGCTCGCTCCTGCTCATCCCCGTTGCGCACATGGGCCCGCTGTACACCGTGGTCGCACTGGCCGGTGGCATCTGGTTCGTCGTCGAGTCGCACCGGCTGTACTCGCGGGCGATCCAGCACGTCGAGCACGTGCAGCCGATGCGCGTGTTCCACAGCTCGATCACCTACCTGACGCTGCTCTTCATCGCCGTGGGCATCGACCCGCTGCTGCCGCAGGTCTTCACCTTCTAGGCGCTGCGCGCCGCGCCGGGCGACGCCGTACGACGTCCTCGGTGTCGTGCGACGTCGCCTTCGTCGTCGGTGCGCGTACGCGAGGGTTGCGCGCACGCGCGATGCGACGTCCTCGACGTCGTACGACGTCGACGACGTCGTTCTGGGTCGGCGCACGACAGGGCGCGGCTGTGGACGTGCGCACAGGGCGGACGGGAGGCGCGGGGCGGGGCCGCCACGGGCCTCCCGTCCGCAGCGTGCGAGCCCTGGCCGCGGGGCGGACGCACGCACCCGGTGCACGCGCAACGAACGACACCCCACGAGTCGATCGACTCGTGGGGTGTCGCAGAACCGGTGTCGCGCGCGCGACGCGCCCGGGCGTCAGGCTGCGTCGAGTGGTTCGCGCACGGCTTCGCGACCGGCGCTGGCGCGCGTGGCGAGCACGACCGCCGTGGTGGCCCCGACGAGCAGTCCGGCGAGCACCATGTGCGTGCCCACCAGCCCGACGGGCAGACCGGTGCGGGCCTGGGTCAGGCCGACGGCGATCTGCAGGAACTCGACGACGAGCAGCAACAGCGCCCACTTGCTCGAGATCCGGAGCCGGACGGCGCCGACGACGAGCACGAGGGTCAGCGCGAACAGGGCGTACGCGGGCCAGGCGTGCACGTGTTCCATGACCGCGGGGTCGAAGCCCGTGCGGTGCAGCATCCCGCCGTCGACCGCTTCGTCGGCGCCGGCGTGCGGGCCACTGCCGGTCGTCAGGATGCCGACGAGCACGGTGACCACGACGGCGGCGACGGTGCCGCGGACGACGCCGGTGTACCAGCCGGGCACGAGGCGGTGGCGGGTGCGGGGCCCGTGCATCGTCCGGTAGACCAGGGCCGCGGTGACCGATGTCAGGGCGGCGGACACGACGAAGTGCAGCCCGACGACGAACGGGTTGAGGTTCGTGAGCACGCTGAGCCCACCGATGACGGCCTGGACCGGGATCGCGACGCCCTGAGCGAACGCGAGCCAGAAGAGTTCGGGGCGCGTGCGGAGCATCCGGACGACCGCCAGGAACATCGCGATCGCCACGATGACGAGCACGAAGGTGAGCAGTCGGTTGCCGAACTCGATGATCCCGTGGATGCCCATCTCGGGTGTCGAGACCAGCGAATCGGCCGTGCACTTGGGCCAGGTGGGGCATCCGAGGCCCGACGCGGTCAGGCGGACGAGACCGCCGGTGCCGATCAACACCACCTCGACCACGAACGAGGCCCACGCCAGCGCGATGACCCGGCGGTCGACGACCCGGGGGAGCGACCACCACCGTGCGGTCCGGAGATCCTGGTCGACGGGGGGTCCGACGCGAGTCACGAGGGTGGTGCCTTCCTGTTGTTCCGTGCAGTGAACCTGTAGGATTCGAGGGTTCAGCAGCAGTCAAGTCTAGGCAGGCGCCGGCTCCGAATGGGCCGAGATCGCCGATCGATCCAGGGACTGCGTGGAACCATTGTCGTTGCGAGGGAGCAGCACCGTGTCCGCCTGTCGGCGGTCTGCGGTGGAATGGCGTCCAGACGCCACGGGTTCACACCTGAAGACGCTGCCCCGCGAGAAGGAAACGAGGAGACCATGTCCGACGTGCTCATCGACCGTCCCGAGCTCGAAGGGCTCGGGCAATACGAGTTCGGCTGGTCCGACTCCGACTCGGCCGGGGCCTCGGCCCGCCGTGGGGTCTCGGACGAGGTCGTCACCGACATCTCGAACCTCAAGCACGAGCCCGAGTGGATGCTCAAGAACCGGCTCAAGGGCCTGCAGCTCTTCGGCCGCAAGCCGATGCCGACGTGGGGTGCCGACCTGACGGGCATCGACTTCGACAACATCAAGTACTTCGTGCGCTCGACCGAGAAGCAGGCGCAGTCGTGGGAGGACCTCCCCGAGGACATCCGCGCGACCTACGAGAAGCTCGGCATCCCCGAGGCCGAGCGCCAGCGACTCGTCGCCGGTGTCGCCGCGCAGTACGAGTCCGAGGTCGTGTACCACCAGATCCGCGAGGACCTGGAGCAGCAGGGTGTCATCTTCATGGACACCGACACCGCGCTCCGCGAGCACCCCGAGCTCTTCCAGGAGTACTTCGGCACCGTGATCCCGGCCGGCGACAACAAGTTCGCCGCGCTGAACACCGCCGTGTGGTCGGGCGGCTCGTTCGTCTACGTCCCCAAGGGCGTCCACGTCGAGATCCCGCTCCAGGCCTACTTCCGGATCAACACCGAGAACATGGGTCAGTTCGAGCGGACGCTGATCATCGCGGACGAGGACTCCTACGTCCACTACATCGAGGGCTGCACCGCCCCGATCTACAAGTCGGACTCGCTGCACTCGGCCGTCGTCGAGATCATCGTGAAGAAGAACGCCCGCGTTCGCTACACGACGATCCAGAACTGGTCGAACAACGTCTACAACCTCGTGACCAAGCGTGCGATCGCGCACGAGGGCGCCACGATGGAGTGGATCGACGGCAACATCGGCTCCAAGGTGACGATGAAGTACCCGTCGATCTACCTCGCCGGTGAGCACGCCAAGGGCGAGACCCTGTCCGTCGCGTTCGCCGGCCCCGGCCAGCACCAGGACGCCGGCGCGAAGATGATCCACATGGCGCCGTACACGACGTCGTCGATCGTCTCGAAGTCGATCGCCCGTGGCGGCGGTCGTGCGGGCTACCGCGGCGAGGTCCGGGTCGACCCGGCGGCCCACCACGCAGCGAACACCGTGCGGTGTGACGCGTTGCTCGTCGACACGATCAGCCGGAGTGACACGTACCCGGCGATCGACATCCGCGTCGACGACGTCCAGCTCGGGCACGAGGCCACGGTCTCGCGCGTGAGCGAGGAGCAGCTCTTCTACCTGATGTCCCGCGGCATGGCCGAGGACGAAGCGATGGCGATGATCGTCCGTGGCTTCATCGAGCCGATCGCCCGCGAGCTCCCGATGGAGTACGCGCTCGAACTCAACAAGCTCATCGAGATGAGCATGGAAGGATCCGTCGGCTAGATGTCCAGCACCACCCCTCCCCACATCGACCAGCCGATCGAGCCCGCGGCACCCGCCCAGGGTGCCGAACAGCACGGCGCCGGAGCCCACTCCGACGGCGGCTGGGACGCCCCGGACAAGAAGATCCCGGTCCAGACCCGCTCCGAGCGGTTCCAGTCCGGCGACCTCGAGGCGTTTCCGACCGTCACCGGCCGAGAGGTCAACTGGAAGTTCGCGCCCCTGGCGAAGCTCCAGCCGCTCCTCGACGGCGGTCTCGACGGATCCGCCTACCGGTTCCTCGCCCGCCAGTCCGACGGTGCCGACGTTGAGTGGGGTCGCAGCGACGACCCCCGCGTCGGGTCCGCTGGTCTGCCCGAGGACCGTGCAGCGGCCGCTGCGTGGACGGCGCGCGACGCCGTCCTCGCCGTCACCGTCACGGCGACCGAGGCGCACGAGTTCATCACCATCACGCGTTCCGACTTCGGCACGCAGCCCCGCGCGGCGCACACGGTCATCACGGCCGAGCCGCACGCCCAGGGCATCGTCGTGCTCGACAACCGCGGCAGCGCGCTGCTCAGCGAGAACATCGAGATCGTCGTGCAGGACGGAGCGCGCCTGACCGTCGTCAGCCTGCAGGACTGGGACGACGACGCGGTGCACGTCTCGACGCACTTCGCCGAGGTCGGCCGCGACGCCTTCCTGAAGCACGTCGTGGTCTCGCTCGGCGGCGACGTCATCCGGGTCAACCCCTCGACGCACCTCGGTGCGCAGGGCGCCGACACCGAGATGTACGGCGTGTACTTCGCCGACGCCGGTCAGTACATCGAGCAGCAGGTCTACGTGAACCACGACGCGCCGAACACGCGCGGTCGGGTCAACTACAAGGGTGCGCTGCAGGGCAAGGGCGCGCACACCGTGTGGATCGGTGACGTGCTCATCGGTCGCGCCGGTGACGGCACCGACTCGTACGAGCAGAACCGCAACCTCGTGCTGACCGACGGCACCCGTGCGGACAGCATCCCGAACCTCGAGATCGAGACGGGCAACATCGAGGGTGCCGGCCACGCGAGTGCGACCGGTCGCTTCGATGACGAGCAGCTGTTCTACCTGCAGGCCCGCGGCATCCCCGAGGAAGAAGCGCGTCGGCTCGTCGTGCTCGGCTTCCTGGTCGAGGTCATCCAGAAGATCGGTGCGCCCGAGCTCGAGGAACGACTCATCGCCGCGGTCGAGCAGGAGCTCGCCGAGGGCCGCTCGGTGATCGTCGCGCCGGCGGAGGCCGACGCCTGATGCCCACGAAGGTCTGCGCGGAGTCCGAGATCGCGGTGGACAGCCCGATGCGCGCCGTCGTCGACGGCACCGCGGTGGCCATCGTGAAGGACTCGTCCGGCACCGTGCACGCCATCGGCGACACCTGCACCCACGGGGACATCTCGCTGGCCGAGGGGTTCATCGAGGGCGACACGCTCGAGTGCTGGGCCCACGGCTCCCGCTTCTCGCTCGCCACGGGGAAGCCGCAGAACTTCCCGGCGTACGAACCCGTCCCGGTGTTCCGGGTCGAGGTGCGCGAGGGCGACGTCTACGTCGACGTGCACGACCCCGTCCCCGTCGACTGACACCGCCGCCCGGCCCCCACACTTTCCGCGGCCCGTCCGCGACACGACAGAAAACCGAAGGAACCCACGCAATGTCCACTCTGGAAATCCGCGACCTCCAGGTCTCGATCGACACCGATCAGGGCACCAAGGAGATCCTCAAGGGTGTCGACCTCACGATCAACGAGGGCGAAATCCACGCGATCATGGGGCCGAACGGCTCCGGCAAGTCCACGCTGGCGTACACGATCGCCGGTCACCCCCGGTACAACGTCGTCGGTGGGTCGATCACCCTCGACGGCGAGGACGTCCTCGCGATGAGCGTCGACGAGCGCGCCCGTGCCGGCATGTTCCTGGCGATGCAGTACCCGGTCGAGATTCCCGGCGTGACGGTGTCGAACTTCCTCCGCACCGCCAAGACGGCGATCGACGGCGAGGCCCCGGCCCTGCGCGGTTGGATCAAGGAGCTCCGCCAGTCGATGGCCGACCTCAAGATGGACTCGTCGTTCGCCGAGCGCAACGTCAACGAGGGCTTCTCCGGTGGCGAGAAGAAGCGCCACGAGATCATGCAGCTCGAGCTCCTGAAGCCCCGCTTCGCCGTGCTCGACGAGACCGACTCCGGCCTCGACGTCGACGCGCTGAAGATCGTGTCCGAGGGCGTGAACCGCGCCAAGGCCGCGACCGGCCTGGGCGTGCTGCTCATCACGCACTACACGCGCATCCTGCGCTACATCAAGCCGGACTTCGTGCACGTGTTCGTCGCGGGCAAGGTCGCCGAGCAGGGTGGCCCGGAACTCGCCGACCGCCTCGAGAACGAGGGCTACGACCGCTACGTGCAGGCTGCGGCCGCGTCCGCCGCTGAGGCGCAGGCCTGATGATCACGGCACTCGCCCCGGAGAAGTTCGACGAGGTCGTCGAGGGTCTGAAAGAGGTCCAGGACCCGGAGCTCGGCGTCAACATCGTCGACCTCGGCCTGATCTACGACCTGGCCTGGGACGACGAGGCCTCGGCGCTCGTGATCAGCATGACGCTGACCAGTGCCGGCTGCCCGCTCACCGACGTCATCGAGGGCGACACCGCGAACGCCCTCGACGGCATCGTGGACGCCTTCCGCATCAACTGGGTCTGGATGCCGCCGTGGGGTCCGGAGCGGATCACCGACGACGGGCGCGAGATGATGCGCGCGCTCGGGTTCGCGATCTAGTCGCGACCACACCGCAGACGGGAGGCCCGGTGCCAGCTGGCACCGGGCCTCCCGTCTGTCCGTGGTGGCGCCACGCGCGGGGCGCGCCGCCGAGCGGTCGCGACCGCCCGCTTGCGTCCGCCGACTGGTCACGTTCTGTCGGCTGACCGCGCTCCAGGCGGCTGATCGCGACCACTCGGTCTCCAGGCGACGGGGAGTCGTGACCGAACGACGCGCCCCGCAGGCGGCGTGTCCTGCGACTCGGCGAGCCGCACGGACCGCACCGGCAGCCCGGCCGCGCACGGGCAGCCCGGCCGCGCATCGGACGCAGAACGGCCCCGCACCGATCGGTGCGGGGCCGTTGTCGTGCGACGGGTCAGCGGCGGCCGAGCGCCTTCCACGCGAGCGGCACGATGCCCGCGGCGATGAGCGCCTTCGCGATTCCACCGACGATGAACGGGTACAGGCCGGCGGCGAGCACCGACTGCAGGTCGTTGGGTGCGCCGAGCTGCCCGAGCACGACCGCCAGGTACGGCAGGCCGGTCACGAACGGGATGGCGCTCGCGAGCAGCATCGCCACCGCGGCGCGCCCGAAGTGACGGTCCCAGTTGCGGCGGGCGAGCCAGCCGACGACGCCCGCGGCGGGGATGAACCCGATGACGTAGCCGAAGCTCGGCACGGCCAGGGCCTGCAGGCCGCCGGTCATGTCGGCGAAGAACGGTGCACCCGCGAGGCCGGCGACGGCGTAGACGAGCAGCGAGAGCATGCCGCGGCGGGCACCCAGGGTCGCGCCGACGAGCACGACGGCGAGCGTCTGCCCGGTGATCGGAACCGGCCACATCGGGACCTCGAGCTGTGCCATCGCGGCGGTGAACAGGGCTCCGCCGGCGACGAGGGCGGCGTTCGTGGCCAGCCCGTGCGTCCGCAGACGGTCGGCGAGGACTGCGCGGGGAGCGAACCCGGTGGCGTTCGTCATGGATTCTCCTAGAATGGACTGCTGGTCCCGTTCGGAACCATCGGTCCCGTCAGCGTAGCGGTGCACCTCACGCACACGTCGTTGTGCAAACCCACCAACTGATTGGACGTCCACTGTGCTTGCCGTGCACGAACTCGAGATCCGCGTCGGAGCTCGTCTCCTCATGGAAGACGTGTCCTTCCGTGTCGAGAAGGGTGACAAGATCGGACTCGTCGGCCGCAACGGCGCGGGGAAGACGACGATGACCAAGGCCCTCGCGGGTGAGACGCAGCCCACCGGCGGCAAGATCGAGCGCGGTGGTGAGATCGGCTACCTGCCGCAGGACCCGCGTTCCGGCGATCCGGAGGAGACCGCGCGCAAGCGCATCCTCGACGCCCGCGGTCTCGGTGAGCTCGTGGAGGGCATCCGCCTCGCCACGCTCGACATGGCGAGCGAGGACACGGCCGTCGCCGAGAAGGCGATGCGCCGGTACAGCCGACTCGACGACCAGTTCAACGCGCTCGGCGGCTACGCGGCCGAGGCCGAGGCTGCCTCGATCGCGTCGAACCTGAAGCTGCCGGACCGCATCCTCGACCAGCAGCTCAAGACGCTCTCCGGCGGGCAGCGTCGTCGCATCGAGCTCGCGCGGATCCTGTTCTCGGACGCCGAGACGATGATCCTCGACGAGCCCACGAACCACCTCGACGCCGACTCGGTCGTGTGGCTGCGCGAGCACCTGAAGACCTACCCCGGTGGCGTCATCATCATCTCCCACGACGTCGAACTCGTGGACGAGGTCGTCAACCGCGTGTTCTACCTCGACGCCAACCGCCAGACCATCGACATCTACAACATGGGCTGGAAGCTGTACCAGCGGCAGCGTGTCGCAGACGAAGAGCGTCGCCGCAAGGAGCGCGCCGGCGCCGAGAAGAAGGCCGCGACGTTGAAGGACCAGGCCGCTCGGTTCGGTGCGAAGGCCTCGAAGGCCGCCGCAGCGCACCAGATGGTCGCGCGTGCCGACAAGCTGCTCGCGGGTCTCGAGGACGAGCGCGTGGCCGACCGGGTCGCGAAGATCCGCTTCCCGACGCCAGCTCCGTGCGGCCGGACGCCGCTCATGGCCGAGGGACTGTCGAAGTCCTACGGGTCGCTCGAGATCTTCGCGGGTGTCGACCTGGCGATCGACCGCGGTTCGCGGGTGGTCATCCTCGGCTTCAACGGTGCCGGCAAGACGACGCTGCTCCGGATCCTCGCGGGCGCCGACCAGCCGGACACCGGGGAGATCCAGCCCGGCCACGGTCTGCGCATCGGGTACTACGCGCAGGAGCACGAGAACATCGACGTCAACCGCACCGTGATCGAGAACATGGTGTCGGCGTCGACCGACCTCAACGAGACCGAGGCCCGTCGCGTGCTCGGGTCGTTCCTGTTCACCGGGGACGACGGCTACAAGAAGGCCGGGGTCCTGTCCGGTGGTGAGAAGACGCGTCTGTCGCTCGCGATGATCGTCGTCTCGGGCGCGAACGTGCTGCTGCTCGACGAACCGACGAACAACCTGGACCCGGCGTCGCGCGAGGAGATCCTGAACGCCCTGGCCGGGTTCGAGGGTGCGGTCGTCCTGGTGTCCCACGACGCCGGTGCTGTCGAGGCGCTCAACCCCGAGCGCGTGCTGTTGCTGCCGGACGGCACCGAGGACCACTGGAACAAGGACTACGCGGAGCTCATCGAGCTCGCCTAGCGGGCGGTCACGACACCCCGCTCAGGTTCGCCGAGTGGTCACCATGTGTCGTCACCGTCGCCGGCGAGCGACGGTTCGTGACCGCTCGGCGGCACGCGTGCGAGCGCGTCGTGACCAGCGGCCGGGTGGCGTGCGGTGGTCGACGTGACCGGAGGACGGACGGGAGGCCCGTGGCGACGCCGCCACGGGCCTCCCGTCTGCTGTGCCGTCGGTCAAGGCAACCCGCTCGCGTCCTCCGAGTGGTCACCACGTGTCGTCACCGGCGTCGACGGGCGACGGTTCCTGACCGCTCGGCGGCACGCGTGCGGCGAGCGGCCCGGTGCAGCGCGTCAGCGGCGGGACGCGATCAGGTCGTCCTCGATCTCCGCGTCGGTCTTCGGCTTGGCGTCCTTGCGGCGCTGCCGCTCCTGGGCGCGCTCGCGTTCCTCCGGGTCGTCCTGGTTGAGGTTCCGGTACTCCTGCACCATCACGTACGCCAGGAACCCGAAGCCGCCGGCCGCGAACAGGAACCACTGGATGAAGTAGCTCAGGTGCAGGCCCGTGTCGGCAGTGGGGCGCTCCCAGCCGAGCGGGCGCGCCTCGGTCGGGGCGGGGGACTCGGAGGCGAGCTCGCCGTACGCGCCGGTCCAGATGGGGGTGTCGACCTTCTTCGCGACGTCCGCCAGCGTGACCGACTGCACCTGGTCGGTGTGCGCGGGGTCGGTGCGGCCGGGGATCCGCGGTTCGCTCTGCTGCAGGCGGACGATCGCCGTGACCTCGCCCGACGGGGGAGCGGGCACGTGGTCGGGGGCGTCCTGCGCGTTGCCGGTGGGGACCCAGCCGCGGTCCACGATGAACGCGCGGCCGTCGTCGGTGACCAGGGGGGTGAGGACCTCGAAGCCGGGCTGGCCGTTGTGCACGCGGTTGCGGACGAGCAGCTGTGCGTCGACGTCGTAGCGGCCGGTCACGGAGACGCGGAGCCACTCCTGCTCGTCCTGCCAGCTCGATGCCGTCGGCAGCGCCTGGTCGAGGGGGACCGGGGTGTGGTCGTAGTTCTGGGCGACCTGCTCGTTCTGGCGCACAGCTTCGTTGCGGCGGTCCCACTGCCACATGCCGAACAGGGCGCAGACGATCGCGAAGGCCACGGCGATCGCGAAGTACCCGAGCCAGCGGCGACTGCGGACGAAGTGCCAGCCGACGAAGGGCTCGTCCGGGTCCTGGGCGGGGCGTTCGTCGTCCGGTGCGGATCGCCGTGCGTGGTCGGCGGCGCGCTGCAGCTTGGCAGCGTGCTTCCGGCCGTACCGGGAGTGCGGGTCGAAGCCGTCGGTCATCGACCGGTGCCGGTGGAGCGCACCCCGACGTCGTTCTTCGGCGACGATGCCGGATCGCGTTCGTCGTCGAGCCGGTCGACGTCCTCGTGCATGCCGGTGACGCGCACCGGGAAGGTACGGGACCGCAGGTAGTCGGCGAGGAAGTCGCGGTGCTCTTCGCACGCGGCCCAGATCTTCACGCGGTCGGCGGAGTGGATCCGGGGATTGCGCCAGTTCACCCGCCACGCTGCCGTGTTGGAGCAGCCGGCCCGGGAGCAGACGGGGGTCGAGCCCGGTTCGGTGTGCAGGTCGAAGGTCGCGCCCATCAGCGGTGTCCCCACATCTTCGAGCGGTCGCCGTTGCGCTGCCACTCGTCCTGTGCGTGCTGCGCCTGCTGCCGGAGGCGGTCCTGCTCGTCGCGGTAGGCCTGGGCGCGGTCCTCTTCCTGCTGCTCGCGGAGGCCCGGGTCGACCGCGTCGTAGAGCTGCATGGCACCGGCGGGCGAGATCATGTCGCTCTCGGTCCGGCTGCCGGCGTTCGCGACGATGACGGCGACCCAGGGGATCACCGCGGCGAGGACGATCGGCACGACGGCGATCCAGGAGTGCCAGATGGAGTAGACGAGCACGGCCACGACGAAGAGCACGACGCGGATCGCCATCTGCCACACGTAGCGGGACAGGCGGTGCGCCCGGTCCAGCTCCGGCGAATCCGGGAGCGTGGTGATGCTGGTGTGCGTGCTCTTCATACAGATGGTCTCCGTCTACCCGTGGTCCAGCCTAAGCCTCCGGGGCCGATCGTGGGTGCGCCGCGCGCGAACGGGCTGCGGTGCTGGCTCCGCTACGCTCGTCCGGGCGTGTCCGCCGACCCGTCGGCACCACACGACCGCACACCACCACCGAACGGAGCGACCATGAGCACCCCCCGTACCGTCCTGATCACCGGCGGCAACCGCGGCATCGGCCACGCCCTCGCCGAGCGTTTCGTCGCCGCCGGGCACCGCGTCGCGGTCACGTCGCGCAGCGGACAGGGCGGACCCGAAGGGGCCCTCACCGTGCAGGCCGACATCACCGACACGGCCTCGGTGGACGCGGCCTTCACGCAGGTCGAAGCCGAGCTCGGTCCGATCGAGGTGCTCGTGGCGAACGCCGGCATCACGAACGACCAGCTGCTGCTCCGCATGTCCGAGGACGACTTCACGAGTGTCGTCGACACCAACCTGACCGGCACGTTCCGGGTCGTGAAGCGTGCCACCAAGGGCATGATGAAGGCGAAGTTCGGCCGCATCGTGCTCATGTCGAGCGTCGTCGGCGCCTACGGCCAGATCGGCCAGGTCAACTACGCGTCCTCGAAGGCCGCCCTGGTCGGCATGGCCCGCTCGATCACCCGTGAGCTCGGCTCGCGCGGCATCACCGCCAACGTCGTCGCGCCCGGGTTCATCCAGACCGACATGACGGCTGCGCTGTCCGACGAACTGCAGGCCGAGTTCAAGAAGGCGATCCCGGCGGCTCGCTACGGGACCGTCGACGACGTCGCCGACGCCACGCTGTTCCTGGCGAGCGACGGGGCCGGCTACGTCTCCGGCGCGATCATCCCGGTCGACGGTGGCCTCGGGATGGGCCACTAGCCAGCCCGCCCGGCCCGCCCGGCCCGGCCGGAGTCTCGGCCTGAGCGACACTGCTCGGGCCGCGCGGGCCGAGAAGTGTCGCCGTGCGCGAGACTCGGCTGCGAGGAGCGGAGCGTCAGCCGCGCAGTCCGAGCGTCGCGAGCACGGCGGACAGGTCGCGGTCCACGACGGCGACGTCCGCCTGCTCCCGCACGCGCGGCTTCGCGTCGAACGCCACCGACAGGGCGGCGACGCGCATCATCTCGAGGTCGTTCGCCCCGTCACCGATCGCGACGGTGCGGACGGCGTCGACGCCGTCGGCCTCGGCCCACTCCCGCAGGGCGACGGCCTTGGCGTGCGCGTCCACGACGTCGCCGAGCACACGTCCGGTCAGCACGCCGTCGGTCACCTCGAGCCGGTTCGCCCGGCAGTGGTCGAGACCGAGCTGCTCGGCGAACGGGTCGAGGACCTCGTGGAACCCGCCGGACACGACACCGACGGTCCCCCCGGCGGCGTGCACGCCGCGGACGAGTTGGTCGGCCCCCCGCGTCACGCGGACCGCTCGCTGTGCGCGTCGGAAGACGTCGACCGGGAGGCCCGCCAGGGTCGCGACACGCTCCCGGAGGCTCTCGGCGAAGTCGATCTCCCCGCGCATGGCGCGCTCCGTGATCGCCTCGACCTGTGGTCGGGTCCCGGCGGTGTCGGCGAGGAGTTCGATCACCTCGTCCTCGAGGAGGGTGGAATCGGCATCGAGGACGACGAGGAAGCGGGGCACGGACCAACGGTACCGACAGACGGAGGCACGACTCGCGTCCGTGACGCGAGCCGTGCCTCCTGACCGGTTTCCTGGGTCGTCCTACGCGTCGACGCGGACGCCCTTGCCGACCACGGTGATGCCCGACTCGGTCACGGTGAAGCCGCGGGCCTCGTCGGCCTCACGGTCGATGCCGACCTGCGCACCCGGCGCGATGACGACGTCCTTGTCCAGGATCGCCCGGTTCACGACCGAACCGGCGCCGATCGTCGCCCGCTCGAAGACGATCGAGTCGAGGACCTTCGCGCCGGAGTCGATCCCGCACCACGGGCCGATCATGCTGCGTTCGACCTGCGCGCCCGACACCAGGCAGCCGAGCGACACGAGCGAGTCGACCGTCGAGCCGGTGTTGCCGTTGGCGTCCCGCACGAACTTCGCCGGGGGCAGGTTGGTCTGCTGGTTGAAGATCGGCCAGTCCTGGTTGTACAGGTTGAACACCGGCACCGGGGCGATGAGGTCCATGTGCGCGTCGAAGAACGAGTCGATCGTCCCCACGTCGCGCCAGTAGTACTTGTCGCGGTCGGTGGACCCGGGGACCTCGTTGCGCTGCAGGTCGTAGACACCGGCGTCGCCGCGGTCCACGAAGTCGGGGACGATGTCACCGCCCATGTCGTGCGCGGACGACTCGACCTGGCCGTCGCGGAGCACCGCGTCGACGAGGGCGTCCGCGTTGAACACGTAGTTGCCCATCGAGGCCAGGACTTCGCCGGGGGAGTCGGCGAGCCCGACCGGGTCCTTCGGCTTCTCGAGGAAGGCATCGATCTTCGTCGGGTCGTCGGCGTCCACCTGGATGACGCCGAACTGGTCGGCGAGCTCGATGGGCTGACGGATCGCCGCGACGGTGGCACTGCGGCCCGAGGCGATGTGCGCCTCGACCATCTGGTGGAAGTCCATCCGGTACACGTGGTCGGCGCCCACGACGACGACGATGTCGGGGCGCTCGTCGCGGAGCAGGTTGAGCGACTGCAGGATCGCGTCGGCCGACCCGGCGAACCAGCGCTTGCCGAGTCGCTGCTGCGCGGGGACCGACGCCACGTAGGACCCGAGCAGGCCCTCCATGCGCCAGGTCTCGGCGACGTGCCGGTCGAGACTGTGCGACTTGTACTGGGTGAGGACGACGATCTTCTGCAGACCGGAGTTCACCAGGTTCGACAGCGCGAAGTCGATGAGACGGAAGTTCCCGCCGAACGGGACTGCGGGCTTCGCCCGGTCGGCCGTGAGCGGCATGAGCCGCTTCCCCTCGCCGCCAGCGAGCACGATGCCGAAGACCTTCTTTGGTGCCATGCCGCTCACAGTAGGCGTCAGCACTGGGAACCGGTTACGTTGAACCCGTGCGAGTCGATCTACTGACCAGGGAGTATCCGCCGGAGGTCTACGGCGGTGCGGGTGTCCACGTGGCCGAACTGACTGCTGCGTTGCGGTCGGGGACGGACACCGACGTCCGGGTCCGGGCCTTCGGGGCCTTCCGCGACGAAGCCGACGTCTGGGGGTACCGCACGCCGGCCGGCCTCGAGCAGGCGAACGGTGCACTGCAGGCGCTCGGCACCGACGTGGCCATCGCCGCCGACGTCGAGGGCGCCGACCTCGTGCACTCGCACACCTGGTACGCGAACTCGGCGGGCCGGATCGCGCAGTTGACCTACGGGATCCCCCACGTCGTCACGGCGCACAGCCTCGAGCCGCTCCGCCCGTGGAAGGCCGAGCAGCTCGGCGGTGGCTACCGCCTGTCGAGCTGGATGGAACGCGAGGCGTTCGAGAACGCCGACGGTGTGATCGCGGTGTCGAAGGCCATGCGCGCCGACATCCTGCGCTCGTACCCGTCGATCGACCCGGCCAAGGTGCACGTCGTCTACAACGGCATCGACATCGACGCCTGGAAGCCGCAGGTCGACGAGGACGCCGTCCGCGCCCTCGGCATCGACCCGTCGCGCCCCAGTGTCGTGTTCGTCGGTCGCATCACCCGGCAGAAGGGCCTGCCCTACCTGCTCCGCGCCGTGGCGTCGCTCCCCGAGGACGTCCAGATCGTGCTGTGCGCCGGCGCCCCGGACACCCCGGAGATCCTCGCCGAGGTCACCGGGCTGGTCGAGGGCCTGCGCGAGCAGCGCGCGGGCGTCGTGTGGATCGACCGGATGCTCGCGCACGAGGAGATCGTGAACGTGCTGTCCTCGGGCACCGTGTTCGTGTGCCCGTCGATCTACGAACCGCTCGGCATCGTGAACCTCGAGGCCATGGCGTGCGGCATCCCCGTCGTCGGGACCGGCACCGGGGGCATCCCCGAGGTCGTCGCGGACGGCTTCACCGGTCGCATCGTGCCGATCGACCAGGCGCAGGACGGCACCGGCACCCCGACCGACCCCGAGAAGTACGTGGCGGACCTGGCCGCGACCCTGGGCGAGGTGCTCGCCGACGAGGGGCTCGCGAAGCTCATGGGCCGCGCCGGACGCCTGCGCGTCGAGTCCGAGTTCACCTGGGACGCGATCGCGACGAGGACACGGCAGGTCTACGACGAGGTGCTCGGCCGGAACCCGTAGGCTGGTCGCATGCCCTCGGTCGTGCGCTTGTCAGACGTCTCCGTGGTCCGCAACGGGGCCACCATCCTCGACTCGATCTCGTGGGGGGTGCAGGACGACGAACGCTGGGTCGTGCTCGGCGCGAACGGCGCCGGCAAGACCACGCTGCTGCAGGTCGCCGGTGCCCAGACGTTCCCGACCTCGGGTGACGTCGAGGTGCTCGGCACCGAGCTGGGCGGCGCCGACCTGTTCGAGCTCCGCCCGCGCATCGGCTTCGCGTCGACCGCCCTGGCCCGTCGCATCCCGGTGACCGAGAAGGTCATCGACGTCGTGCTGACGGCCGCGTACTCGGTCACGGGTCGCTGGAACGAGGAGTACGAGGAGCTCGACGTCCGCCGTGCCCAGCGCGTGCTCGAGGAGTGGGGCCTGGGGTCGTTCACCGACCGCACCTTCGGCGAGCTGAGCGACGGCGAACAGAAGCGCGTCCAGATCGCCCGTGCCGTCATGACCGACCCGGAGATCCTGTTCCTGGACGAACCGGCCGCCTCGCTCGACCTCGGTGCCCGTGAGAGCCTCGTCCGCACCCTCGGCGGCTACGCCCAGAGCGCCGACTCGCCGGCCATCGTGATCGTCACCCACCACGTCGAGGAGATCCCCGCCGGGTTCACCCACGCGCTGGTGCTCGCCGACGGCCACGTGCAGGCCGCCGGGCCCATCGACGAGGTCCTGACCGACCAGACCCTGACCGAGGCGTTCGGCATCGCGCTGTCCGTCACGAAGGACGCCGGTCGGTACACGGCGCGCGCGTCCTAGCGCTGCGATCGCGCCGTCCGTCTGGTAACGTTGACGGCTGGCGCAAGCCGATGACTTCCCGCGCATCTCGCGCAATCCCACCACCGCTACCGCTATCGAGGAAACTCCATGAAGACCGACACCCACCCCGAGTACCGCGCCATCGTCTTCCGTGACCTGGCCTCCGGTGAGACCTTCCTGACGCGTTCGACCGCGAACAGCGACAAGACGATCGAGCTCGACGGTGCCACCTACCCGGTGATCGACGTCGAGATCTCGTCCGCTTCGCACCCGTTCTACACGGGCAAGCAGCGCATCCTCGACTCGGCCGGTCGCGTCGAGAAGTTCAACCAGCGCTTCAAGGGCTTCTCCAAGTAGTCCTTCGGCAACAGCAGAACGGGCGGTCCTCCTTCGGGAGGACCGCCCGTTCTGCGTCGTGCGAGCGGTGCGCGGGTCAGGCGCCGTTGCGGTGCGGCCAGCGACCGTCGGCGGTGAAGGACGGGTCGCGCTTCTTGCGCATGTACTCCTGGAACGAGGTCGCCTGCTCGGCGCACCACCCGACCTGCTTGCGGTGGAGTTCCTCTGCCGAGATGCCGAGCTCGTCCTGGTACTTGCCGGCGATGGCCTGGGCGACCCGACCGGCCGCGATGGCGTCGGCACCGGCGTCGTGCGCGTCGTCGAGGGTGACGCCGTACAGCTCGGACGCCGCCTCGAGCGTGCGCTTGCCCTTGCGGAAGGTGTCGAGGGCCTTGTCGATCACGAGCGGGTCGACGACGTTGCCGATGACGGGGGAGGCGAACCCGTGCCGCTTTGCCTCGCGGTCGAGGACCGTCAGGTCGTACGGGGCGTTGTAGATCACCAGCGGGATGCCGCGGGCGAACACCGCTTCGATCGCGGCGATGATCTCGGCGACGACCTCGGCCGCGGGACGCCCCTCGGCCTGGGCGCGCTCGGTGGTGTAGCCGTGCACGGCCGCGGCGCCCTCGGGGATCGCGATGCCCGGGTCGGCGATCCACGCGCCCTCGGCGATGGAGGCACCCGTCATGTCGATGAGGCCGACGTGCGCCGTGACGATCCGTGCCGTCTCGACGTCGACACCGGTGGTCTCGAGGTCGAAGACGCCGAGGGCGTGCCACCAGGGGCGTCCGGAGAGGTCCTGCGCCGGGGCGGGCGTGTCGAGCTGTGCTGTCGGATCCAGCTGTGCTGTGGGGAACGTCACGCGGTCAGGCTAACGGGACGCACCGACACGACCGGTGCTACCCGACCGGCGCGCCGACGTGCAGCCAGTAGAACGACTGCGTCCCGAGGGTCAGCGTGACGGTGCCGTCCTCGTCGAACGCGGGGAACGAACCGCCGCCGAACAGGTCGTAGAGCGGCCGACCGGCGAACTCGGGAGCCGACACCGTGACCGACGTCGGGTTCGTGGCGAACGAGAACACGCACAGGACGTCCTCCGCCGACGGCCCGAACTGCTGCCCGGAGCCCTCCCACGAGCGCACGAACGCGAGCACCGACTCGTTCGAGGTCTCCTGCACGTGCAGGGTCCCGAGCCCGAACACCGGGTGGGCCTTCCGCACGTGGATGACGTTGCGCACCCAGTGCAGCAGGGAGCGGGACTGGGCGAGCTGCGCCTCGACGTTGACCTGCGCGTAGTTGTACACGAGTGACTGCACCACGGGCAGGTACAGCTTGCCCGGGTCTGCCGTGGAGAACCCGGCGTTGCGGTCGGGGGTCCACTGCATCGGCGTGCGGGACGAGTCGCGGTCGGGCAGCCAGATGTTGTCGCCCATACCGATCTCGTCGCCGTAGTACAGGAACGGCGAGCCCGGCAGCGAGAACAGCAGCGCGTGGATGAGTTCGAGTTCGGCACGCGAGTTGTCGAGCAGGGGAGCGAGCCGGCGCCGGATGCCGATGTTCGAGCGCATCCGGGGGTCGTAGCCGTACCAGCCGTACATGGCCTGCCGGTACTCCTCGCTGACCATCTCGAGCGTGAGCTCGTCGTGGTTGCGGAGGAACACGCCCCAGGCTGCCGCGGACGGCACGTCGAGCGTCTCCGACAGGATCGCGGACAGCTCCTTGGCGTGCTGGGCACGGAGCGAGTAGAAGATGCGGGGCATCACCGGGAAGTCGAACGCCATGTGGCACTCCGGCTCCTCGTCGGTGCCGAAGAAGGCGGCGGTCTCGCGCGGCCACTGGTTCGCCTCGGCGAGCAGGACACGGCCGGGGTACTCGTCGTCCACCATCGCGCGCATCTTCTTGATGAACTCGTGGGTCTCCGGCTCGCCCTCGCCGTTGCCCTCTTCCGACTCGAACAGGTACGGGATCGCGTCGAGCCGCAGTCCGTCGACACCGAGGTCGAGCCAGTGCCGCACGACGTCGTACACGGCCTCGACCACCGCGGGGTTCTCGAAGTTCAGGTCGGGCTGGTGCGAGAAGAACCGGTGGAAGAAGAACTGCCGACGGACCGGGTCGAACGTCCAGTTCGACTCCTCGGTGTCGACGAAGATGACCCGGATGTTCGGGTACTCCTCGTCGGTGTCCCGCCAGACGTAGAAGTCACCGAAGGGGCCGTCGGGGTCCTCGCGGGACTGCTGGAACCACTCGTGCTGGTCGCTGGTGTGGTTGATCACCATGTCGATGACGATGCGCATGTTGCGCTCGTGCGACTTCGTGACGAGCTCGCGGAAGTCGTCGAGCGTACCGAACTCCGGCAGGATCGCCTTGTAGTCGGCGATGTCGTACCCGCCGTCGCGCATCGGCGACTGGAAGAACGGCGGCAGCCACAGGGCGTCGACGCCGAGCCACTGCAGGTAGTCGAGCTTGCCGATCACACCCTGCAGGTCACCGATCCCGTCGCCGTTCGAATCGACGAACGAGCGGATCATGCACTCGTAGAAGACCGAGCGCTTGTACCACTGCGGGTCGAGCGTCAGGCCGGGCAGCTGGATCGGGGCTGTGAAGGTCACCGTGCTCCTCGTCGTCATCGACGGGCCGGTCGACGGCCCGCCCCGGACACGATAGGCGCGCGATGCTGCGGGTGTCCGGGGTTTCGTGCGGTTGTCTTCGTAGACTGGCGCCGATGCAACCGCCCGTGCTCTCCCCGTACCAGTCGCTCATGGCCGCCACACCGGTGGTCCACCGGGCCGTGCAGGTCGACGGCCGCACCACGCACTACTGGGAGTACGGGCCGTCCGACGCGACGCAGACCGTCCTGGCGGTTCACGGCTTCCGCGGGGACCACCACGGCCTCGAGACGATCGCCGCGCACCTGCAGGACGTCCGCGTGATCGTCCCCGACCTGCCCGGCTTCGGCGTGTCCGATCCGTTGCCGGTGTCGGACATCGAGTCGTACGTCGGCTGGCTGCGTGCGTTCCACGAGGCGCTCGGGCTCCGCCGCGACGCCGTCGTCCTCGGCCACTCGTTCGGGTCGATCGTGGTGTCCGCCACCGTCGCCGCCGGGCTCGACACCCGGCTGCTCGTCCTCGTGAACCCGATCGCCGCCCCGGCGCTGCAGGGGCCCCGCGCGGTGGGCACCGGGATCGCGATCGGCTACTACAAGGCCGGCGCGGTGCTGCCGAGACCGATCGGGCTCGGGATCCTGCGGAACGCCGCCATCGTGCGGGTGATGAGCATCGCGATGCTCAAGTCGCACGACCGCGGGATGCGCCGCTGGGTGCACGACCAGCACGACCGGTACTTCTCGGCCTTCGCGAACCGCACGAGCGTGCTCGAGGCGTTCCGGACCTCGGTCACCCACGACGTGTCCGAGTACGCGGACCGCATCGACGTGCCGGTGCTGATGATCGCCGCCGAGCACGACGACATCACGGCCGTCCCCGAGCAGCGCGCCCTGGCAGCCCGCCTGCGCGATGCCGAACTCGTGGTCATCCCCGGGGTCGGGCACCTGGTGCACTACGAGACACCGGCACCGGCCGCCGCCGCGGTGCTGCGCCGGATGGCGGACACCGCCGCGCGCTCTGGACGGGGCCGCGGCACCAAGGCGAGCCGACCGTCGGGGGCGGGACGGGCCTCCCGGACGACCGCGGCGAACGCGACCGCGACCGCGACGAAGGCGACCGCGCCGAAGGCGAGCGCGCCGAAATCGGACGACTCGACGACGAGCGACGCGAAGGAGACCGACGCGTGACGCGCCTGCGCATCGGCCTCGACTGCCGCTACGTCCGGATCGGCCGCCACGACGGCATCAGCCGGTTCACCGCCGGGGTCGCCCGGAACCTGCCCGACCGGCACGACGTCGTGCTGCTCGTCCACGACGAGCGCCAGCTCGAGTCCCTGCCGCGCGACCTGCCGTGGGAACTGCTGCCGGCGCCGACCGACGCGGGGGAGCCGCTCGTCGCACGGCGGGTGAACCGGCTCGGACTCGACGCGGTGTTCTCACCGATGCAGACCATGGGATCGCGGGGGCGCGACTACGCGCTCGTGCTCACCCTGCACGACCTGATCTACTACCGGAACCGGACACCCCCGCGCGAGTTCTCGTGGCCGCTCCGGCTCGGGTGGCGCGCGTTCCACCTGTCGTGGGTGCCGCAGCGTGTCCTGCTGAACGGAGCCGACGGGGTGGTCACGGTGTCCGAGACCACCGCGGGACTCATCGCCGAGCACCGGCTGACGAAGCGTCCGGTGACAGTGGCGTACAACGCTGCCGACCCGGCGTCGCCGCGCGTGGCCGGTGCGCCACGGGAGCGCTCGCTCGTCTACATGGGGTCGTTCATGCCGTACAAGAACGTCGAGACGCTGGCGGCCGCGCTGCCGCTGCTCGGGGCGGACTGGACCCTGCACTGCATGTCACGCGTGTCCGGGGCCGACCGCGCACGGATCGAGGGGCTCGCGCCGGCCGGCTCGATCGTGTTCCACGACGGTGCGACCGACGAGGAGTACCTGTCGGTCCTCCGATCCGCCACGGCCCTGGCGACGGCGTCGTACGACGAGGGCTTCGGCATCCCGCTGGTCGAGGCGATGGGCGTCGGGACCCCGGTCGTGGTGAGCGACATCCCGATCTTCCGCGAGATCGGTGGCGATGCAGCCGAGTACTTCGACCCGGCGTCTCCGTCGGCGGTCGCGGCTGCGGTGCGGCGGGTCGAGGAGCGGTGGGACGAGGCCTCAGCGCAGTCGGTCGAGCGGGCCGCGCGGTTCCGGTGGCAGGACTCGGCGGAGCAGGTCGTGCGGGCGGTCGAGCGGGCCGTGGCCGACCGGCGCGCGCGGTAGCGGGGAGCGGCGCGGCGGCGCGTCGGTCGATGCGATACGACATCGTCGACGTCGTACGACATCGGATTCGTCGTTCAGTGTCGGGCATTCGACCAGCCGACCGCTACTTCGGCGCGATGACCTCGACGCTCGCCCCGGGGAACACCTTGTGCGTCTCCTCGGTCACCCGCGCCACGATCGGCGGGACGGCGGCCCCACGCCCAGGGGTGCGGACGACGATGGCCTGGTCGGCGGCGCGGTCCGAGGGCGTGCCACCGCGCTCCCACGAGCAGCGGACGGCCGTGACCCCACCGATGCGGTCGAGGGTGTCCGCCAGCACCAGGCGCTTCGCGGTCACCGACCGTGAGTCGGACACGCCCACCTCGATGGCGCCGAGGTCGGCGATCGCGACGACCCGGACGCCGTTGCCGCCCGCCGATTCGGTCGCGCGGCTCAGCGTCTCGACCAGGACGGTGCGCGCGGCGGCGTCGAGGGACGGGTCGGCCGTGATCGTCGCGATGGCGTCGTAGCTCGCGAAGCCCGTCTTCTCGGCCGGGTGGTGGAGGACCTCGGTGACACCCGGCACGTCGGCGAGCCGGTCGTCGAGGCGGTCGAGTGCCAGGTCCGGGCGGGGGAACGCGCCCCCGACGCCGGTCTGCACGCTGCCGATGATGGTGCCGAGCACGAGGGCGATCACACCGGCGACGACGACGGTGCCGCCGCCGATGAGCAACCAGGTGCGGGCCCGCTGCCCCATCGTGCGGGTCTGCACGCTGGCGGTCTCGGGGCCGAAGGCACGGTCGAGGTCGTCGTCCTGCCGGTCAGTGGCTTGCCAGCCACCCGGGTCGGTTCCGTCGGTCACCATGTCGCCCCCTGGTTCGGGTGCGTCGGAGCCTAGTCGCAGGACGGCCGCGCCGTCCGCGCACCGTGGTGCGGGAGCCGCTCGGCGCCCCGTCCGCACAGCGTGGTGCGGGAGCCGCTCGGCGCGCCGTCCGCGCACCGTGGTGCGGGAGCCGCTCGGCGCCCCGTCCCCGCAGCGTGGTGCGGGAGCCGCTCGGCGCCCGTCCGCGCAGGGCGCTCGTCAGCCCCGGCGTTCCAGGGGGTTCTGGTAGTCGAACGCGTACCGCCCGGGCCCGTCCGAGACGTCGTCGATCGGGTCGTCGAACCGGACGAGCTCCGCGTGGAAGCGTTCGGGGTCCCAGCGGAACGAGTGGATCGAGCCGTTGCGGATCGGGGTGGCGTGCCGGTCGGCGGTGCCGGGTGCCGCCTCGTTCACCACGCTCCGGATCACCGCGCCGTGGGTGGCGACGACCACGACCCCGCCGTCGAAGCGCACCGCGATCTCACCGAGTGTCTCGGTGATGCGGGCGAGCAGCGCGGACCGGGACTCGCGGCCCGGGATGTCGTCGTGCGGGTACTTCGCCGTGACCTCGGTGTCGGTGAGCCCCTCGGCTTCGCCGTAGGAGCGTTCGGCCAGCCCGGCGTACGGCACCGGCGCCGCGAGCCCGAGCCGGTCGGCGATGATCGCCCCGGTCTCGGCGGCGCGGGACAGCGGCGAGGCGACGACCGCGTCGAACTGCCGGCGGGTGAGGAGTTCGGCGGCCTCGGCGGCCTGTCGCCGCCCGGTGTCGTTGAGCGGGATGTCGGTGGAACCCTGGATGCGGCGCTGCGCGTTCCAGTCGGTCTCACCGTGCCGGACCAGGTACAGGAGCGTCGTCACCCGTCGATCATCCCAGAAGGCGAGGCCCGCCGAGCCGCTCGGCCAGGTGCACCAGCGTCTCGGTCGTCCCGCCGTCGAGCTTCACGGCGGCGCGGCGGTCGCTGCGGGTCGCACCGCGGTTCACGATGACCACCGGGTTCTTGCGGCGGGCAGCGTGGTCGACGAGCCGCACGCCGGAGTTCACCGTGAGCGACGACCCCACCACGAGCAGCGCCTCGGCGTCGGCGACGATCGACACCGCCTCGTGGAACTTCTCGGTGGGCACGAACTCGCCGAAGAAGACGACGTCGGGCTTGAGCATCCCGCCGCACACCGAGCAGTCCGGCACCACGAAGCGCTCGACGTCGGTGATCTCGACGTCGCCGTCGGGCTGTAGCTGCACCGAGCCGGGCTCGTCGATCCACGGGTTGGCACGGTCGATGGTCGTGGCGAGGTCGGCACGGGAGAACACCTGCCCGCACGTCAGGCAGAGGGCGCGGTCCATCGACCCGTGGATCTCGACCACGCGACGGGACCCGGCGCGCAGGTGCAGGCCGTCGACGTTCTGCGTGATGACGCCCGTGACGACACCGGCGTGCTCGAGGGCGGCGAGCGCCCGGTGCCCCTCGTTCGGTCGGGCGGCGGCGAAGCTCCGCCAGCCGAGGTGCGAGCCCGCCCAGTACCGCTGCCGTTTGGCGGCGTCGGCACGGAACTCCTGGAAGGTCATCGGCTTGCGCACGATCCGCCCGGCGCCGCGGTAGTCGGGGATGCCGGAGTCGGTGCTCAGGCCGGCGCCGGAGAGCACGGCGACGCGCTTGCCGGCGAGCACCTCGAGCACGCGGTCGAGGTCCGCTGCCGTCGGCAGACCGGTCGGAGTCCCGGTGGTCGGTCCGCTCGTCGACGCAGCATCATCCAGCACCCTGTTCACGGTACCCTCAACAGCCGACCGTCCCGGTCGCTTCCCGGCCGGCACGCCAGCAGCGACACCGGCTGGCACGCCAGCAGCGACACCGGCTGGCACGCCAGCAGCGACACCGGCCGGCACGCCAGCAGCGACACCGGCCGGCACGCCGGCCACGACACCGGCCGGCACGCCAGCCACGACACCGGCCGGCGCCCACGAACGACACCGAAACGAGCCCCGTGCACCCCGTCCGCATCGACTCCCTCGACGACCCCCGCCTCGACGACTTCGCCCGTCTGACCGACGTGGCGCTCCGCCGGGTGAGCGAACCGGAGGGCGGCCTGTACATCGCCGAGTCGAACACGGTCATCGAGCGCGCGGTCCGTGCCGGGCACACCCCTCGGAGCATCCTGGTGCAGGAGAAGTGGCTCGCCAGCGTGCTGCCCCTGGTCGCCGACCACGACGGTCCGGTCTTCGTCGGCCCGGACGCGCTGCTCGAGGAGCTCACCGGCTTCCGCATGCACCGTGGCGCGATCGCCGCCGTGCAGCGCCCCGAGCTGCCGACGGTCGCCGAGGTGGTGCGGGACGCGAAGCTCGTCGTCGTGCTCGAGGACATCGTCGACCACACGAACGTCGGTGCTGTCTTCCGCAGCGTCGCCGGCCTGGGCGCGGACGCGGTCCTCGTCAGCCCGCGCTGCGCCGACCCGCTGTACCGCCGGAGCGTCCGGGTGAGCATGGGCACGGTCCTGCAGATCCCGTGGACCCGGATCGGCGAGTGGCCGGCAGCGGGCGAGGAACTGCGCGCGCAGGGTTTCCACCTCGCCGCGATGGCGCTCACCGACGAGTCGGTCGACCTCGCCGAGTTCGCGCGGGACGTCCCGGGCAAGGTCGCGCTCGTCATGGGCACCGAGGGGCAGGGGCTGACGCCCGCCGCGATCGCGTCGGCCGACACCACGGTGCGGATCCCGATGGCGCACGGTGTCGACTCGCTCAACATCGCCGCGGCGAGCGCCGTCGGACTGTGGGCGGTCACCCAGGCCCAGCGGCTCGCTTCCTAGCCACGCCACGGGCGGACCGGGAGGCGCGGCTCGCCTCAGCGCTGCAGCATCCGTCCGGCGCGGATCACCAGGGCGCGGTCGGCGCCCGGTCCGCCGACCAGGCAGACGCCGACGGGGGCTCCGTCGACGGTGAGCGCTGGTGCGCTGACCGCCGGGACGCCACCGACGCTCGCGAGGCTCGTCATCGCCGTCGTCGCGGTCCGGGTGCGTTCGAGCGCCGCCGTGTCGGCAGCGATCAGCGGTGCCGGCCCGGGGACCGTCGGGAACAGCAGGGTCCGGTCGGCGAGCGCCGTGCGGATCGACGCCCGGACGTCGTCGAGCCGCGCGACGGCGTCGGCGGTGGCTGCGGGGTCGTTCGCCCGGGCGGCGGCGAACCGGTCGCCGACGACGGCGCTCAGGGCACCGGGGTGGGCGTCGATCCAGGCACCGTGGGCGGCGACGGCCTCGGCGGCCTGCACGAGGCGCAGCAGCTCGCGCAGGTCGTCGAGCGGCGGGATCCCGAGGTCGGCGAGCCGCACGGTGCCGATCGGGTGACCCTGTTCGGCGACGAAGGCGGTGAAGGCCTTGGCGACGGCCGGCTCGACGAGCTCCAGGAGCTCGGCGGGCACGAGGAGCTCCGGTTCCGCCGGAGCTTCCGGATCCGACGGCACCGTGGCGTCGAGCGCCGCGAGCAGGACGTCGGTGCTCCGGGTGAGCCACCCCACGGTGTCGAACGACGGCGCGAGGGGGAGCAGGCCCTCGCGGGGGACCGCGCCGTGGGTCGTCCGGAGGCCCCAGAGCCCCTGGTACGAGGCGGGGACCCGCACCGATCCCGCGGTGTCCGTGCCGATCCCGATCTCGGCCGTGCCGAGACGGACAGCCGATGCGGATCCGCTGGACGAGCCTCCTGGCAGTCGGGTCGGGACCGCCCCGTTCGGCGGGGTGCCGTGGTGTTCGTTGCGGCCCGTCAGGTTGTAGGCGAACTCATCGGTGCGCGCGATGCCGCGGATGGCGGCGCCGGCGTCGAGGAGGGCTGCGACGGCCGCGGCCGGCGTCGCCTGGACGGGGGACTCGCGCAGGTACGTCGGGTTGCCGGCGCCGACGGGCTGGCCGGGGACGGCGTAGAGGTCCTTCACCGCGACGGTGAGCCCGTCGAGCGGTCCGGACGCGGTGGGGGCGACGAGCGGGTCGCCGACGGCGCGCCAGACGGTGGTGTCGAAGGCCTTCGGGCGGCCGGTGACGTGGGCCGCCTCGATGCGCCAGCGCGGACCCGCGTCGCCGTGGGTGCTGTCGCTGTCGCGTCGCCACAGCTGGGTCTGGAGGCCCTGCCCGCCCGCCGCGAACTCGGACACCGACACGACGAGGGCCAGTCCCTCGGTCAGGGGGCGGACCTCGACGCGCGTCAGCGACCGGGCCAGGACCCCACCCCGTGCCCCGCGGAACGCGCTGATCGCGTCGTGCCCGACGAGCAGGCCGCGGTCGTCCCCGCGCATCGTGCCGGGGGCGTCGACGAACGCGGCGTCGAGGGCGTCGAGGTCGTTCGCGGCGAGGGCGGCCTCGTACGCGTCGAGCGCGTCGAGCAGGCCCTCCGGTGCCGCGGTGCTCGTCTCGTGCGTGCTCATCGTGCGGGCTCCTCGAAGTCGGCCTTGCGGATGCGCGCGTGCGCGCCGGTGACCAGGTCGACCACCTGCGAGATGTTGAAGTCCGTCGCCGCCGACAGGTAGGCGTACGCCAGGTGCGGCTCCATGCCCCAGCGGGCGCCGAGGATCGCGACGGCGTGCCGGACACAGGCGCGGACGGCCTCGTCGAGGTCCGGGTCCATGCCCGTCGGCACGAGGAACTCGTGGGTCTCCACGAGCGGCCAGGCCAGGTCGCCGAACTGCTGTGCGGCGTCGGCGGCGGGTGTCACGTCGAACCGGACGGTCGCGCGGAGCGACGCCTCCATCGCGGTGAGCGCGACCTCGCCGTCGCCCTGCGCGAAGTGCGGGTCACCGACGTACGCGAGCGCCCCGGGGACCAGGACCGGCAGGTGCAGCTGCGCGCCGACCTGCAGCAGGTTGACGTCGACGTTCCCGCCGTGCCGGCCCGGCGGCACCGAGTGCAGCCGTTCTCCGGGTGTGGCGACGCCCATGATCCCGAGGAAGGGGGCGAGCGGGAAGTGCGCGAAGCGGTCGCGGGCGCCGGTCAGGGGGATGCGGCCCCGCTGACCGTCGGCCGTCTCGACCACGTCGGCGAAGACGCTGACCGTGGTGCCGTCGACCGGGTACTCGCCGTGCAGGGCGCCGCGGCCGTGCCGGTTCGACACGACGCCGTAGTGCACCCGCGGCAGCGTCTCGAGCACCGTCATGGTCAGGACGTCGCCCGGTTCGGCGCCCGCGATCGCGATCGGACCGGAGACGACGTGCGGGCCGTCGGTGGCAGGGTCCCGGTGGCCGCTCCTGGCGATCGCGACGGCGTCGTCGAGGACGTGCTCCGCGGCGACGCCGTGCGACGCGAAGTACCCGCGGGGGTCGCTGCCCTGGTCGGGCAGGATCCCCTCGTGGCTGACGGTGTCGATCGTGACGTCGTCACCGGACGCGATCGTGACGACCGGGCGGTCGTCGGCGTTCGGCAGCCGACCCCACAGGACCGTGTCCGGGTCGACGGGAAGGTAGCGGGTGGACCGGATCGGGCCGGCGCCGGGCTGCAGGGTCGGGATCGCGGGGGTGCTCACGCAGCCACTTTCGCACACGCGACACCGCGGCCCGCTCGCAGCCACGCGGGACTCGTCACCGGTACGCTCGGTTCCCGTGTCACGAGTCGTCCGTCGCCCACGCTCCGCCGTCCGGAGGCCCGTGACGATCTCCGTCGTCGCGGTCCTGGTGCTCGTCGCCGGGTACCTCGTGGCCGCCGCCGTGGTGCCGTTCGGTCCGGCGAGCGCCGCGACCACCACGTACTCGGCCCCGACGTCGAGCGTCCCGGCGCTGGACTTCCCCGGGTACGGCGCCACCGCGGTCGAGGCCACCGACTTCCCGGAGAGCCTGCGTACCAGCGGTGACACGAAGCCCCGGTCGATCGCGAGCATCACCAAGATCGTCACGGCGCTCGTGGTGCTCGACGAGAAGCCGATGGCGGCGGGGGAGTCCGGCCCGGTGATCACCTTCACGCCGAAGATGGAGTCGCTCTACGCCAAGTACGCGGCCCTGAACGGTGAGGTCGCGCCGATGCCCGCCGGCCTGGAGCTGTCCGAGCACCAGGCGTTCCAGGTGATGCTCATGCAGTCGGCGAACAACTACGCCGGCGCCCTCGCCATCTGGGCCTTCGGGTCGATCGCCGACTACGAGCGGGCGGCGACGAAGTGGCTCGAGGCGCACGACCTCGACGACACCACGATCCACGAGCCGACCGGTCTCGACCCGCAGAACACCTCGACCGCGACCGACCTGGTCGACCTCGGGCAGCTCGCCCTCGCGAACCCGGTGGTCAAGGAGATCGTCGGCACCGAGGACGTCACGATCCCGACGGTCGGCGAGATCGAGAACTCGAACAAGCTGCTCGGTATGGACGGCATCGAGGGCATCAAGACCGGCACCCTCGACGAGGCCGGCGCCTGCCTGCTGTTCGCCGCGACGTACGAGCGTGGCGGCCGTGACGTGACGGTGATCGGCGTCATGCTCGGCGGCGCCGACCACGACTCGCTCGACGTCGATGTCCAGCGGTTGCTGCGCTCCGTGGCCGACAACTTCCAGGTCGTCACCCTGACCCACGCGGGGCAGACCTTCGGCACGTTCTCCACCCCCTGGCAGGACGAGGCCGACGCGGTCACCGCGAAGGCGGCCGAGGTGCTGGTCTGGGGCAAGACGAAGGTCCGGGCGAAGGCGCACCTCGACGAGGTCACCCTCGGGACGAAGGGCGAGCGGGTCGGGAAGGTCCGCTTCACGGTCACGAACCACGACCCGGTCACGGTGCCGCTCGTGCTCGAGCGGACGATCGACGACCCCGGCGTCTGGTGGCGCTGGACGAACCCCTTCCAGGGCTGACGGCGCTCGCGCTCTGACGCGCACCACCCGGAGTCCGTACTGTCGGACGGGTGACGACGACGAAGACGTTCCCCCGGACCACCCCATCCGCCCTCGACATCGACGCCGGAGGTGTGCGCGCGTTCGTCGACGCCCTCGAGTCGACCCCCGGCGTCGAGCCGCACAGCCTGATGCTGCTCCGGCACGGCCAGGTCGCTGCCGAGGGGTGGTGGCAGCCGTACGCGGCCGACCGGGTGCACCTGCTCTACTCGCTCAGCAAGAGCTTCACCGCCGCGGCCGTCGGCATCGCCGTGCGCGAGGGACTCATCGACCTCGACGCGACCGCGCTGTCGTACTTCCCCGAACTCGACGTCGAGATCACGGACGAGCGCAGCCGCCGCATCCGGGTCCGGCACCTGCTCGCGATGGCGAGCGGGCACCGCGAGGAAGCACTCGACCGAGCCCGCGCCGCCGACCCGTCGAACCTCGTCCGTGGCTTCCTGCTCACGCCGCCGGACGAGGAGCCCGGCACCGTCTTCGCCTACAACCAGCCGTGCACGTACACGCTGGGGGCGATCGTCCGGCGGGTCAGCGGTGGTTCGCTGGTCGACTACCTGCGTCCTCGTCTGCTCGACCCGCTCGGCGTCGACGACCTCGCCTGGCGCCGCGACGAGACGGGCGCCGAGCTCGGCTTCAGCGGGTGCTACACGACGACCGACGCCGTCGCGAAGCTCGGGCAGCTGTACCTGCAGCGCGGCGTGTGGGAGGGCGAGCGGATCCTCGACGAGGACTGGGTCGCGGCCGCCACGACGACCCAGGTCGAGAACCCGGCTGAGGAGAACCCGGACTGGTCGCAGGGCTACGGCTTCCAGTTCTGGATGGCCCGCCACGGCTTCCGCGGCGACGGCGCCTACGGTCAGTTCTGCGTCGTCCTGCCGGAGCACGACGTCGTCCTCGCGATCACCGGACAGAGCCTCGACATGCAGGCGGTCCTCGACGCGGCCTGGCAGCACCTGCTGCCCGCCGTCGACCGTCCGTCCGACACGGGTGCGGACACCGCCCTGGAGGCACGGCTCGCCTCCCTGGGGCTGCCTCCGGTACCGGGCGGTCGACTTCCCGAGCGCCTCGCCGACGTCGAGCTCCGGTCGCGTCCAGACGCGATCCTCGACGCCGTCACGTTCACGCGTGACGCGGACGGGGTCCGCGTGACCATCACCGACGACGGTCGGTCGGACTCCGTGCCGATCGGCGAGGGGGAGTGGGCCATCGAGGGCGCCCTCGCAGCGAGCGCAGCGACCCAGTCGGACGGCACCGTGCTCGTCGCGCTCCGTTTCGTGGAGACGCCGCACCTGCTGCACCTGCGCGTCGACCTCGACGCGGGCACGGTCGGGACGAAGTGGAAGACCGAGCCGCTGCACGACGGCCCGCTGACGTTGCGGCGCCCGGCCGCCTGACCTGTGCCGACCACAGGGTGCGCACGTCGCGGTTCGCGCCCCTGTGCCGTCATCGCGCCCCGGGGAGTCGGGGCGCGATGACCGTGGTGGGGCGCGGCCGGGGAGGCGTGCGGAACCGGATGGCCTTCGTTCCGCTACGGGGTGTCGGACCTGTGCTCGACGACGTCCTGCAGCTCGGGGCGCTTCGCGGAGACACCGTCGCCCGACGAGGTGTGCTTGATGCGCCGGACGACCCACGGAACCAGGTACTCCTTCGCCCAGCCGAGGTCCTCGGCGCGGGCTTCACGCCACGGCCGGGCCTCGAGCGGTTCGGGGTTGAACGGCTCCAGGCCGTGCGGCACGCCGAGGGCGTCGAGCACCGCGGCGGCGATCGTGGCGTGCCCCGTGGGGGAGTGGTGCAGTCGGTCCGGTGCCCACATGCGCGGGTCGCGGAGCACCCGGAGCGCCCACATGTCCGCCACCAGTGCGCCGTGCTTCAGGGCGATGGCGTGCAGGTTCTCGTTGTAGATCGCCGTCTTGCCGCGCACCATGCCGAGCACCGGCGTCATGCCGACGTCGGGCCCGGTGAACAGCACGACGGTGGCGCCGTCGCTCCGCAGCCGCGACACCATCGCGTCCACCCGCTCGGCGAGTTCGTCCGGATCGGAGCCCGGCCGGATGATGTCGTTGCCCCCGGCGGACACCGTGACCAGGTCCGGACGGAGCGCGAGCGCCGGTTCCACCTGCTCGTCGATGATCTGCTGCAGCAGCCGCCCGCGGATCGCCAGGTTGGCGTACGCGAAGTCGTCGGACCCGTGGGCGAGCACCTCGGCCACTCGGTCCGCCCAACCCCGGTTCCCCCCGGGGACGGTGGGGTCGGGGTCGCCGATCCCCTCGGTGAACGAGTCACCGATCGCGACGTACCTGGACCACGGATGACGATCTGACACGCTCCGGACCATAGTCTCGTGCCATGACGAAGGCCAACACGGGCGCGGACCGCGGCACGGACGCAGCCGCCTGGACCGTGCCGGACGACCTGCTCGCCCGCATCGCCGAACGCGCCCCCGGGTACGACGCCGCGAACGCGTTCTGCGCCGAGGACCTCGAGGAACTCCGCGCCGCGGGCTACCTGCGCATCGGGGTGCCGGTGGCGCAGGGTGGCTCCGGTCTCGGCCTCCGCGCCACGGCCGCCGTCCAGCGGACCCTCGCCCAGGCCGCGCCGGCGACGGCGCTCGGTCTCGGGATGCACCAGGTGTGGGTGCAGGCGGCGCGCGCCGTCACCGCGCGAGGTGAGACGTTCCTCCAGTCCGTCACCGACCACGCGTCGGACGGCCACCTGCTCGGCTTCGGGGTGAGCGAACCCGGCAACGACGCCGTCCTGTTCGACTCGTCGACGACGGCGGAGCCGGACGGCGACGGCGGGTACCGCTTCACCGGCACCAAGGTCTTCACCTCGCTCGCACCGGCGTGGGACGTCCTGAGCGTGTTCGGCAAGGACACCTCCGGGCCGGAACCGCGGCTGGTGCACGGCTTCGTGCTCCGGTCCGACGGCGACGTCGAGCACCTGGACGACTGGGACACCCTCGGCATGCGGGCCACGCAGAGCCGCACGACGAGCCTGCACGGCGTGCACGTCCCCGCTGACCGCATCGTGCGGTCGCTGCCGGTCGGGCCGAACCAGGACCCGCTCGTGTTCGGGGTCTTCGCGGCGTTCGAGCTGCTCATCGCCTCGGTGTACGTCGGGATCGCCTCGCGTGCGGTGTCGCTGGCGGTCTCGGCGGTGCAGTCGCGTGCATCGCTCGACGGGACGCCACGGTCGCAGGACCCGGACGTGCGCCGGGCGATCGCGGACATGCGCGGGTCGGTCGACGCGATCGAGCTGCAGGTGTCCTCGCTCGCGCGGTCGGTCGACGAGCTGGACGACCTCGGTGCGCGGTGGTTCCCGCTGCTCGTGGGGACCAAGGCGCGGGCGGTCGACACGGCGCAGCACGTCGTGGACGAGGCGATGCGGGTCGTCGGGGGCTCGGCGTTCCGGTCCTCGAGCGAACTGGCCCGCCTGGCGCGTGACGTCCGGGCCGGCCAGTACCACCCGTCGTCGCGGGACTCGGCGGCGCGAACGCTCGCGGCGTCCGTGCTCGGCCCGCTCGGCTGACGCGGTCCCGTGCCCGGCCGCGTGCCCGGCCGCGCGAGCACGGTGCGGGACTTGTGAGCTGGTGCGAGGTTGCTCGCTCCGTGCGGCCTTGTAGCGCCGCACCGAGCGATCAACCCGGCACGGATCGGCGAAGGTCCCACGGTGCGACTGGGACTGCCACGCGTTCGGCGGCCACCGGCGCACGGTGAGCCCGGCGATGTCGGTGGTCCCTGGCATCATCTCCGTGTGAGCAAGCAGGACGGAAGCAACCGGCTCGTCTCCGTCGCACCGGTGGACGACGTCTCGGCGACCGTGCTGCACGTCGACATGGACGCCTTCTTCGCGTCCGTCGAACTGCTCGACCGACCCGACCTGGTGGGACTGCCGGTCATCGTCGGCCACGACTCCGACCGCTCCGTGGTCACCGCTGCCACCTACGAAGCCCGTCGGTACGGCGTGAACTCCGCCATGCCGATGGCCATCGCGAAGCGCCGCTGCCCGAACGCGATCATCGTCGAGCCGCACTTCGAGAAGTACCGCGACCAGTCCGCCGCGGTGATGGCGATCTTCGACCGGTTCACGCCGCGGGTCGAACGGCTCGGCATCGACGAAGCGTTCCTCGACGTCGCCGGCGCGCTCCGGCTGTACGGCACGCCGTGGGAGATCGGCCGGGCCATCCGGCGCACGGTCCACGCCGAGACGGGCCTGCACTGCTCGGTCGGCGCCGCGTCGACCAAGTTCGTGGCGAAGCTCGCTTCGAGCCGGTCCAAGCCGGACGGGCTGCTCGTCGTGCCCGCAGCCGACACCATCGCGTTCCTGCACCCGCAGCCGGTCTCGGCGCTGTGGGGCGTGGGCGGCAAGACGCAGGAGACCCTCGAGCGCCGCGGCATCCGCACCGTCGGCGACCTGGCGAACACGCCCCTCGGGTCGCTCGTGTCCGCGCTCGGGCCAGCCGGTGGCCAGCGCCTGCACGACCTGTCCTGGGGGCGCGACCCACGCGTCGTCGACACCGGGGTGGGCGAGAAGTCCATCGGGCACGAGGTCACGTTCGGCCACGACCTGACCGAGCGGGACGACGTCGCGCGCGAGCTCCTGCGCCTCGCCGACAAGGTCGCCGTCCGCCTGCGCCACGCCGACGTGCAGGCCCGCACCGTGGCGCTCAAGGTCCGCTACACCGACTTCACCACGTTGACCCGGTCGCGCACCCTCGCCGAGCCCACCGACGTCGCCAAGCGGCTGCACCGCGAAGCCGTCGAGCTGTACGACGTGCTGCACCGACCGGGCAACCGGATCCGGCTCATCGGGGTCCGCGGCGAGAACCTCGTGCCGGCCGCCGCGAGCAACGCGCTGTGGGACGACGACGCGCCGTGGCGCGAGACCGAGACCACGGTCGACGCGGTCGCCGCGCGCTTCGGCGCAGGCGTGCTGCGACCGGCATCCCTGGTCCGCCGTACCCCCGACGGCCACGTCCCGCACGCCAGGCAGGACTGACGGTGGCGGTAGAATCAGGTCCAGTGAGCGCAGCGGAGTACGAACAGCAGCAGCCCGCCACGCTGTGGGCCGAGTCGGGGGACGACCACACGTCGTCGACGGATCCTTCGTCCTCCGCGCATGCCGATGCGGTCGCGCGGGACGAAGCCGACGCGGCCGCCCTGGCCGAAGCAGCTGGCAACTCGGCCGTCCAGCACCTGTCGCCGGCGTTCCCGGACCGCGCCGCGTGGGGGACCGCCTCCAAGCTCCGCGCCTGGCAGGTCGAAGCCCTCACCAAGTACTTCGAGTCCGAGCCGCGTGACTTCCTCACGGCCGCGACGCCCGGCGCCGGCAAGACGACGTTCGCGCTCCGCCTGGCCACCGAGCTGCTGGCGCGCGGCACCGTCGACCGCATCGTGGTCGTCGCCCCCACCGAGCACCTGAAGCGGCAGTGGGCGGACTCCGCCGACCGCGTGGGCATCCGCATCGACCCGATGTTCAAGAACGGCGACGGCATGTTCGGCCGGCACTACCAGGGCGTCGCGATCACGTACGCCCAGGTCGGCATGAACCCCGAGGTGCACAAGAAGATCACCGAGGGCGGGCGCACCCTCGTCGTCCTCGACGAGGTCCACCACGGCGGCGACGCGCTCACCTGGGGCGACGGCATCCGGGAAGCCTTCTCCGGCGCCACCCGACGGCTCTCGCTGTCCGGCACGCCGTTCCGGTCCGACACCGCGCCGATCCCGTTCGTCCAGTACGCCCCCGACGAGCAGGGCATCCGCACCTCGATCTCCGACTACAACTACGGCTACGGCCGCGCGCTCAAGGACGGCGTCGTCCGACCGGTGCTGTTCATGGCCTACGCCGGCCAGATGCGCTGGAAGACCCGGATGGGCGACGAGATGTCGGCCTCCCTCGGCGAACAGGTCACGAAGGACATCACCGCACAGGCCTGGCGCACGGCGCTGTCGCCCGAGGGTGAGTGGATGCCGGCCGTGCTGTCCGCCGCCGACAAGCGCCTGACCGAGGTGCGTCGTGGTGTGCCCGACGCCGGTGGTCTGGTCATCGCGACGGACACCACCACGGCCCGCGCCTACGCTCGCATCCTGCAGCAGATCACGGGGGAGCGGCCAGCCGTCGTGCTGTCCGACGAGGCCGCCGGGTCCAGCCGCATCAGCGCGTTCGCCGATGACACCTCGCGGTGGATGGTCGCCGTGCGCATGGTGTCCGAAGGCGTCGACGTCCCGCGGCTCTGCGTCGGCGTGTACGCCACGAGCGCGAGCACCCCGCTGTTCTTCGCCCAGGTGATCGGCCGCTTCGTGCGTGCCCGACGCCGCGGTGAGACGGCGAGCGTCTTCCTGCCGAGCGTGCCCGGACTGATGGCACTGGCGGCGACGCTCGAGCTCGAACGCGACCACGCCCTCGACCGTCCGAAGGACGCCGACGACGGCATGTACAACCCCGAAGACGCGATGGTAGCCGAGGCCAACAAGGAAGACCGCGCGTCCGAGAGCCTGCTCGAGGTCCAGCCGTTCGAGGCGCTCGACTCGCAGGCGTCGTTCGACCGCGTCCTCTACGACGGCGGAGAGTTCGGCACCGGTGGCGAGGTCGGGTCGCTCGAGGAACTCGACTTCATCGGCATCCCCGGGCTCCTCGAACCCGACCAGGTGCGCGACCTGCTCCGGGCGCGCCAGGCGACCCAGGCGAAGCGCTCCAAGGGCCGGGCGGTCAAGGACGGCCAACCGAAGGCCGCCGAGCCCGAGAACCGCCCGATGTACATGACCATCAAGGAGCAGCGGACCGAGCTCGCGCGCCTCGTGTCGATCTGGTCTCGGCACTCCAACGAGCCGCACGGCTCCATCCACGCCGAGCTCCGGCGCATCAGCGGCGGGCCTGCCGTGGCACAGGCGAGCATCGAGCAGATCCAGAAGCGCATCGACGTCCTGCGCTCCCGCATCGGCGGGCGCCGGTGACGGGTCCGGTCCGGGCGGTCCGCCCGTGATCGAGTCCGTCGACGACCGCACCTGGTACGTCAAGCGCGACGCGGAGTCCTCCCCAGAGGCGATCATCGACCGGTTCGGTGGTGGCTACCGCTTGCGACGGTTCTCGTTGACCGAGTCCCGACGCACCGCGCACGGGGTCTACATGGGCCTCGACCTCGCCGAGACGGCCTGGTGGCGACTCCGAGAGCGCTGATTCGCTCAGGAAGTGCGGCGTTCATGACGTTGACGGCTCGTATCCGGTAGACCGGAGGAATGGCAGACTCGATCCCTCACGTCCTCGTCCTCGGCGGCGGCTCCGCTGGCTACAGCACCGTCAAGCAGCTGCAGAAGCACGCCGCGACCGTGCCCATGCGCATCACGCTCGTGGACCAGAACACCTACTACACGTACCTGCCGTTCCTGCCCGAGGTCGCCGGCGGCCACATCGCCCCGAAGGACGTGACCGTCGAGCTGCGCCGTGCGCTCCGCAAGACCCGCGTCATCCAGGGCAAGGTCACCGGCATCTCGTCGAAGGACAAGACCGTCTCGATCGCGACCGCCGGTGGCGACGACCGCACGCTCGGCTACGACCAGCTCGTCGTCGCGCTCGGTTCGGTCACCCGCACCTTCCCGACCCCCGGGCTCGAGGAGTACGGCGTCGGATTCAAGAGCGTCGAAGAGGCCGCCTACGTGCGCGCCAAGCTCCTCGACAACATCGCCAAGGCCGCTGCCACCCGTGACGAGGATGAGCGTCGTCGTCTGCTGACCAGCGTCTTCGTCGGCGGTGGCTACACCGGCGTCGAGGCGATCGGCGAACTGTTCGACGTCTCGCAGGCCGCGATCAAGACCTACCCGTCGCTCGCGGGGGAGCAGCCCCGCTGGATCCTCATCGACGCGCTCGACCGCGTCGCGCCCGAGGTCGGCCCGGAACTGTCCAAGTGGACGCTCGAGTCGCTCCGCGCCCGCGGCATCGACGTGCGCCTGAAGACCACCATGCCGAGCGCCGAGGGCGGCATCGTCAAGCTCTCCGACGGCGACGAGATCCCGACCGGGCTGCTCGTCTGGACTGCGGGCGTCAAGCCGAACCCGCTGCTCGACGCCTCCGACCTGCCCCGCGGACCGAAGGGGCACCTCGCCGCCAACGCGAAGCTCCAGGTCGAGGCCGAGGACACGCACGAGGTCGTCCCCGGTGTCTGGGGTCTCGGCGACGTCGCACAGGTGCCCGACCTGACCGCCGACAAGCAGCCGGCGTTCTACCCGCCGAACGCGCAGAACGCCGTCCGCCAGGCCGTCGTCGCGGCGGACAACGTCGTCGCGACGATCACCGGCAAGCCCCTCGAGGAGTACCGCCACCCCTCGATCGGCACGGTCGCCTCGTACGGTGTCGCCAAGGGTGCCGCGAACATCAAGGGCATCAAGATGACGAACCTGCTCGCCTGGCTCGCCCACCGTGCGTACCACGTGTACGCGATGCCGACGCTGAACCGCAAGGCGCGCATCGTCATCGGCTGGGTCACCGGTGCCGTCTCGGGCCGCGACGCGACCTCGCTCATCAAGGAGACGGACCCGCGGCGCAACTTCGTCGAGGCGTCGAAGAGCTAGGAGACCGAACGCGGCATCAGGCCGCAACTCCGTCGAGGGGTCGAAGTCCGAGACGCGACCACCTGACGGACAGGAGGCGCGGTGCCAGTTGGCACCGCGCCTCCTGTCCGTTGGTGCGTGCGCCGCAACCCGCGCCCCGACCCGTCCCGCAACGACACCATCGAGGTCGTACGACGTCGATCTCGTCGCTCGGCCGCGACCGCAGCGGTCTGGCTGTCGCCCCATCCCCGGCCGTGAGCGCAGCGAACTGGCCGTGCCCCCACCCCCGGCCGTGAGCGCAGCGAACTGGCCATCCCGAGGCGGTGACGCCCTGAGCGCAGCGATGGCGGCACTCGCCGGGAGGCACAACAGAAAATGCCCCCGGACCGAAAGGTCAGGGGGCACCGCATGTTTCTGTGTCCGAAGGGGGACTTGAACCCCCACGCCCTAATACGGGCACTAGCACCTCAAGCTAGCGCGTCTACCAATTCCGCCATCCGGACTGGATGTGTGGCGATTTCCCCGGGTTTCCCCGGCGTCCCTGCCGAGAGAAAACACTAGCACGGGTCTGAACGCCCGATGAACACGGCCGCGCATCCCGGGCGCGTCCGTTGGGCTGGGTTCCCGGCGCGTCCTGCGGCGTCACCGGGCCGGGGCTCGTCGGTGGGGACCGATACCGTGGAGGCATGACGAACCCGGAGTCGACCGCGACCGCGACCGAGCTCGAAGCCACTGCGGCGATCGCGCGCGACCTGATCCGCATCGACACCACGAACTGGGGCGAGGGGAAGTCGCGCGGCGAGACCGAGGCGGCGCACTACGTCGAGGACAAGCTGCGTGGGCTGGGCCTCGAGCCGCAGCTGTTCGAGTCCGAGCCGGATCGCGTCAGTGTCGTCGCGCGGGTTCCCGGTCGCGATCGCGACAAGCCGGCCCTCGTGGTGCACGGGCACCTCGACGTCGTGCCGGCCGATCCGGCGAACTGGTCGGTGGACCCCTTCGGCGGCGTCGTGAAGGACGGCTCGCTGTGGGGGCGGGGAGCCGTCGACATGAAGAACATGGACGCGATGATGCTCACGTCGCTGTCGGACGTCATCGCGGCGCAGGGGGCTCCCGAGCGCGACCTGGTGATCGCGTACTTCGCCGACGAGGAAGCCGGGGGAGTCCTCGGCTCGCACCACGTCGTCGAGCACCACCCAGAGGTCTTCGCCGGGGCCAGTGCCGCCATCAGCGAGGTGGGCGGGTACTCGATCACCCTCGGCGACCGTCGCGCCTACCTGCTGCAGACGGGCGAGAAGGCGCTGATGTGGATCAAGCTCGTCGCCCGTGGCACCGCTGCGCACGGTTCGCACGTCATCCGTGACAACGCCGTGACGAAGCTCGCCGCGGCCGTCGCCCGGATCGGCAGCGAGGAGTGGCCGGTGCGTCTGTCCGCCACGACGGACGCGATGGTCGCCGAGGTCGCTCGGTTCCTGGGCGCCGACCCGACGGTGACGGGCCCGGACGAGGTCGCGCTCGCGACCGGGTCGGCCTCGCGGTTCATCCACGCCGCTCTGCACACCACGACGAACCCGACGGTCCTGACCGCGGGGTACAAGCACAACGTGATCCCGGACACGGCCGAGGCGCTCGTCGACATCCGCTGCCTGCCCGGCGACGAGGAGTCGGTGCTGGCGCGCGTGCGGGAGCTCGCCGGCGACGAGGTCGAGGTCGTGATGTCCTTCCGCGACATCGGCCTCGAGCAGGACTTCGGCGGACCGCTCGTCGACGCCGTCCGTGACGTCCTCGGCCGCCACGACCCGGGCGCACCGGTGCTGCCCTACCTGCTGTCCGGCGGCACGGACAACAAGGCGCTGTCGACACTCGGGATCGCCGGGTACGGCTTCGTGCCGCTGCAGCTGCCCGCCGGCGTGGACTTCCCGGCGATGTTCCACGGCGTCGACGAGCGGGTGCCGCTCGACTCGCTGGCCTTCGGTCGGCGTGTTCTCGGGGATCTCCTGGCCACGTACTGATATTGTTCATGGTCGCCTGCGTGGCGGTGTCCTGACCGACCTCCCCCGAAAGGCCCGTGCGTGCACATCCTCGAGGCGATCTTCCTCGGCTTCGTCCAGGGGCTCACCGAGTTCCTGCCGGTGTCCTCCAGCGCGCACCTGCGCATCGTCGGGCTGTTCCTGCCCGACGCGAAGGACCCGGGCGCGGCCTTCACCGCGGTGACCCAGCTCGGCACCGAGACCGCGGTGCTCATCTACTTCTGGAAGGACATCACCCGGATCATCGGGCGGTGGTTCCGTTCCGTGTTCCGGCGCGACGTCCCGAAGGGCGACCCCGACGTGCGTCTCGGGTGGCTCGTGATCCTCGGCACGATCCCGATCGGCATCGCGGGGCTCCTGCTGAAGGACTCCATCGAGACCACGTTCCGCTCGCTCTGGATCGTCGCGATCGTGCTCATCGTCTTCGGCATCGTGCTCGGTGTGCTCGACGTCGTCGGCCGCAAGGAACGTCGGATCGAACACATGACCTTCGGTGGCGGCATCCTGATCGGTCTGGCGCAGGTGCTGGCACTCGTCCCCGGGGTCTCGCGCTCCGGAGCGACCGTGTCGATGGGGCTCGCACTCGGCTACACGCGACCGGCAGCGGCGCGGTTCGCGTTCCTGCTGGCCGTCCCCGCGGTGTTCCTGTCCGGGCTGTACGAGGCCGCGACGAGTCTCGGTGACCACGGAGCGCCGTTCGGACTCGCCGACACGCTCATCGCGACGGTGGTGGCGTTCGTCGTCGGCTTCGTGGTGATCGCGGCGTTCATGAACTACATCAGCAAGCGCAGCTTCATGCCGTTCGTCGTCTACCGCATCGCACTCGGTATCGTTCTCATCGTGTTGTTGTCGCTCGGAGTGATCCAGCCGTGAGGGCCTGGCAGGCCCCGTCCGTTCCCGACGTCCCCGGCGCAGCGCCGCGGCCCGTCGTGCACGACACCGCCACCGGCAAGCCGGTCGACCCGACGCAGGGCGACGAGCGCGCTGCGCTGTACGTCTGCGGGATCACCCCGTACGACGCCACCCACCTCGGGCACGCGGCGACCTACCTGGCGTTCGACACGCTCGGCCGTGCGTGGCGCGACGCCGGCCTCGACGTCGAGTACGCACAGAACGTCACCGACGTCGACGACCCGCTGCTCGAGCGCGCCACCCGCGACGGCGTCGACTGGCGCGAGCTCGCCGCGTCGCAGATCGACCTCTTCCGCCGCGACATGGAATCGCTCCGGATCCTGCCGCCCGACGACTTCGTCGCCGTCACCGACGAGGTCGACCGCGTCGCCGAGGCCGTCGCGTTCCTGCAGGAGACCGGCTCCGCCTACGAGGTCCCCACCCCGGACGCCGAGGGCGACGACCTGTACTTCGACGTGAACCACCCCACCGACGCGTGGTCGCTCGGCGACGAGAGCGGCCTGGACCGCGAGACCATGCTCACGCTCGCTGCCGAGCGCGGCGGAGACCCGGAGCGCCCCGGCAAGCGTGATCCGCTCGACCCGCTGCTCTGGCGTGCGGCCCGCGACGGTGAGCCGAGCTGGGACTCCGAGATCGGCCCCGGCCGGCCCGGCTGGCACATCGAGTGCAGTGTCATCGCCGGCGACCGTCTCGGCCTGCCGATCAGCGTGCAGGGCGGCGGCAGCGACCTCGTCTTCCCACACCACGAGATGAGCGCGGGACACGCAGCGGCCCTGGCGCACCAGCCCCTGGCGCACGCGTTCGTGCACACCGGGATGATCGCCTACCAGGGCACGAAGATCTCGAAGTCGCTCGGAAACCTCGTCACGGTGCGAGGGCTGCTCGACGACGGCGCGGACCCCCGGGCGATCCGGCTCGCGCTGCTGTCGCACAAGTACTCCGACGACTGGGAGTGGTTCGACGCCGAGCTCACGAGTGCCACGACGCGCCTCGCGACCTGGGACGCGTGGGCATCGGGGGCTTCTGCCGGGCACGTCGACGACGCGGCCGACGCCGCCTCGCGGATCCGGGCTCGGGTCTCCGACGACCTCGACACGCCGGGTGCGGTCGCCGCGGTCGACACCGCGATCGCCGGGGGCACGGCCTGCTCGCCCGAGCTCGCCGACCTGATCGACGCGCTGCTCGGCATCCGCCTGGCCTGAGCCGAGCCGAGTCGGGCTGGCTGTCGGCCTGCGTTGTCAGGTGACGACACGTCGTGTGCCGGTCGCCGGTCGGTCAGGAACTGTCGCCTGGGTGGGCGGCAACCGACAATTCGGGACCAGCCTGCGGAGGCGAGCGGGGTGCCGTGACCGCTCGCGACCCCTGGACGGGAGGCCCGTGGCGGCCCCGTCCCGTGCCTCCCGTCCGCCGTGCGGTCGCAACACGTCGTGTGCCGTTCGCCGGTCGGTCAGGAACTGTCGCCTGAGCGAGCGGCAACCGACAGTTCGCGACCACTCGGCGGAAGTGAGCGGGGTGTCGTGACCGCACGCCCCGCACGCCCCGCGCGCGCCCTACTGCTGGGGCGGCTGCGGGGGCCGCCAGGGCCCCTCGCCACCGGCGGTACCGCCGTCCTTGCCGTCCTTGTGCTCGCGCCGCCGCAGGTACTGCTCGAACTCCTGCGCGATCGCGTCGCCCGAAGCCTCGGGGGAGTCGACGGTGTCGCGGGCCTGCTCGAGCTGCCCGATGTACGAGGCCATGTCCTCGTCGTCGGCGGCGAGGGCGTCGATGCCGTCCTCCCACTCGGTGGCGTCGTCGAGCAGGGTGCCGCGCGGCACCGTGACGTCGGTGAGCTCCTCGATCTTGTCGAGCAGCGAGAGGGTCGCCTTGGGCGACGGCGAGTTGTGCACGTAGTGCGGGACCGAAGCCCAGAGCGACAGCGTGGTCAGCCCGGCCTTGTCCATGGCGTCGGCCAGGACGCCGAGGATGCCGGTCGGGCCCTCGTACGAGGACTTGTCGACGTCGAACGCGGTTCGGACGCCGGCGTTCTCGCTCGACACGAAGACCGAGATCGGGCGGGTGTGCGGGACGTCGGCCAGCATCGCGCCGACGAAGACGACGGCGTCGATCGAGTACACGTCGGCGAGGTCGATGATCTCGGCGCAGAAGCCGCGCCAGGTGCGCGAGGGCTCCGGACCGACGAGGACGAACACGTCGCGGTCGGTCGGGGAGCCGGTGGCGCCGATGACCGGACGGCCCTCGGCTCCGGGGCCGTGCAGCACGATGCGGGGCCACTGCACCCCGCGGGCGCCGGTCTCGTCGGACCCCATGGTCGGACGGTTGAACTGGTAGTCGACGTACCGCTCGCCGTCGAGCTCGCGCAGCTCGTCGAGCTCGAGGGACTCGACGATGCGTCGGGCGAGTCCGCTCGCGGCTTCGCCGGCGTCGTTCCAGCCCTCGAAGGCGACGACGAGCAACCGGCCGTCGCTGAAGGGGGAGTGCTGTGGCACGGAGCGGACCTCCTGGTGGTGGAGCGGAGCGGGGCGGGCACGACGAGGCACCCGGCCGGACACGATGCAGGCATCCACTGTAGGCCCCGGGGGCGCCCGCGGGCATGCGCGTCCGCGCCCAGCGGAACGGCCCCGGTAGACTCGTCGCCCGTGACCGCGCATCCTCCTGCCCTCGTCCCGCCCGCAGCCGTGCTGTGGGACATGGACGGCACGATCATCGACACCGAGCCGATCTGGCAGCGCTCCCAGGTCGACCTGACGAACCGCTACGGCGCCGAGTGGACCCACGAGGACGGCCTGTCCCTGGTCGGTTCCGGCCTCGAGCGCTCCGGTGAGCTCCTCCGCGCCAAGGGCGTCGACATGGAGGTCGAGGAGATCATCCAGTGGATGACCGACTACGTGATGGAGCACCTTCGCGCAGGAGAGCTGCCGTGGCGTCCGGGTGCTCGCGAACTCGTCGAGGAGCTCCACGCCCGCGGCATCCCCACCGCGCTGGTGACGATGTCCCGCCGCAAGATGGCACTCGTCGCCGCCGAGGCACTGGGCGAGCGCGGGTTCCGCGTCGTCGTGGCCGGGGACGACGTGGACCGTCCGAAGCCGTTCCCGGACGCCTACCTCTCCGCCGCCGCCCAGCTCGGCGTCGAGCCGACCGCGTGCGTCGCGATCGAGGACTCCGCCACCGGCGTCGCCTCGGCCGTCGCCTCCGGCGCCGTCACGGTCGCCGTGGAGCACATCGTCCCGCTGTCCGAGATCGCCGGCGGTGACGTGCACCTGACCACCCTGTCGGGTGTCGACGTCGACCGCCTGGTCGAGTTGACGGGGCCGGCGCTGGCCGCACGCGCTGCCGTGACGGGAGGCCCGGCTCCTGACCCGGCGCACGCTGCGGACACCGAGGGAGTCACCCGATGAGCCACACCGACGACCCGACAGCGGCCCTGCCGCACACCGCCGGTGGCGCACCCCACACGCCGCCGCGTGGCCCGTTCCGGGCCGGCGACCGCGTGCAGCTGACCGGTCCGAAGGGCAAGCTCACGACGCTGTCCCTCGAGACCGCTGGCGAGTACCACACGCACCGCGGCGTCCTCCGGCACGACGACGTCATCGGCCAGCCCGACGGCTCGGTGATCCGTGCCAGCACGGGCGACGAGTACCTGGCCCTCCGCCCGCTGCTCAACGACTACGTGATGTCGATGCCGCGTGGCGCCGCCATCGTCTACCCGAAGGACGCCGCCCAGATCGTGGCGTTCGCGGACGTCTTCCCGGGCGCCCGGGTGGTCGAGGCGGGCGTCGGATCGGGTGCCCTCTCCCTGTTCCTGCTGCGGGCGATCGGTCCCACGGGGCAGCTGCAGTCGTTCGAGCGTCGTGAGGAGTTCGCCGCGATCGCGCAGGGCAACGTCGGCACGTTCCTCGGCGCCGTCCCGGACAACTGGTCGGTGACCGTCGGCGACCTGGTCGAGGAGCTCCCCGGCGCCGTCGACGAGCAGAGCGTCGACCGCGTGGTCCTCGACATGCTCGCGCCGTGGGAGTGCGTCGACGCCGCCGCCGACGCCCTCGTGCCCGGCGGGCTCATCGTCTGCTACGTCGCGACCGTCACCCAGCTGTCCCGCACGGCCGAGGCCCTGCGCGACACCGGCCGCTTCACCGACCCGATGCCGAGCGAGACCCTGGTCCGCACCTGGCACGTCGAAGGGCTCGCCGTCCGACCGGACCACCGCATGGTCGGGCACACCGGGTTCCTCATCACGGCCCGCCGTCTCGCCGACGGAACCGTCCTGCCGAACCTGAAGCGCCGCGCGGGCAAGGTCGAGTTCTCCGACGAGGACATCGAGGCCTGGACCCCCGGCGCCGTGGGCGAGCGCGCGACGAGCGACAAGAAGCTCCGCAAGGTCGCACGGCAGTCGGCGGCGCAGGCCCGCAAGGTCGCCGCTGCCGAGGCCGGGTCCGCCGCCGCCGCCGAGGGGTCCGAGCCCGTCAGCGACGCGTCCGAGCCGACCGACGGCGAACGGTAGGCTGACGGACGTGCCCGTCCTGCATCGAACGGAAAGAGGGTCCGTGCGCACCATCCCCGCACTCCTGGTCACCATCGGTCTCGTGGCGTCGCTCACGGCGTGCGCCTCGAACGGCGCCGGTACCACCCCCTCGAGCTGCGCCGCACCCGGTGCGGCGTCCGAAGCGGTGACCGCCACCGGCGCGTTCGGCAAGGAGCCGAAGGTGTCGATCCCGAGCGGACTCACCACGAAGGGCACGCAGGTCTCCGTCCTGAAGCAGGGCAACGGCCGCACCATCGACGACGGCACGCCCGTCCTGATCGAGTACACGCTCGTCGACGGCGCCACCGGCGAGGTCGCGCAGACCAGCGGGTACTCGGGGCAGACGGCTCCGATCACCGCCGGCGCGAGCAACTACGGTGCCCTCGGCGAATCGCTCGAGTGCGCGCAGGTCGGCGACCGCCTGGCCGTCGCACTGCCGAAGAGCGCCCTCAGCAGCTCGGACACCAGCGCGACCACCGACAGCGGCTCGTCGACGAAGACCGAGGACGCCGTCATCGCCGTCATCGACGTCAAGCGGGCCTTCGACGCCCGCGCGACCGGCACCCCGCAGCTCGCCGGCGACAAGATGCCCGCCGTCGTGCTCGCACCGTCCGGCGCCCCCGGCATCACGATCCCGTCGTGGAACGCGCCGAAGTCGAACGAGACGCACCTGCTCCGCAAGGGGTCCGGTCGCGTGCTCACCGCGAAGGACACCGCGGTCATCAAGTACACCGCCGTGACGTGGGGCACTGACCCGTCCGTGGCCGGCTCCAGCTGGACCGACGGCTCGGGTGCGCAGACCGTGCCGCTCACCAAGGGCCAGGTCGACGAGGGCGTGCGGGGCGCCATCGTCGGGCACCACGTCGGCGACCAGGTCCTGGCCGTCGTGAACCAGCAGGGCACCGCCTACGCGTACGTCATCGACGTGCTCGGAGCGATGTCGAGCTGACGCTCCCACACCGTCCACCGACCGCGGCGCGGGTGCACTCCGGTGCACCCGCGCTGCCGTAGGATCGCCTCGTGCCAGCGACCCGTGTGCCCCGTGTGCCCGCAGAGGAGCGGCTGTTCAGCCTCGTGCTCGCGCTGCTCTCGACGGAGTCCGGGCTGACCAAGGCGGAGATCCTGACCAACGTGCAGGGCTACCGCCAGCGGTTCACGCCGGGTGGGGACAACGCCTCGCTCGAGCGCCAGTTCGAGCGTGACAAGGACGACGTCCGCGAGCTCGGCATCCCGCTCGAGACCATCGAGACACCGGGTGCCGCCGGCAACAACCAGACGCTGCGCTACCGGATCCCGAAGGGCGAGTACGACCTGCCCGTGGACGTCCGCTTCACGCCGGACGAGTCCGCGCTGCTGTCGCTGGCCGCGATGGCCTGGCGTGAAGGCGCCTTGTCCGCCGACTCCCGTCGCGGGCTGCTGAAGGTCCGGTCCGCGGGTTCCGAGGACGACGACGGCGCACTCCAGCTCGGCGTCGACGCGTACGCCCCGCGGCTCCGGGCACGCGACGCGGCGTTCGAGCCGCTCCGCTCCGCCCTCGACCGCGGTGCCGCCGTCCGGTTCGACTACATCACCCCGGGCCAGCACGAGGCCCGTCGTCGCGAGGTCGCCCCGCTCGCCCTCGTGCAGCACGGCGGCCGCTGGATGCTCGCCGCCCACGAGTTCGCCACGGACTCGGACAAGAACTACCTGCTCTCACGCATCGTCGGACCCGTCACGCAGTACGACGTCGGGCAGCACACCGCCCCGGTGGGCGCGGGGGAGCGCACGCTCGCCGAGCTCGAACGGATCTGGTCCGCCCGCACGGCGCGCATCGCGGTGACCCCCGGATCCGACGCCGAGCGGCGGCTCGCGCGCCGTCGTGACACCGAGACCGACGCCGACGACGCACTCGTGCTGCACCACGTCGACCCGCAGATCCTGGCCGAGGAACTCGCGGCGTTCGGACCCGAGGTCCGGGTGCTCGAGCCGGAGGACCTGCGGCTGCGCGTCGTCGAGCGGCTCCGCGCGCTCGTGCGCGACCACAGCGACGAAGAGGACCCCGCCCGTGGCTGACGCCCAACCCCTGCAGGCGCAGGACAAGCTCGCCTTCCTGCTCGCCCTGGTGCCGTACCTGATCGACCGCGAGCGCGTCTCGGTGGCCGAGGCCGCGCGCCACTTCGGCGTCCCCGAGGCCCGCATCCGCCGAGCCGTGGAGCTCATCGCGGTGTCGGGGGTCCCCGGTGAGACGATGCAGTACCAGCACGGCGACCTGTTCGACATCGCGTGGGACGACTTCGACCAGAACGAGATGATCGTCCTGACGAACCTCGTTGCCATCGACGACTCGCCCCGACTGTCCGCTCGAGAAGCCTCTGCGCTCATCGCCGGGCTGCAGTACCTCTCCGCGCTGCCCGAGGCCGCTGATCGCGACGCCATCCGAGCACTCATGGCGAAGCTGTCGCGCGGTGCCGGCGGTGCCGCGTCGACGGTCGCGGTCGGTCAGGACCTGCACGACGTCGCCCTCGCCACGATCCGTCGTGCGATGGCCGACGGCCGCGGGCTGTCCTTCGAGTACGCCGGTCCGCGCACCCAGGGCGGCACCCGCCGGGTCGACCCGCTGCGCGTCGAGTCGATCGACACCGACTGGTACCTCCGCGCCTGGGACCTCGACCGGCAGGCGCTCCGGACCTTCCGCCTCGACCGGATGTCCGGTGCACGCGTCGACGACCGTGCGGTGGAGAAGTCGGCCGACCAGGTGGTGATCCCGGACACGCTGTTCCAGCAGTCGGCAGAGGACGTCATCGTCACCGTCGAGCTCGACTCGTCGTCGCTGCCGCTCGTGGCCGACTTCCTCGCCGACACCGCGGACGCTCCCGACGCCGAGGCGCGCGTGCGCATCCGGCTCGCGGCGTCGAACGGCTTCGACGGCGTGGTCCGGCTCGTCGCGGGGCTGCCCGGCCGTGCCGTGGTGCTCGACCCGCCCGCAGCGCGGGACGCGGTGCGGGACTTCGCCGCCGCCGCCCTCGCCGCCGGCTGACGCAGCCGCTCGCCGACCGACGCGGCCGACCGACACGACTGACCGCCCCCGTCGACCGCTCCTGCATGTGCGTTCGCACGGAGCGCGCCGAACTGTCGGTCCCCACCCCGTAGGATCGACCCATGGCTTCGACGACCGCGCGCGGGCGAGCGAGGCGGCAAGGGCGCCGGAACACCGACGCCGAAGGCCGCATGTCGCTCGGGCAGCACCTCATCGAGCTGCGCAACCGCCTGTTCCGCGCAGTGATCGCCGTGGTCATCGCCGCGGTCGGTGGATGGTTCCTGACCCCGTTCGTGCTGGACTCGCTGCGGGCACCGGTCGCCGAGCTCGCCAAGGTCGGTGGGCACACGGCTGAGCTGAACTTCCCGATGATCACGGGTGCGTTCGACCTCAAGCTGCAGATCGCGATCACGATCGGCATCGTCATCGCCAGCCCGGTCTGGCTCTACCAGATCTGGGCGTTCATCGTGCCGGCCCTCGTGCGGCGCGAGAAGCAGTACGTGTGGGGCTTCCTCGGCACCGCGATCCCGCTCTTCTTCGCCGGGTGCTACTTCGGGTGGTACATCCTGCCGCACGTGGTCGGCATCCTCGGCAGCTTCGTGTCGAGCCAGGACACCTCGATCGTCGACGCGAAGGCCTACTACGACTTCGTCATCAAGCTCATCGTCGCTGTCGGCATCGCGTTCGTGCTGCCGGTCTTCATCGTGCTGCTGAACTTCGTCGGGGTCCTGTCGGCCGCCGCGATCATCAAGTCCTGGCGCATCGCGATCCTGTGCATCCTGGTCTTCTGCGCGATCGTCACGCCGAGCGCCGACGTCATCTCGATGTTCCTGCTGGCCGTCCCGATGGTCGTGCTCTACATCGCCGCCTGCGTCGTGGCATGGTTCCACGACCGACGGATGGCGAAGAAGCAGGCCAAGCTCGACGAAGAGTACGGCCTGTGACGGGCACGGACCTCAGCGCGGCCGAGCGCTTCGCCGCCGCCAAGGTCCGGAACCGCTCCCGCAACCTGGAGCTGTTCCGCGCCGACCTGCGCTTCGACCTCGACCCGTTCCAGTTCGCCGCGTGCGACGCGCTCGACCAGGGCCGCAGCGTCCTCGTGGCCGCGCCGACCGGTGCCGGCAAGACGATCGTGGCCGAGTTCGCGATCTGGCTGGCGATGCGGCAGCCGACGGCGAAGGTGTTCTACACGACGCCGATGAAGGCCCTGAGCAACCAGAAGTACGCCGAGCTGGTCGAGGTCTACGGCGAGTCCGAGGTGGGCCTGCTCACCGGTGACACCAACGTCAACCCACGGGCGCGGGTCGTCGTGATGACGACCGAGGTCCTGCGGAACATGATCTACGCGGACTCCGACCTGCTCGACGACCTGGCCTGGGTCGTCCTCGACGAGGTCCACTACCTGGCCGACCGGTTCCGCGGCGCCGTGTGGGAAGAAGTGATCCTGCACCTGCCGACCGAGGTCCGGCTGGTCTCGCTCAGTGCCACGGTCTCGAACGCGGAAGAGTTCGGCGACTGGCTGCAGGCCGTCCGCGGGGACACCGACGTCATCGTGTCGGAAGACCGCCCGGTCCCGCTCGAGCAGCACGTCCTGGTCGGCTCGAAGATGGTCGACCTGTTCGACTCCAGCGGTGCGGCCGCGACGAACCGCGTCAACCCCGAACTGCTCCGCATGGTCGGCGGTGCCTCGCGCAGCGAACGGCACGGCGGCGGCCACCGTGGCGGACGAGGGCGCGGGGGATACCACGACCGCCGTGGGCCGCGCACCGAGAAGCTGCACCGCGAACGCATCGCGCACATGCTCGACGAGCGGATGCTGCTGCCCGCGATCTTCTTCGTGTTCAGCCGCGCCGGGTGCGACCAGGGCGTCCGGAACGTGCTGCGCTCCGGCCTGTCGCTCACCACGGTCCCGGAGCGCAACGAGATCCGCGAGACCGCGGAGTACCACTGCCGCACCCTGCCGGACGAGGACCTCGCCGTCCTCGGCTACTGGGAGTTCCTCGAGGGGCTCGAGCGCGGTGTCGCCGCGCACCACGCCGGCATGCTCCCCGCGTTCAAGGAAGTGGTCGAGAACCTCTTCCAGCGCAAGCTGCTCAAGGTCGTGTTCGCCACCGAGACCCTGGCGCTCGGTGTGAACATGCCCGCGCGCACGGTGGTGCTCGAGAAGCTCGAGAAGTTCAACGGCGAGGCCCGAGTGCCGATCACCCCGGGGGAGTACACCCAGCTCACCGGGCGTGCCGGACGCCGTGGCATCGACGTCGAGGGGCACTCGGTCATCCAGTGGACCGACGGCCTCGACCCGCAGGCCGTCGCCTCGCTCGCCAGCCGACGCACCTACCCGCTGAACTCGTCGTTCAAGCCGACGTACAACATGGCCGTCAACCTGGTCGACCAGTTCGGTCGGCAGCGCACGCGCGAGGTCCTCGAGACCTCGTTCGCGCAGTTCCAGGCCGACCGATCCGTGGTCGACCTGGCCCGCAAGGTCCGTTCGCAGCAGGAATCCCTCGAGGGCTACCGCGAGGCCATGCAGTGCCACCTCGGCGACTTCACCGAGTACTCGACGCTCCGCCGCGAGCTGTCCGACCTCGAGCGCACGAACGTGCCCGGTGGGCGCGAGGCCTCGCACGGCGCGCGGCAGGAGCGGCAGGCCGCGATCACGGCGGTCCGTCGCCAGATGCAGCGCCACCCCTGCCACGCCTGCCCCGATCGCGAGGCGCACGCCCGCTGGGCGGAGCGCTGGTGGAAGCTCAAGCGCGTCAACGACAAGCTGCTCCAGCAGATCCGGTCCCGCACCGGTGCCGTGGCGACCACGTTCGACCGGGTCACCGACGTGCTCCTGCAGCTCGGCTACCTCGTGGACGCCGGCAACGGCGAGGCCACCGTGGCCGCCGGGGGCCGCCGACTGCAGCGCATCTACGGTGACCGGGACCTGCTCGTCGCCGAGTGCCTCGAGGCGGGCGTCTGGAAGGACCTCACGCCGGCGCAGCTCGCCGCGATGGCCGCCACGATCATCTACCAGCCCCGTCGCGACGACGCCCCCGGCACCGAGCACGCACTGCCGCGCGGCGCGTTCCGACCGGCCCTCGACGAGACCCTGACGATCTGGTCGCGCCTCGACGACATCGAACGTGACGCTCGTCTGGCCGGTTCGGTGCCGCCCACCCCGGCGATGGCGGTCGGCATGTTCCGCTGGGCCTCCGGTTCGGCACTCGACGACGTCCTGCGCACCCTCGACCTGCCCGCCGGCGACTTCGTCCGCTGGTCGAAGCAGGTCATCGACCTGCTCGACCAGATCCGGAACGCCGGTGACGACGACCTCGCCCAGACCGCCAGACGTGCGACCGACGCGGTGCGCCGCGGCATCGTCGCCTACGCCGCGGTCTGACGGGAGGCACGGTGCGGGTTCCGGAGACCGGTGTGCGTGGGGTGCCCGCGCGTGTGGGCCGCGGTGCGGACGCGGACGGCCCGTTCGCGGCGCTCCCGCTGGGCACCGCGCTGCCCCTTGCCGTCATCGGCGGGCTGCTCTTCGCGCTCGCGTTCCCGTCGCCCGGTTGGTGGTTCCTGGCCTTCCCGGCGCTGGCCTGCATGCTCCTCGCGGCGATGGGGCAACGCGCCCGCAGGGCCGCGTGGCTTGGCTACGTGGCCGGTGCCGCGTTCTGGATCCCGGCCATCTCGTGGGCCGGTCGCTACCTGGGCCCTGTCCCGTGGTTCGCACTGGCGTTGTTGGAGGCGGCGTTCTTCGCCCTCGGCAGCGTCGCGATCGCCCTCGCGTACCGCTGGGTCGCGCGCGCGGTGCCCTCGACCGCCGGACGCGTGTGGGGCCTCCCGGCCGTGGTCGCCGCACTGTGGACCGGACGCGAGTGGTTCTCGGGGAGCTGGCCGTACGGCGGTTTCGCCTGGGGGCGCGTCGGCCTGTCGCAGTCGCAGGGGCCGTTCACCCACCTCGCGGCGTACGTCGGCGTCCTCGGGGTGACGTTCGTGGTCGTCTACTGCGTCGCGGTCGTCGTGTCACTCGCCCTCGTCTCCCCGCGGGCGCCGGGCGCGACCCTGCGGCTGCCGGTCCGGGTCGCGACCGCCGGCCTGCTCGTCGCCGCCGTCCTGGCGGTGCCGGCCTGGCCGACCGCGACGTCCGGCACCGTCCGGATCGAGTCGGTGCAGGGCAACGGGCCGGCCGGGTACTTCGACCGTGCTGCGCCGGGTGAGGTCCTGGCGGCGCAGGTCGCGGCGACCGACGTCGAGGCGAAGGGCGTCGACCTCGTCGTCTGGCCCGAGGCCTCCGCCGAGTTCGACCCGCGCCAGCAGCCCGTGATCGCGTCGTCGCTCGACGCCGTCGTCGACTCGGTCGGGGCGCCGCTGGTCGCCGGCGCCATCACGCAGACCCCGTCCGGGGTGCTGCACAACACGTCGTTCGTGTGGACCGCCGACGGGTGGCAGTCGTCCTACGACAAGAAGCGCCCGGTGCCGTTCGGCGAGTACGTGCCGGACCGGTGGTTCTTCTCGAAGCTCGCGCCGTCCCTCATCGGCCTGCTGCAGCGCGACTACACGCCGGGCACGAAACCCAACGTGCTGCCGGTGGCGGGGATCAAGGCGGGCATCGCGATCTGCTTCGACATCGTCGACGACGGGCTGTCCCGCGACATGGTGCGCGGCGGAGCGCAGGTGATCCTCGCGCAGACGAACAACGCCGACTTCTCCGGCACCGACGAGAACCTGCAGCAGCTCGAGATCGCACGGATGCGGGCGATCGAGACCGGTCGTTCCCTCGTCAACATCTCGACCGTCGGCGCCTCGCAGGTCATCGACCCGTCCGGACGCACCATCGACCGGGTCCCCGAGTACACCGCGACCTCGATGGTGACCGACGTGCCGCTCGGCACCTCGACGACCCCGGCGTCGCTCGCGTCCGGGTCGATCGCGTTGTTCCTGTCGCTCGGCGGGCTCCTCGTGCTGCTCGCCTGCGCGCCGTGGGGACGCCGTACGCGCTCCTGATCCACCGCCGCGCACCTGAGCGCCCGGACCACGCACTGGGAACGGACTGTGAATGCGCCCAGTCGGGAACGACGGCGCGTGGGACAGTGTTGTGGAGGGCAGACGAGCGAGAGGAGCACACACATGGCTGATCGGAGTCTCCGCGGCATGCGGCTCGGGAGTCAGAGTCTCCAGAGCGAAGAGGGCGTCGAGCTCTCGGACCGCAAGCGCGCGGTCTACCAGACCGATTCGGGGGAGACCTTCGACATCGTCTTCTCCGCTGACGCAGACGTGCCCCAGACCTGGTCGGAGCCACGCTCCGGCCGCGAAGGACGCCTGCTCGGTGACGACGGCATCCCCGTCGAGGTCGCAGCAGAAGACGTCAAGGCGCCCCGTACCCACTGGGACATGCTGCTCGAGCGTCGCTCGCGCGAGGAACTCGAGGAGCTCCTCCAAGAGCGCCTGCAGGTCCTCCGTGCACGACGCGGTGCCTGACACCAGCACCTGACGAACGACGATGCCCGCCCCGGTTCCCCGGGGCGGGCATCGTCGTTCGTGGTGGTGCGGGTCAGCGTCGGCCGGAGCCGTCGCTGGTGCGGTGCCCGGATGCTTCGTCGTTCGGGTGCTGCGCAGCGTCGGCCTGCGGGGCCGGTGCGTCGTCGACCTTCTCGGCGGTCGCGTCATCGGCGGCTGCGAGGTGCGCGTCGACGCTCCGGTTCGACTCGGCCAGTCGTGCGTCGAGGTCGGACTCGGGGACGATGTCCGCGGCGGTGGCATCCGCACGCGGCATGGTCGTGTCGGCCGACCCGGCAGCGGCGGTGTTCGCCAGGCTCTCGTTCGCGAGCTTGGAGATGCGGGAGAGGAAGTCCCCGCCGGTGCCGGCGCCGGCGACCGGGCCGCTGCCGCTCCGTCCGCCGGAGAAGCCCTTCGCGATGCCGGACAGTGCCTCGGTGAACTCGCTCGGGATCATCCAGAGCTTGTTCGCGGTGCCCTCGGCGATCTTCGGGAGCATCTGCAGGTACTGGTAGGAGAGCAGCTTGTCGTCGGGGTCACCGGTGTGGATGGCCTCGAAGACCGTGGCGATGGCGGAGGCCTCACCCTCGGCGCGGAGCACCTGGGCCTTGGCGTCACCCTCGGCTGCGAGGATGGCGGCCTGCCGCTGCCCCTCGGCCTCGAGGATCTGGGACTGCTTGGTGCCCTCGGCCTGCAGGATCGCGGCACGACGGCTCCGCTCGGCACGCAGCTGCTGCTCCATGGCGTCCTGGATCGACACGGGCGGCTCGATCGCCTTGAGCTCGACACGGCCGACGCGGATGCCCCACTTGCCGGTCGCTTCGTCGAGCACGACGCGGAGCTGACCGTTGATGTTGTCGCGGCTGGTCAGGGCCTCTTCGAGGTTGAGGCCACCGACGACGTTGCGGAGCGTGGTGGTGGTGAGCTGCTCGACGGCACCGAGGTAGTTCGCGATCTCGTAGGTCGCCGCGCGGGCGTCGGTGACCTGGAAGTAGACGACGGTGTCGATGGAGACCACGAGGTTGTCCTCGGTGATCACCGGCTGCGGCGGGAACGACACGACCTGCTCGCGCATGTCGAGCAGGGGGCGCAGGCGGTCGATGAACGGCACGAGCAGGTTCAGGCCCGGCGAGAGCGTCTTGTGGTACTTGCCGAGGCGTTCCACGATGCCCGCGGTGGCCTGCGGGACGATGCGGATCGCCTTGGCCAGGACGACGATCACGAAGATGACGACGACGAGGATCAGGACGAGCAGTGCGATCGTCCCGGGTGAGATGGTCACGAGGTGGCCCTTTCTGCGAGGCGCACGACCGCGGTCGACCCCTCGATCGACTCGACGACCACGGGGGTGCCGAGTGGCGGTGTGCGGTCGATGGCGCCCACGGCGAACCGTGCGCTCCAGGTCTCGCCGTTGGCCAGGCGGACCTGGCCGGGAGCAGAGGATGTGAAGGCGACGGCGACGGTGCCGGGAAGCCCGATGAGCCCTTCGATGTTCGTGCGGTGCGGGTCGGCGCCTCGGCCGAGCATGACCAGCAGGCGCGGTCGCACGAGCGACAGCAGCACGAGCGCGAGCACGGCGGAGACGATGGCGGACAGCCACCACGGGGCGCCGAGCAGAGCGGCGATCAACCCACCGGCGGCTCCGGCCGCGAGCATGATGAAGATGAAGTCGAGGGTGAAGATCTCGACCACTCCAAGCAGCAACACGAGTCCGATCCAGACGATGGTCTGGATCCAATCGATTCCGTTCACGCGATCTCCCTCCCTCGGTCGCGCGCCGTGGCTCGCAGCGTCGCGACGGCCGGTACAACTCCGTTCAACATATCAGGAGGGTCGGTCGGCCGTGCAGGCGATTGGTAGGCTCGGTGCGGCCGACCGGCCGGAACACGACCTGGAGAACACGACTGTGAGCAACCCCCTCGCCCCCGGATCCCTCACCGACACGCGCGCCGTCGTCACCGGCTCGTCGCGCGGCATCGGCGCCGACACCGTCGGGTACCTGGCCGGCGCCGGCGCCAAGGTCGTCGTGAACTACCGCAACAAGGCCAAGCGCGCCGAGCAGATCGCCGAGAAGGTCGTCGCGGCCGGCGGCTCCGCCCTGGCGATCGGCGCCGACCTGACCGACCACGAATCGGTGCAGGCGCTCGTCGACACCGTCGTGCAGGAGTGGGGCGGCATCGACCTGCTCGTCCTGAACGCCTCGGGCGGCATGGAGTCCGGCCTCGGCGAGGACTACGCACTCCGCCTGAACCGCGACGCACAGGTCGACATGCTCCAGACCGCCGTGCCGCACATGCCCGCCGGGTCGCGCGTCGTGTTCGTGACGAGCCACCAGGCCCACTTCGTCGAGACCGCCGAGACGATGGACGAGTACGTCCCGGTCGCCAAGAGCAAGCGCGCCGGTGAGCTCGCCCTGCGTGAGCTGATCCCGCAGCTCGAGGCCGCGGGCATCGAGTTCGTCGTCGTCTCCGGCGACATGATCGAGGGCACGATCACCGCGACCCTGCTGAACCGCCTGAACCCCGGCGCGATCGAGGGCCGCCGGCAGGAGGTCGGCAAGCTCTACAGCGTGTCGGAGTTCGCCGCCGAGATCGCCCTCGCCGCGATCGAGCCGATCCCCGCCGACCACACCAAGCTCGTCGGCGACGTCAGCGGCTTCGTCGGCTAGCGTCGGGCGGGTGACTGCCAAGCCCGGCCTGCGCCGAACCTCCCGCATCATCCTGCTCGACCCCGAGGGGCGCGTGTTCCTGATGGACACGAACTCGCCGTCGTCGGACGGTGCCCACCGGTGGATCACGCCCGGCGGCGGGGTCGACCCCGGCGAGGACCACCGCGACGCGGCGATCCGCGAGCTGCGCGAGGAGACCGGGATCGTCATCGACGACCCGGGCGAGCCGGTCTGGTCCTGGGACTTCACCGTCGAGTGGGACCTCGCCGACCACGACCGGGGCCACAGCGAGTTCTACGTCGTGCGCACACCGGGCTTCGAGCTGTCGGACGCCGAGTGGACCGACGACGAGCGGGTCGACATCCTCGCGTCGCGCTGGTGGACCGCCGACGAGCTCGACGCCACCGATGAGAACTTCGAACCGGCGGAGCTGCCGGAGCTGGTGCGTCGGTTCACCGCGGCCTGACCCGGCCGTCGTCTGCACCCGGCCGTCGTCTGCACTCGGCCGTCGTCTGCACGGTGCCGGGTCCGTCGGTCGGTGCGGGGTTGGTGGCGTGGTGCGCGCTTGTGGCGCTGCACGGTGCGCGGAAGCGCGCACGGGGTGAGAAGGCGCGCACGGTGCTGACGGGAGGCGCGGTGCGGGCCTGGCCCGTGCCTCCTGTCCGGTGGTGGGGTGCGTCCAACGCACGGTGCGGGATTGCCTTGTCGGTGTCGGTACCCGCCGGTACCCTGATCGACATGCATACCAGTTCCGGAGACGACGCCGTTCCGAGCCGGAGCGTGCACGCCGCCGATGGCCACGACCGCATCCGCGTGCGCGGTGCCCGCGCCAACAACCTGCAGGGGATCGACGTCGACCTGCCGAAGCGTCGACTCACGGTGTTCACCGGTGTGTCCGGGTCCGGCAAGAGCTCGCTCGTGTTCGGCACCGTCGCCGCCGAGTCGCAGCGGATGATCAACGAGACGTACAGCGCCTTCGTGCAGGGCTTCATGCCGTCGCTCGCGCGACCCGACGTCGACCTGCTCGACGGACTGACCACCGCGATCGTCGTCGACCAGGAGCGCATCGGCGCCGACCCGCGGTCGACCGTCGGCACCGCCACCGATGCGAACGCGATGCTGCGCGTGCTCTTCAGTCGTCTGGGCGACCCGCACGTCGGCGGTCCGAACGCGTTCTCGTTCAACCTGGCGACGGTCACCGCCGGGGGAGCGATCACGGTGCAGAAGGGCAAGGACGCCAAGGCCGAGAAGGTCTCGTTCACCCGGCTCGGTGGCATGTGCGCCGACTGCGAGGGGCGCGGGCTCGTCAACGACATCGATCTGACGCAGCTGTTCGACGACTCGAAGGCGCTCGGCGACGGGGCGATCACGATCCCCGGCTACGGCACCGACGGGTGGAACGTCCGGATGTACGCGGAGTCCGGGTACTTCGACAAGGACACCCCGATCCGCGACTTCACCGAGCAGGAGCGCGCCGACTTCCTCTACCGCGAGCCCACGAAGCAGAAGATCGCCGGCATCAACATGACGTACGAGGGGCTCGTCCCCCGGGTGCGCCGTTCGATGCTGCAGAAGGACCGCGGGGCGATGCAGCCGCACATCCGCGCCTTCGTCGACCGTGCGGTGACCTTCACGACGTGCCCGGCGTGCGGGGGCACCCGGCTGAACGACATCGCACGTTCGTCGAAGATCAGCGGGAAGAGCATCGCCGACGTCTGCTCGATGCAGATCACCGACGTCGTGCCGTGGCTCCGTGCAGTCGACGACCCCGGCGTCGCGCCGCTGCTCGACGGCCTCCGCGACCTGCTCGAGTCGTTCGTCGAGATCGGTCTCGGCTACCTCTCGCTCGACCGCCCGACCGGCACGCTGTCCGGGGGAGAGGGGCAGCGGGTCAAGATGGTGAAGCACCTCGGGTCGTCCCTCAGCGACGTCACGTACGTCTTCGACGAGCCGAGCACGGGGTTGCACCCGCACGACATCGAGCGGATGAACGGCCTGCTGCTGCGGCTGCGCGACAAGGGGAACACCGTGCTCGTGGTCGAGCACAAGCCCGAGGTCATCGCGATCGCCGACCACGTCGTCGACCTCGGCCCGGGCGCCGGCTCCGGCGGCGGGATGCTCTGCTACCAGGGCCCGGTGCACGGGCTGCGGGGGAGCGGGACCATCACCGGTCAGCACCTGGACGACCGCGTCTCGGTGAAGACCGCCGTCCGCCGGTCCGACGGGGTGATCGCGATCCGCGGTGCGTCGGCGCACAACCTGCACGACGTCGACGTGGACGTCCCCACCGGGGTGCTCACCGTCGTGACGGGCGTCGCCGGGTCCGGCAAGAGCACGCTGATCCACGGGTCGCTCGCGCATCGCGAGGGTGTCGTGGCCATCGACCAGAGCGGGATCCGCGGCTCCCGACGCAGCAACCCGGCGACGTACACCGGACTGCTCGAGCCCATCCGCAAGGCGTTCGCGAAGGCCAACGGCGTGAAGCCCGCGCTGTTCAGCGCGAACTCCGAGGGCGCCTGCCCCGCGTGCAACGGCGCCGGTGTCGTGTACACCGACCTCGGGATGATGGCCGGCATCGCCACCCCGTGCGTGGAGTGCGACGGCAAGCGGTTCGACCAGTCGGTGCTCGGCTACCAGCTCGGCGGCAAGGACATCAGCCAGGTCCTCGGCATGTCCGTCGCCGACGCCGTGGTGTTCTTCGCCGACGGTCCGGCCGTGCTGCCTGCTGCGCACGCGATCCTGGCGCGCCTGGCCGACGTCGGACTCGGGTACCTGACCATCGGGCAGCCACTCACGACGCTGTCCGGCGGAGAACGGCAGCGGCTCAAGCTGGCGACCCACCTCGGTGAGCGTGGCGGCACCGTCGTGCTCGACGAACCGACCACCGGACTGCACCTGGCGGACGTCGCACAGCTGCTCGGGCTGCTCGACCGCTTGGTGGACTCGGGCAAGACCGTCGTGGTGATCGAGCACCACCAGGCCGTGATGGCGCATGCCGACTGGATCATCGACCTCGGGCCGGGCGCGGGGCACGACGGCGGACGGATCGTGTTCGAGGGCACGCCCGCCGACCTCGTCGCCGCCCGCTCGACCCTGACCGGCCAGCACCTGGCGGCCTACGTCGGCGCCTGAAGCAGGGGACAGGTTCGTCCAGGCAACCTGAACGTTGCCGGTGCGATTCCGATAGCGTTTGATCGACGCTCACGATCGGCTACCCGGCCTGGATCGGCGTCCTGATCGAAGGAGCTCCCATGTCCAACCCCGGCAACGCGCCCGCTCAGTCCAACACCTTCGGTGTCGTCTCCCTGGTGCTCGGCATCGTCGGCGTCGTCGGCGGTATCTTCATCGCCCTGATCGGCATCATCGCCGGCATCATCGGGCTCGTGCTCGGCATCCTGGCGCGCAAGCGCGGGGGGAGCCGCGGCACCGTCCTCGCCGGCATCATCCTGTCGGCCGTCGCGATCGTCATCGGCATCGTCGGTTACATCCTGACGGCGGTCATCCTCACCCAGTCGTGACGGAGGCCCGTCCGAGGGCGCACGCGTGACGTCCGCGGGCGTGCATCGTGAGCAGAAGGGGTCGAGTCCGTCATCTGGACTCGACCTCTTCTGCTCACTCGACGGCTTCGCGTCCGGTCCGGTCACCGGCGGTTCGCCCTTCGGCGAGGAACCCGGTGAAGGCAGCGCGCACATGGTCGAGGTCGGGCTCGAGGCCGGTGATGTGTCTGAGGCTCGCGACCGCTTGCCCGACGGCCATCCAGCCACCGTCGACCACCCGGCGTCCGGCCGCACGTGATCGTTCCTCCCGCGGCGTCGACCGGCCATCCGACGGTGACGCGCTCTGAATGGAGCCCGATGCGTCCCCAGCCCGCTCGGCGTACCGTCCGGCGCATGAGCTACAGCCAGCCAGACCCAGCCGAAGAGACCACCCAGAGCGAGACGCCGGAGCAGCCGGACACCGACCAGGAGAACCTGGAGGAACAGGGCGCTGAACCAGCGGCGCTCGAGATCGACGCCGACGACGTCCCGACGAAGCCAGCCGACTGACACTGTCGCCCGACGATGTGCTTCGTGAGCAGGAACGGTCGAGTCCGCGCGTGGGACTCGACCTTTTCTGCTCACCAAGCGCCCGGTACCGTCCGCAGGCATGAGCCGATAATGCATATTATGTCAACTCAGGTTCGGACAGGGGCTCCCCTTGCGTGAACTCGTCCTCAAGATGTCGATGTCGCTGGATGGTTTCGTGGCTGGTCGTCGCGCCGACTCCGACTGGATGTTCCGCGGCGGGAGTCCGGACTCGATGGCCTGGGTGCTCGACGTCGTTACCGGCGCGGGCCTGCACGCCTTCGGCCGCAAAACCTTCGAGACCATCTCAGCTTTTTGGCCGACGGCGCCGGGGCCCCTCGCCGAACCGATGAACCGGATCCCCAAGGTCGTCTTCACCACGCAGCGTGACTTCGATCCGCGAACAGTGGCAGTCCCCGACCGTGGCTCCCCCGCGGCGGCGACCTGGACCGGTGCGCGGGTCGCATCCGGACTGCTCGAGGCCGAAGTGGCAGCGCTCAAGCAGGAGTCGGACGGGTACGTCCTCGCCCAGGGCGGAACGGGGTTCGGTCGCAGCCTCGTCCGCGCCGGCCTGGTCGACGAGTACCGGCTTGCCGTGCTTCCGGTGGTGCTCGGCTCCGGCGACGGCGTGTTCGCGGGGCTGCCGGACGAGCTCGACCTGCACCTGGTCAGTTCCGAGACGTTCGCCGGCGGTGCGCTCGGGCTGATGTACCGTCCGACGTCGCGGTGACCGCCGAGACGCCGACGGCATCGCATGCGTAGCGTCGTCGCCATGACACTCACCGATGCCCAGATCGGCCGGAACCTCCGGGGCGTCCGCGAACGACTGGCCGGTTCCGATCCTGACGACCTGGCCCTCCGGATGCGGCTGCGCGGCTGGCACTGGGACGCCGCGACCGTCGAGTCGGTCGAGGACGGCGCACGTCCACTGCTCCGGTCCGAAGCCGACGACCTCGTGGGGATCCTCGGGTACTCGGACGGCTTCCTGACGGCCGAGACCGACGCTGAGCACGAGGCCGACATCACCGATCAGATGGTCCGTCGAGCCGAGGGGCACGTGCGACGGGCGACCGAGTGGTGGCAGGAGGTCGCCGACCGCTACCGGATCTCCGGGCTGACTCCCCCGATCGACATCGACACGGTCGTGGCGGAGGCGCACCGCGCTCACCGCGACCCCGACGCCGCACTGGGTGTCCCCCTGAGCGACGACAGCACGACGCACATGGCGGACTGGGCGAACCGACCGGAGCGGCCTGTGCACCCCCTCGACACCATCGAGGCCGGTGCGGTGTGGACCGACGAGCAGATCGCGATGCAGCTCGACCACGACCTGCGCGAGGCATCGGACGCCGTCCGGTACGCCACCGTGCAGCTGCTCCGCGTCAGCGCGGACGGCTAGAAGACGGCGACGGTCATCCCGGTCGACGTGGCGGGACGGTCCATGGCCACGATCGCGCCGGGCAGGTCGTCGAAGCCGATGGTCCGGCCGATCGAGTCGTCCGGACGCAGTCGCCCGGTGACGACGTCGGCGAGCATCGCCGCGTACTCCCCCACCGAGATGCCGTGGCTGCCGAGCAGTTCGAGCTCATCGGCGATGACGCGACCCATCGGGATCACCGGCTCGGCCTCGTCGTCGAGCAGCAGGCCGACCTGCACGTGACGTCCTCGAGGGCGCAGGGATGCGACCGCTGCGACGGAGGTCGCCCGGCTGCCGAAGGCGTCGATCGAGACGTGCGCGCCGCCGTCGGTCCGAGCACGGACCGCGGCGACTGCCGCTTCGTCCATCGGCAGGGTGACGGCGCCGAGTGCTGCGGCACGTTCGAGTGCCGCAGACGAGACGTCGACCGCGATCACCTGCGCGCCCGCCGCGACCGCGACGATGATCGTCGACAGGCCGACTCCGCCGCAGCCGAACACGGCCACCCACTCCCCTGCTGCGACCCGACCTCGGGCATGCAGGGCGTGGTAGGCCGTCCCGAACCGGCACCCGAGTGCCGCGGCCTCGGCGAAGCCCACGGTCTCCGGGAGCGCGACCACGTTGACGTCGGCGTGCGGGATGACGACGGACTCGGCGTAGGAACCGGGCAGCGTGAACCCGGGTTGCTGCTGGCGCGTGCACACCTGGGTGGCGCCGTCGACGCACTCCGGGCACGTCCCGCAGGCGAACACGAAGGGCGCGGTCACCCGGTCCCCGACCGACACCCGGGTCACCGCGTCCCCGACGGACGTGACGACACCGGCGAACTCGTGCCCGGGGACGTGCGGCAGCGAGACGGAGTCGTCGTGTCCCTTCCAGGCGTGCCAGTCACTGCGGCACACCCCGGTGGCCGCGACCCGGACGACGGCCCCGTGGTCCGGTGCCGCCGGATCGGGCAGGTCGACGATCGACGGGGCGGATCCGAACTGGTCGTACTGGACTGCGCGCATCCCGCCATCGTCCCAGACGGTGCTGTCGTGTTGTCCACAGACGACGGATTGGCCGTTGCTCGCCACGGGCGACCGCCGCTTCACTGGTCCCATGGACGAACCGACCGCACTGCACTTCTCCGCCGACCCCGCCGACCTCGACGTCGACCGCGTGCACCGCTGGCTCAGCGAGCAGTCGTACTGGGCGCGGGGTCGCAGTCGTGCCACCCAGGACGCGGTCATCGCCGGGTCCCGTAACTTCGGCGTCTACGACACCGCGACGGGCGCGCAGCTCGGGTACGCTCGGGTGATCACCGACGGGGTGACGTTCGGCTGGTTGGCCGACGTGTTCGTCGAACCGGACGCTCGTGGCCGTGGCGTCGGCGTCGCCCTCGTGCAGGGCGTGACCGAGGCGATCGAGCCACTCGGGTTGAAGCGGTTCGCCCTGTTCACCGCCGACGCGCAGGGCCTGTACGAGCGGTTCGGGTTCCGTCCGCTCCCCGACCCGGCGGGCTGGATGATGCGCCCTGGGTCGGGGTTCGGTGCCGATGTGCACGACTGAAGCGGATACCGCGACCGTCCGCGCCCAGCGACCGTCAGTACTCGATGCGGCCGTTCCGGTTGTGGAACTCCCCCGTCGGCCCGTCCGGCCCGACCGTGGCGAGCGCGACGGTCGCGTCGGTGCCCTCGGTGATGGTCTGGTGTCCACCGAAGCCGTTGAACTCCGTGGCGGTGTACCCGGGGTCGCTGACGTTGATGCGGAACTCCGGCAGGTTCTTCGCGTACTGCACGGTCAGCGCGATCACCGCGGCCTTCGACGCGGCGTAGGGCACAGCCGGCACCGGGTACTCGTCGTGGCCCGGGGTCGTCAACCACCTGGCGAACCCCACGCCCGAGGCGACGTTCACGATCACGGGGTGGTCGGACGCCCGCAGGAGCGGGAGCGCCGCCTGCGTGACCCGGACGATGCCCGTCACGTTGGTGTCGAGCACGGTGGCCATCGCGGCGGCGTCGAGGTCGTCGACCCCGAACGACGTCCCGAGGATGCCGGCGTTGTTCACGAGCACGTCGAGGGCGGGGATGGTGGCGATCGCGGCGTCGATGCTGTCCTGGTCGGTCACGTCGAGCTGGACCACGTGGGCGCCCAGGGCACGCGCCTCGTCGCCCGTGGCGGGGTCGCGCATGCCGGCGTACACGGTGTGGCCCGCGTCGACCAGGCGGCGGACGGTCTCGAGCCCGAGACTGCGGTTGGCTCCGGTGATGAGTGTCGTTGTCATGCCCCCACTCTCCGCCCGAGCGGCTGACTCCCCCAGGCACCGTGCGACGGTGGGACCACCAGTACCAGGAAGGACAGGAGGCGCGGGGCGAGGATGGTGGACATGAGCGAGTTCGCGAGTGTGTTGCGTTCCTGGCGCGACCGCGTCCGGCCCGAAGAGGTCGGCCTACCGGCCGGGCCCGGCCGACGGACGCCGGGTCTCCGACGCGAGGAGCTCGCCGCGCTCGCCGGGGTGAGCGTCGACTACGTCGTCCGCCTCGAGCAGGGCCGCGCGCTGAACCCCTCACCCCAGCTGCTCGGCGCCCTCGCCACGGCGCTCCGGCTCACCGCGGCCGAGCGCGACCACCTGTGCCGGGTCGCCGGCGTCGCTCCCCCGTCGCTCCAGGTCGTCCCGCGGCACATCACCCCCGGGGTGCAGCGGCTCGTCGACCGGCTCGGCGACGTCCCGATCGCGGTGTTCACGGCGACGCACGACATCGTGCTGTGGAACGACCTGTGGGCTGCGCTGAACGGAGACCCATCGCGGGCGGTCGGGATCGAGCGCAACCTGGTGTGGCGGCACTTCATGCACGCACACGACGGCGTCGAGTGGGACGACGAGCACCAGGAGGAGTTCTCGAGCGACCTCGCGGCGGACCTCCGTCAGGCGTCCGGCCGCTACCCCGCCGACCGCGATCTCGCCGAGCTCGTCGCGCGGCTCCGCCGTGAGTCGCCCGAGTTCGAACGTCGCTGGGACACCGGGCGCATCGCCGAGCACCGGGCCAGCCGCAAGCAGGTGCACACGCCCGTCGGGCCCATCGAGATCGACTGCGACGTGCTGACGGTGCCGGGCGGCGACCTGCGGATCGTCGTCTACACCGCGGTCCCCGGCACCGAGGACGCCGCGAAGCTCGACCTGCTTCGGGTCACCGGACTGCAGCAGTTCAGCACGGCGCCGTGACCTGAGGACCTAGCTCGGGCGAAGCGCTTCCTCATCCGCCGCGACGTCCTTCTGCACGGCGAACTGGGTCCGGTGCAACTCCTCGTACCGTCCGCCCATGGCCAGCAGCTCCTCATGGGTCCCACGCTCGACGATCGACCCGTCCTCGACCACGAGGATCAGGTCCGCGCTGCGGATGGTCGACAGCCGGTGGGCGATCACCATCGCAGTCCGCCCCTCGAGCGCCTCGCTGAGCGCAGCCTGCACGGCGGCCTCGGACGTCGAGTCCAGCGCCGCGGTGGCCTCGTCGAGGATGACGACGCGCGGCTGGGCGAGCAGGAGCCTGGCGATGGTCATCCGCTGGCGCTCGCCGCCGGACAACCGGTAGCCACGCTCCCCGACCATGGTGTCGAGCTGGTCAGGCAGGGAGCGGATGAGTGGTTCGAGCCGCGCGCGCCGGACGGCGTCCCACACCTCGTCCTCGGTCGCCTCGGGCCGCGCGAGGCGCAGGTTGGAGCGGATCGTCTCGTGGAAGAGGTGGCCGTCCTGCGTCACCATCCCCATGGTGTGCCGCATGGAGGCGAACGTGACGTCGCGGACGTCCGACCCGGCCAGCCGGACGGCGCCACTGTCGACGTCGTACAGGCGGGAGAGCAGCTGCGCGATCGTGGACTTGCCGGCCCCGGAGGTGCCGACGAGCGCGACGGTCTGCCCCGGTTCGATCCGGAACGAGACGCCGTGCAACACCTCGTCACCGCCGCGAGTGTCCAGCGTGGACACCTCCTCGAGCGAGGCGAGGGACACCTTGTCCGCAGCGGGGTAGGCGAAACGGACGTCGTCGAACTCGACCGCCACCGGGCCGTCGGGGACGGTGCCGGCGTCGGGCTTCTCCTGGATGAGCGGTTCGAGGTCGAGGACCTCGAAGACGCGCTCGAAGCTGACCACCGCGCTCATGATCTCCACCCGGGCGTTCGCGAGGCTGGTCAGCGGTGCGTAGAGGCGGGTGAGCAGGAGGGCCAGCGTCACCACGTCGCCCGTGTTCAGCCGGCCACCGAGCGCGAGGGCGCCGCCGACCCCGTAGACGAGCGCGAGGGCGAGGGCGGAGACCAGGGTGAGGGCGGTGACGAAGACGAACTGCAGCAGGGCACTCCGCACGCCGATGTCGCGGACGCGGGCGGCGCGCACCCGGAACTCCTCCGCTTCCTCGTCAGGACGGCCGAACAACTTCACGAGGGTGGCGCCGGGCGCGGAGAAGCGCTCGGTCATCTGCGTGCTCATGGCGGCGTTGTGGTCGGCGGCCTCGCGACGCAGCGCGGCGAGGCGGCTGCCCATGCGGCGCGCGGGGACCAGGAAGACCGGGAGCATGACGATCGCCAGGACGGTCACGAGCCAGGACGTGCTGAGCATGACGGTCAGGGTGAGGATCAGCGCCACGGTGTTCGTGACCACGCCGGACAGCGTGCCGCTGAAGGCCTGCTGTGCGCCGATCACGTCGTTGTTGAGGCGGCTGACGAGGGCGCCCGTCCGTGTGCGGGTGAAGAAGGCGATCGGCATCTTCTGCACGTGGTTGAAGACGGCGGTCCGGAGGTCCAGGATCACGCCTTCGCCGATGCGTGCCGAGAACCAGCGCGTCGCGAGCGACACGCCTGCGTCGCCCACGGCGACCAGGGCGATGACGACCGCGAGCCAGGTGATCGTGCCGAGCGCGCCCCGGGCGACGATGACGTCGACCACCCGGCCGGCGAGCACCGGTGTCGCGACCGCGAGGACGGCGCCCACGACGGAGAGGACGATGAAGACCACCAGCTTGGCCCGGTAGGGCACTGCGAACGTCATGATCCGCCGGACCGACTCACGGGAGATGCCGTGCTTGCCGTCCTTGGCGGTGGAGATCTTGTAGAGCGAGCTCCAGGCCACGCCTTCCATGCTCATGGCAGTCAGGATACGTCGGCCCCCGCGCCCCTCAGACCGCGGTGAACACCAAGGAGGCGTTCTGCCCGCCGAACCCGAACGAGTTGCCCAGCGCCGCACGCATGGTCGCGGTCCGAGCGGTCCCCGCCACCACGTCCAGGTCGATCGCCGGGTCCTGGTGCTGCAGGTTCAGGGTCGGCGGCACGACCCCGGTCTCGAGCGTCCGGACCGTCAGGATCGCCTCGACCGCTCCCGCCGCACCGAACATGTGCCCGATGGCGCTCTTCGGCGCGGTGACGAGCGCACCGGTCCCGACCGCACGACCGATCGCCGCTGCCTCGCCGACGTCCCCGACCGGGGTCCCGGTCGCGTGCGCGTTGACGTGGTCGATGTCCGCCCCGGTGAGGCCGGCCATCCGGATCGCCGCCGTCATCGCGCGTTCCTGCTCGCTGCCGTCCCCGAGTGGGGCGGTGATGTGGAAGGCGTCCGACGTGATCCCCCACCCGGCGAGCGTGCCGTGCGACCGCTGTGCGCGGGCGGCGGCGTGCGCGGCCCGTTCCAGGACGACGAACCCGGCACCCTCGCCAAGCACGAACCCGCGACGGTCGGCGTCGAACGGTCGTGACAACGTGGTGGGGTCGTCACCGTCGGGCTTCGCGAGGGCCTGAGACTGGGCGAACGAGGCCATGGTGACCGGGGTGACCGCTGCTTCGGTACCGCCCGCGATGACGACGTCGGCCTCCCCCGTGACGATGAGCCGCGCGGCGGTCGCGATCGCCTCGGCACCGGACGCGCATGCCGAGACGGTCGTGTACGCACCGGCGCGGGCGCCGTACTCGATGCTGATCTGCGCCGCGGCCCCGTTGGCCATGAGCATCGGGACGGTTCGGGGCGACACCCGACGAGCACCCGAGGTCCCGAGCACGTCGTGCGCGTCGAGCAGCGTCTCCACTCCCCCGATGCCGGTTCCGACGACGACGGCCAGGCGGTCGCCCGCGACGGCGGGCGCGCCGGCGTCGGCCCAGGCCTCGCCGGCGGCGACCAGCGCGAGCTGCTGGCTGCGGTCGAGCCGGTTCGCCCGGACGCGACCGAGCGCGGACTCGGCGTCGAGTGCCGCGTCGGCGCCGACCGTGATCGGCACCCGCTCCCAGAGCTGCCCGTCGCGGTGCACCTCGCGCACGCCGGAGCGTCCGGCGACCAGGGCGTCCCACAGCGGCGCGACGCCGTGGCCGAACGGGGAGACGGCGCCGTAGCCGGTGATGGAGATGTCCACGAGTGCTCCTTCTTGTACGTTGAACAAGTGGAGTTGTACCACGTACAATTAAGGAATGGCAACCACCGACGGCACCGGGACGACCCGCGGTGCAGCGACCCGGGCGAGGATCCTCGCCGCGACCGCCGGACTCCTCAGCGCAGGGGCGGCCGGCGACGCGGCGGGAGCCAGCACCGCACGCCACGCCGTCACCGTCAGCGAGATCGCCCGGGCGGCCGGGGTCTACCCGAACCAGATCACGCACCACTACGGCTCGAAGGACCGCCTCGTCCTCGACGCCGCCTTCGCGCTCTTCCTCCGCGACACGACGCGCTTGCAGGCAGCCGGTCGGCGCGCCGGGTCCGCAGACGCGTTCCGTCAGGTGCTCGCACGCACCGCCCTCGCCATGCCGTCGACACTGCTCGTCGTGCGCGCGCTGGCCGCCGCCGGTGACGACGACGCCCAGCGCGAGCGCGTGCGACTCCTGCTCGCGGTCCTGTTCCGGCAGTCGGAGCGCTACCTCGAGCGCGTCGTCGCGGAGCACGGCTGGACGAGTCCGAGCGGTGTCGGCCGTGATTCCCGGACGTTCTGGAGTGCGGTGTTCGGCGCGACGCTCCTCGCCGATGCGGGCGTCACCGGCGGGCCGTCGGACCTCGACCTGGCCGGCACGGTGTCCATCCGCTGACGCCGAGACTCGGCCAGGGCGGGCCGAGTCTCGGCCCAGGCGACCGTTCTCGCGCTCAGCACGGCGAGGACTGTCGCCTCACGCGAGACTCGGCTGCGAAGCTGAGCGGCGGCGACGCCTACTCGCCGAAACCGCTCCGCACCAGCTCCACCAGCGCGTCGACCGCGACCTGCGCATCGGCTCCGCTCGCCTCGATCGACACGGTGGCTCCCTTCGGCAGCGCCAACGCCATGATCGCCAGCAGGCTCTTCGCGTCCACGCCGTTCACGCGCACAGCTGCGTCGTACTTGGCTGCCGTCTTCACGAACTCCGCCGCGGGGCGGGCGTGCAGGCCGGTCTCGTTCACCAGTTCGACGCTCTCGGACGCGGCCACGTCGTCGACGCTGGCAGCCCCGTCACCCGGCCCCGTGCCTCCCGGCTGGTCACCGGACGGACGGGAGGCGCTGCTCGCGTCGTCCGCGGACCCTGCGGCGGACGCCGCGGCAGCGAGCACTGCCTCGGCGTCGCCACCCGTCTGGGCCGCGACGGCCGCGGCGACCGCGCCCTCGACGAGGGGTGCCGGTGAAACGTGCACGCGTGCGCGGACGTCGTCGTCGAGGAAGTCGAGCGCCGTGTCGGTGGTCAGGTAGGCAGAGCCGAGGTCGCACAGGACGACGACGGCGTCGGCGTCGGAGAGCTCCTCGATGCCGGCGGTGATCGCCTCGAACGACGTGCCGATGCCGCCGTCGTCGGTCCCGCCGGCCGCGACGAGCGGCACGTCGGCCGCCATCTGGCGGGCGAGCTCGACGGTGCCGGAGGCGACCGCGGCGCTGTGCGAAACGATCAGGATGCCGACGGTCACGCGGCGGAGCCCGTCGTCGCGTCCACCGCGGCACGCAGGATGTACGCCGTCGACTGCGCGCCCGGGTCGCGGTGCCCGACGGCGCGTTCGCCGAGGTAGCTCGCGCGCCCCTTGTGGGCGACGAGCGGTTCGGTGGCCTCGGCGCCCGAGGCGGCGGCGTCGGCCCCGGCGGCGAGCACCGCTGCCGGCTCGTCACCGGCTGCGGCGGCTGCGGTGGCGGCGTCGACCGCGGGGGTCCAGGCGTCCACCATCGTCTTGTCGCCGACGGCGGCCTTGCCGCGCGAGACCACGCCGTCGCGCGCTGCGGCGAGCACGGCGACGAGCGTGTCGGCGTCGAGCTCGGACGCGTCGCCTGCGGCCTGGGCTGCCTTCAGGTACGCGGTGCCGAACAGCGGACCAGCGGCGCCGCCGACGGTCGAGATGAGCTTCGTCGCGACCGTCTTCAGCACGGCGCCGGGCGTGTCGAAGGAGCCGCCGTCGACGGCCTCGAGCACGGCGCGGAAACCGCGGTCGAGGTTCTCGCCGTGGTCCCCGTCACCGATCTCGCGGTCGAGCGTGACGAGCTCTGCCCGGTGTTCGTCGATCGTCGCAGCCGTGCGACGGACCCAGTCGATGGCCCATGCGGTGTCGAGCGCCAATGCGGTTCCCTTCGTGTGTCCGGCCTGGGATGGCTCGGTGTCGTGGTCGGTGGTCGAGCGGCCGATGGCGGCCGCTCAGCGACCCCAGCGCAGTGCCGGGGTCTCCACCGGGGCGTCCCAGAGTGCCGTGAGTTCCTCGTCGAGCACCGTGACGGTGAGCGAGAACCCCTGCATCTCGAGGGACGTGACGTAGTCGCCCACCAAGCTACGCGTGACGTCGTACCCGCGGTCCGTCAGCACCTCGGCGGCACGGCGGTAGGCGATGTAGAGCTCGGACAGCGGAGTGCCACCCATGCCGTTGACGAGCAGGAGCAGCTTCGAGCCGGCCGGAGCGTCGAGGTCGGTGAGGATCGGTTCGAGCACCCGGTCGACGAGCTGGTCGGCCGGTGCCATCGGGATGCGCTCGCGCCCCGGCTCCCCGTGGATGCCGATGCCGAGTTCGACCTCGTCGTCGGCGAGCGTGAAGGACGGCTCCCCCGCGTGCGGCACGGTGCCGGACGCCAGGGCCAGGCCCATCGACCGCGTGACGTCGTTGACGTGGCGGGCGACCGCGGCGACGGCGTCGAGGTCGTCGCCCCGTTCGGCAGCAGCGCCGGCACACTTCTCGACGACCACGGTGCCGGCCACGCCGCGGCGACCGGCCGTGTAGAGCGAGTCCTGCACGGCGACGTCGTCGTCGACCACAACGGACTCGACGCGGATGTCGTCCATCTCGGCGAGCTCGGCGGCGGTCTCGAAGTTCAGGACGTCGCCGGTGTAGTTCTTCACGATGTGCAGGACGCCCGCGCCGCCGTCGACGGCCTTGGTGGCCGCGACGATCGGGTCGGGGGTCGGACTCGTGAACACCGGGCCCGGGACGGCGGCGTCGAGCATGCCGTACCCGACGAAGCCCGCGTGCAGCGGCTCGTGTCCGCTGCCGCCGCCACTGACGATGCCGACCTTGCCGGCGACGGGGGCGTCGGCGCGGTGCAGGTGGATCGGGTCCTCGACCAGGACGACGTGTCCGGCGTGTGCCCGGGCGAACCCCCGGACGGTCTCGTCGACCACGGCCTGCGGGTCGTTGATGAGCTTCTTCATGCGCGTGCCTCCACGGGTACGGGGCCGAGCCGAGGCGAACTGCACACCGCCGTCGTCGACCGGAGTGCGCCCAATCTACATCCGACGCCCGGGCGCTCGTTCGTCCGGTCTGCACGTTCGTGCAGTGCGACGGGGACGCGTCACCGGCTCGCGATCCTCCGCAGCGCACGCCGCTTGCACGTTCGTGCACGATCCCGGACTTCCCTCAGGAATTCATCGCCCCGTCGTTCTCCGCGTCACTATGCTCGGCCTCAATCACTCAACGGGGAGTGCGGCGCAGCACCACCGGACCCCCACCTCACGCACTGGAGGTCACCGATGGACGACATCGGCGTCAAGTTCCTGTCCGAGCTCGTCGGTACAGCGATGCTCATCATCCTGGGTGGCGGTGTCGTCGCCGCCGTCTCCCTCTCGAAGTCGAAGGGCTTCGGAGCCGGCTTCCTCATGGTCACGATCGGTTGGGGCTTCGCGGTCTTCGCCGGTGTCACCGTGTCGTACAAGTCGGGCGGCCAGCTGAACCCGGCCGTCAGCCTCGCCCAGGCCATCCTCGGCAACATCACCGTCGGCGCGATGCTCCTGTTCTGGCTCGCGCAGCTCATCGGTGCGGTCATCGGGGCCGTCATCGTCTGGCTCGCCTACAAGCAGCACTTCGACGAGGAGCCCGACCCCGCCGCCAAGCTCGGCGTCTTCTCCACCGGCCCGGCGATCCGGTCGTACGGCTGGAACCTCGTGACCGAGATCATCGGCACCTTCGTGCTGGTGTTCGTCGTCATCGCCTTCACCAACGGCCAGACCCCGGCGCAGCTCGGCGCGATCCCCGTCGCCTTCCTCGTGATCGCGATCGGTGTCAGCCTCGGCGGTCCGACCGGCTACGCCATCAACCCGGCCCGTGACCTCGGTCCGCGCCTCGCGCACGCCTTCCTGCCCATCAAGGGCAAGGGCTCGAGCGACTGGTCGTACGCCTGGGTGCCCGTCGTCGGACCGCTGATCGGTGGCGCCATCGCCGCCGGGCTGTCCTACGCCCTGCTGCCCGTCGTCAGCTGACCCAACCCAACCCCGGGGTGAGTGGCGCGCGATCGCGGGCCGCCCACCGCACCGAACACCCGTAAGGAGCACCAATGGCCGACTACATCGTCGCCATCGACCAGGGCACGACCTCCACCCGAGCGATCGTCTTCGATCACTCCGGCTCGATCATCTCGACCGGGCAGAAGGAGCACGAGCAGATCTTCCCGCGCGCCGGGTGGGTCGAGCACGACCCCGCCGAGATCTGGGACAACACCCGCGAGGTGATCGGTCAGGCACTGTCGCGTGCCGACATCACGCGTCACGACGTCGCCGCCGTGGGCATCACCAACCAGCGCGAGACCGCCGTCGTCTGGGACAAGACCACCGGCAAGCCGATCTACAACGCGATCGTCTGGCAGGACACCCGCACGCAGTCGATCGTCGACAAGCTCGCCGACGGTGACACCGACCGCTACAAGGCCATCGTCGGCCTGCCGCTCGCGACCTACTTCGCCGGCACCAAGATCATGTGGATCCTCGAGAACGTCGAGGGTGCGCGTGAGAAGGCCGAGGCCGGGGACCTGCTCTTCGGCACCACCGACACCTGGGTCCTCTGGAACCTGACCGGTGGCGTCGACGGCGGCGTCCACAAGACCGACGTCACGAACGCGTCCCGCACGCTGTTCATGGACCTCGAGACGCTCCAGTGGCGCGACGACATCCTCGCCGACTTCGGTGTGCCGAAGTCGATGCTCCCCGAGATCGTCAGCTCCTCCGAGGTCTACGGCCACGTCGAGTCGTCCAACCTGCTCCGCGAGGTCCCGATCGCGGGCATCCTCGGCGACCAGCAGGCCGCGACCTTCGGCCAGGCGGCGTTCGACCAGGGCGAGTCGAAGAACACCTACGGCACCGGCAACTTCCTCATCTTCAACACCGGTACCGAGATCGTCCGCTCCGAGAACGGCCTGCTCACCACCGTCGGCTACAAGCTCGGCGACCAGGAGACGCACTACGCCCTCGAGGGTTCGATCGCCGTCACGGGCTCGCTCATCCAGTGGCTCCGCGACAACCTCGGTCTCATCGGCAGTGCCCCGGAGGTCGAGGCGCTGGCCAAGACCGTCGAGGACAACGGCGGCGTGTACTTCGTGCCGGCGTTCTCCGGCCTCTTCGCGCCGTACTGGCGTCCGGACGCTCGCGGTGCGATCGTCGGCCTGACCCGCTACGTCAACAAGGGGCACATCGCGCGTGCGGCCCTCGAGGCGACGGCGCTGCAGACCCGCGAGGTCCTCGACGCGGTGAACGCCGACTCGGGCGTGGACCTGACCGAGCTCAAGGTCGACGGCGGCATGACCGCCAACAACGAGCTCATGCAGTTCCAGGCCGACATCCTCAACGTGCCGGTGGTGCGTCCGGTGGTCGCCGAGACGACGGCGCTCGGCGCGGCCTACGCGGCCGGTCTCGCCGTGGGCTTCTGGGCCAACCTCGACGAGCTCCGTGCCAACTGGCAGGAGGACAAGCGCTGGGAGCCGCAGCTCGACGCCGCGGAGCGCGAGCGCACGCTCCGTCTCTGGAAGAAGGCCGTCACGAAGACCTTCGACTGGGTCGACGAAGACGTCCAGTAGCGACGCACGCGCACGCTGACCGCGTGCACCGAACGCACCGACGGGAGGCCCGGTGCCGGTTCCGTGAACCGGCACCGGG
>NZ_JANZKM010000009.1:0-108508 GCF_025642935.1 Curtobacterium sp. RIT-PI-V
CCCACTCGACACCCGAAGATGCTCCGCCAGAGAGGCTGGTGAATCCGCTGCCCGGGGAAGAACCGTGGCGGACAAGATCCCCGGGTGAACCCAGTGACCGTCTCAGCCGTTCCGTTCTCCGCCGCCGTGGCAACGAGTGATTACTCTACGCAGGGACGAACGGCTGCGCCAAGCCAGGCCGCATCCCGGGCGTGTCGCTCGGAACGGCCCGGAACGCGGAACGGCCCGCTCCCCCGAGGGGGAACGGGCCGTAGGGTGACGAGCCGGGTCAGTGGCGCGCGATCACCGGGTTCTTGAGCGTGCCGATGCCCGAGATCGTGACCTCGACGACCTCGCCGTCGCGGATCTGACCGACCCCGGCCGGGGTGCCGGTCAGGATGACGTCGCCGGGCAGCAGGGTCCAGATCGACGACACGAACTCGACCAGCGAGGGGATGTCGTGGACCATCTCGTTCGTCGAGCCCGCCTGGCGCAGGTCGCCGTCGACGCGGGTCTCGATGCGGATGTCCGACGGGTCGATCTCGGTCTCGATCACGGGGCCGAGCGGGCAGAAGGTGTCGAACCCCTTGGAGCGGGTCCACTGGCCGTCGCGGGCCTGCAGGTCACGGGCGGTCACGTCGTTGGCGATGGTGTACCCGAGCACGACGCTCGCGAAGTCCTCACGCCGGACGTTCTTGGCGAGCGATCCGATCACGATGGCGAGTTCGCCCTCGTGGTCGACGCGTCCGATGTCCGCCGGCAGACGGATGGGTTCGTCGGGTCCGATCACCGAGGTGTTCGGCTTGAGGAACACCACCGGGTCGTCGCCGGCGCGCTCGTCCATCTCCGAGGCGTGCTCGAGGTAGTTGAGCCCCACCCCGATGACCTTCGACCGCGGGATGACGGGGGCGAGGAGCTTGGCGTCGGCGAGTGCGACGCGCTCCCCCGTGGTCTCGAACCCCTGGTACATCGGGTCTCCGGCGAGCACCACCAGGTGCCGCTCGTCGAGGATGCCGTACCGGGGGTCTTCACCCTTGCTGCTGAACCGTGCGATCTTCACCGTTCGACCCTACCCACGCCCGGACGTCGATCAGGACGCGTCGGTCAGCTTCGTCATCCACCCGTGCGGGTCGGGACGACGGCCGTACTGGATGTCGGTGAGCTCGTCGCGCAGGGACATCGTGAGTTCCCCGGCGCCCTCGGTCGGCGAACCGATCGTGAAGCCCTCGCCGCGGAGCTCCGCGATCGGGGTCACGACGGCGGCCGTCCCGCAGGCGAACGCCTCGGTGATGGAGCCGTCGGCCACACCGTCACGCCACTCGTCGAGGGTCACCCGGCGCTTCTCGACCGTGAGCCCGCGGTCCTCTGCCAACTGCAGGATCGAATCGCGCGTGATGCCCTCGAGGATGGAGTCGGAGTCCGGCGTGACGAGGGTGCCGTCGGACTTCACGAGCACGACGTTCATGCCACCGAGTTCTTCGAGGTACTTGCCCTCGACCGAGTCGAGGAACATGACCTGCTGGCACCCGTGCTCGTAGGCCTCCTGCTGCGGCAGCAACGACGACGCGTAGTTGCCACCGGTCTTGGCGGCACCGGTCCCGCCCTTGCCGGCGCGGGCGTACTGGGTCGACAGCCAGATCGAGACCGGCTTCGGGCCTGAGGTGAAGTACGCCCCGGCCGGGCTCGCGATGCAGTGGTACGCCACCGCCTGCGCCGCACGCACCCCCAGGAACGACTCGGTCGCGATCATGAACGGCCGGAGGTACAGGCTCGTCTCGGGTGCGGACGGCACCCAGTCGACGTCGGCCTGCACGAGCTGCCGGATCGACTCGACGAAGGCCTCGACCGGCAGTTCCGGCAGCGCCAGGCGACGGGCAGACCGCTGGAACCGACGAGCGTTGGCGTCCGGGCGGAAGGACCACACCGACCCGTCCGCGTGCCGGTACGCCTTGAGCCCCTCGAAGATCTCCTGCGCGTAGTGCAGCACGCTGGCGCTCGGGTCGAGCGAGAGCGGGCCGTACGGGTGGACCGAGGCACCGTGCCACCCGCCGTCGAGCGTCCACTCGACGGTGGCCATGTGGTCCGTGAAGTGCTTGCCGAAACCCGGGTCGGCGAGGATCTCCTCGCGCTCGGCGGCGGCGCGACGGTCCGCGGACGGGGTGGTGGCGAACTCGAGTCCGAAAGCGGTGTCGGTGCTCATGGGGAGGGCTCCTTCTCAGGCGGTGGTGGTGCGTGCCGTGGCCGCGGCGGCGATGGCGTCGCCGATCTCGGCCGTGCGACGCTGCGTGGTGCCCCGGTCTGCCAGGTCCGCCTCGACGGCCCGCGTCACCGCCGTCGCGAGGTCACTGCGACCGATGTGGTCGAGCAGCAGTGCGACGGAGAGGATGGCGGCCGTCGGATCGGCCTTCTGCTGACCCGCGATGTCCGGCGCGGAGCCGTGGACCGGCTCGAACATGCTGGGGAAGGTGCCGTCCGGGTTGATGTTGCCCGAGGCCGCCAGACCGATGCCGCCGCTGATCGCGCCGGCCAGGTCGGTGATGATGTCGCCGAAGAGGTTGTCGGTGACGATGACGTCGAACCTAGCAGGTTCCCGCACCATGTGGATGGTGACCGCATCGACGTGCTGGTAGTCCACCGTGACGTCCGGGAACTCCGCCCCGACGGCCGCGACCGTGCGCTGCCACAGGGCCCCGGCGTGCACCAGGACGTTGCTCTTGTGCACGAGCGTGAGGTGCTTCCGGGCCCGACGGTCGGCCAGGGCGAAGGCGTAGCGGACGACCCGCTCGACACCGAACGCGGTGTTCAGCGACACCTCGGTCGCGATCTCCTGCGGCGTGCCCGTGCGGATCGCTCCGCCGTTGCCGACGTACGGCCCCTCGGTGCCCTCTCGCACGACGACGAAGTTCACCGCTCCCGGGTCGGCGAGCGGCGTCGCGACGGCGTCGTGGACCTTGGTCGGTCGCAGGTTGACGTAGTGGTCGAACGCGAAGCGCAGCTTCAGCAGGAGCCCACGTTCGATGATCCCGCCGGCGAGCCGGGGGTCACGGGGGTCCCCGCCGACCGCGCCGAGCAGGATCGCGTCGTGCGACGCGATGGCGGACATGTCGTCCTCGGTGAGGATGTCGCCGGTCTCGAGGTAGCGCGTCGCTCCGAGGGAGAACGGGGTCTCCTCGATGACGAGGTCGTCCGGGGTCACGGCGTGCAGGACCTTGAGGGCCTCGTCGACGACCTCTGGTCCGATGCCGTCCCCGCGGATCACCGCGAGCTGGAGCGTCCGGACGGCCATCAGAGCGTGATGTCGATCTCGCGGAGCGAGGAGGCGTCGATCGCCCGGCCGACGTGCTCCAGGATCTCGGCGGGCACCGGCGAGTCGACGGTGAGGACGCTGAGCGCCTGTCCGCCGGCGGCTTCGCGCGAGATCTGCATCGCCGCGATGTTGATGCCGGCCTCGCCGAACTCCTTGCCGTAGACCGCGACGATGCCCGGGCGGTCGACGTACTCCATGACGACGTGGTGCCGGTCGAGCGGGACCTCGACGTCGTGGCCGTTGATCTCGACGAGCTTCTCGACCTGCTTGGGGCCGGTGAGCGTGCCGGACACACTGATCGCGGGGCCGTCGGACTGGGCGCCGCGGATCGTGAGCACGTTGCGGTACTCGGGGCTGTCGGTCTCGGTGATGAGCCGCACGGTGACTCCGCGCTGCTCCGCGATGAGCGGGGCGTTGACGTAGGAGACCTGGTCGCTGACGACGTCGGTGAAGACGCCCTTGAGCGCCGCGAGCTTGAGCACGCTGACGTCGTACTCGGCGAGCTCACCGTGGACCTCGACGTCGATGCTCGTGACGGGCGACGTGGCGAGGGCCGTGAAGACCTGGCCGAGCTTCTCGACGAGCGGGATGCCCGGGCGGACGTACGGGTCGATGACGCCGCCGGCGACGTTGACCGCGTCCGGCACGAGCTCGCCGCCGAGGGCGAGACGCACCGACTTGGCGACCGAGACGCCGGCCTTCTCCTGCGCTTCGTCCGTCGAGGCACCCAGGTGCGGCGTGACGACGACGTTGGGCAGCGAGACGAGCGGGGAGTCCTTCGGGGGCTCCGACACGAAGACGTCGAGGCCGGCACCCGCGATGGTGTTCGCGGTCAGTGCGCGGTGCAGGGCGTCCTCGTCGATCAGGCCGCCGCGGGCGACGTTCACGACGAACGCCGTCGGCTTCATGAGCGCGAACTGGTCGTCCGAGATCATGCCGAGGGTCTCGGGCGTGCGCGGCATGTGGATCGTGACGAAGTCGGCGCGCTGCAGCAGGTCGTCGAGCGAGACGAGCTCGACCCCGAGCTGCTGGGCACGGGCCGTCGTGACGTAGGGGTCGTACGCGATCACCTGGACGCCGAAGGCCTGCAGGCGCTGCGTGATGAGCGCGCCGATGCGGCCGAGACCGATGATGCCGACGGTCTTCTCGTAGAGCTCGACGCCGGTGTACGACGAGCGCTTCCACGCCCCGGCAGCCAGCGACGCGTGCGCGGCCGGGATGTGTCGGGCGAGCGACAGGATGTGCCCGACGGTGAGCTCGGCGGCGGAGATGATGTTCGACGTCGGCGCGTTCACCACCATGACACCGGCGGTGGTCGCCGCCTTGATGTCGACGTTGTCCAGGCCGACACCGGCACGGGCGACGACCTTGAGGTTCGGGGCCGCGGCGATCGCCTCGGCATCGACCTTGGTGGCGGAACGCACCAGCACGGCATCCGCGTCGGCGAGGGCCGACAGGAGCGCGGGGCGGTCGGTGCCGTCCACGTTCCGGATCTCGAAGTCGGGCCCGAGGGCGTCGACCGTGGCGGGCGAGAGTTCTTCGGCGATCAGGACGACCGGCTTCGACACAGCTGCAGTTTCCTCACGAGAGACGGTTGGTATCCCACCATGCTATCGACGTGCGCGGCCCGTTACGACCGCGGGCGCCTAGAACTGCAGCAGGCTCGGCACGAACAGCTGCAGGTCGAGCCAGAGGGCGCCCGCCGCCGCGAAGGCGAGGACGAAGACGGCGAGGGTGACCGCGAGCCGCGCACGACGCGTGATCACCAGGGCGACCACGAAGGCGACCGGGGCGATCAGGATGTCCAGGACCAGCCACAGCCAGGGCGTGCTCGCCTGCAGCGACTCGCCACCGGAGGTGGTCGCGAGGAACGCGTTGAACTCGTCCACCCGCTGCGAGATCTGCGTGAGGTTCCCCACTGCCTGCACCGTCATGTAGGCGAACAGCACGGCGAACACGAGCCAGACCGCGATGCGGCCGATGACCGGACCGCGCGACCGACGGCCGACCGGCGTCGCGGCGGTCACCCGAAGCTCCGCGTCAGCAGGAACGGCCACGGGAACAGCACCACGGCTCCGAGCAGCATCCAGAGCAGTCGTGTCCGGGTCCGGCTGCCGCGGGCGGCCCAGAGCACCACCGTGAACCACAGCGCCGGCGCGAGGATGGCGAGGAACCGGAGCACCTCGACGAAGACCGTCAGGACGGTGTCGACACCCGAGACGTACGAGGTCGACGCCGTCAGCAGCCAGGCGACGGTGTAGAGCAGGTAGAGCCCCCCGAACACGCCGAACCCGACGAGGGCGCCGGAGGTCTCCGGTGCCTCGGGGTCGCGGTCGCCACGGTCCTTGACGGCGACCGGGTTGTGCGCGGCGTCGACGTGGGTGGCGTCGTCGGCGTCACCCCAGCTGAGCGCCTCGTCGTCGTGGTCGACGGCGTTCGTCACGTCCGGGTCGACCGACCCGTCGGGTGGGGATGCTGCCGTGTTCATGCCTCGATCCTACGAGGGACCAGCGCACGGGGAGACCACGGGTTCCCGGCGGGACGCGCGCTCAGGCGTCGGCGGGCTGCGCCTGGAGCACCTCGGCGACGACCTCGCGCACGGCGGGGAAGAGCGGGTGGCTCTCCATGAGGCCGGTGAGGATCTCGGTGAGCGCGTGCGCCGTCGCGCCGGAACGGAGCAGCGCGTGCAGCTCGATCGACTCCGGGTCGTTCTCGTCGTCGAAGGCGAGTGCGACGCGGACGGCGCCGAGCAGGTGCTCGACCGGCAACCCGCGTTCGGCGAGCTGCGCGGCGGGACCGACGAAGCGCTCGCGTCGGCCGAGCTTGCGGAGCGGGTTGCGTCCGACGCGCACGGTGGTGTCGGGCAGGTGCGGGTTCGCGATGCGCGACAGGTTCGCCGCGACGTACCGTGCGTGCTCCTCCGGGTCGAAGCCGTGCTTCGCGACGAGCAGCGCGGTGGTCTCGGCGAGCACGCCGTCGACCTCGGCGCGGACGGCGTCGTCCTCGAGGGCCTCGCGGATGAGCCGGATGCCGCGGACGTAGCCGTGGTAGGCGGCCGTCGCGTGCGCGGTGTTCACCGTGTAGAGCTTGCGCTCGACGAAGGGCTGGAGGTCATCGACCCAGGTGACGCCCTCGATCGTCGGGGGTTCGACGTCGGATCCGAGGAACGGCGTGCGCTCGATGACCCACTCGTAGAAGGGCTCGAGCACGACGTCGAGGCCGCCGGACTGCCCGAGCACGCCGGACTGGTCGGGGACGATGCGGTCGATGGCGCAGTTCGCGAAGACCGCCGCGATGTCGCGGTCCTCGAGCACGGGAGCACGCCGGATGCTCGCGTGCAGGGAGTCGGTGGCGTTGAACGCGTTCTCGCACGCCACGATCGTGACATCGCCGCGCTCGAGCGGACGCGCCGCGAGTCCCTCGGCGATGAGCGGTGCGACGAGCGGGAGCGTCCGGGCACCGACCGCGGTCGTCACGACGTCCGCCTCGGCGATCGCCTGGATCACGCGGTCGCGGTCGGTCTTGCTGCTGAGCGCCCGGAAGCCGTAGACGAGGTGCTCGACCGGCATCTCGCCGACCTCGTGCACCACGAAGCGCCCGGCTTCGTTCAACGCGGACACCACACGGTCGTCGACGTCGACGAAGGTGAGCTCGTAGCCGCTCGCCACGAGGAACTGGCCCACGAACCCACGCCCGATCTTGCCGGCGCCGATGTGGACCGCTCGTTTCGTCACCGCCATCCGATGATCATCCCATGCTGGTCGGTCCGCCCCTGACCGCTCGTGCGGACCGCGGACGACGGCTGTCGCGCATCGTCCGGGCGCACGCCGACGAGACGCCGGTCCACGGCGTCGGGGCTGGAGAAGAGCTGCTGCATAACGTTCGGGTCACGTCGCGAGGCGGCGGTGCAAGGGCTGCACCGCCGCCTCGTCATCGAGTGTTCCTCGGAAGACTACCGCGCTGCCGAGCCGTCCACGTAGTCGCCGTCGTTCTGCTTCCAGGCGAAGAGCGCGCGGAGCTCACGGCCGGTCGCCTCGATCGGGTGGCCCTCGCCCTTGGCGCGGAGCGCCTTGAACTCGGGTGCGCCGGCGTCCTGGTCGTCGATGAAGCGCTTCGCGAAGGCACCGTTCTGGATGTCCGCGAGCACCGCCTTCATGTTCTCCTTGACGTCGGGCGAGATCACGCGCGGGCCGGAGACGTAGTCACCGAACTCGGCGGTGTCGGAGATCGACCAGCGCTGCTTGGTGAGGCCGCCCTCCCAGATCAGGTCGACGATCAGCTTGAGCTCGTGCAGGACCTCGAAGTACGCGATCTGCGGCTGGTAGCCCGCCTCGACCAGGGTCTCGAAGCCGTACTGGATGAGCTGCGAGGTGCCACCGCACAGGACGGCCTGCTCGCCGAACAGGTCGGTCTCGGTCTCCTCGGTGAAGGTCGTCTTGATGCCGCCGGAGCGCAGACCACCGATGGCCTTCGAGTACGACCACGCGAGGTCCCATGCGGAACCCGACGCGTCGACCTCGACGGCGACGATCACGGGGACGCCACGGCCGGCCTCGTACTCGCGACGGACGGTGTGACCCGGTCCCTTCGGAGCGACGAGCGACACGTCGACGCCCTCGGGTGCCTCGATGTAGCCGAAGCGGATGTTGAAGCCGTGGCCGAAGACGAGCGTGGCGCCCGGCTTGAGGTTCGGACGGATGTCATCGGCGTAGACGATGCGCTGGACCTGGTCCGGCGCGAGGATGACGACGACGTCGGCCCAGGCGGTGACGTCGGCCGGGGTGAGAACCTCGAAGCCGGCCTCTTCGGCCTTCTGGCGGCTCTTCGAGCCCTCCTTGAGGCCGATCTTGACCTCGACACCCGAGTCACGGAGGTTGAGGGCGTGGGCGTGGCCCTGCGAGCCGTACCCGATGACGGCGACCTTCTTGCCCTGGATGAGCGTCAGGTCGGCGTCGGCGTCGTACACGATGTCAGTCACGAGGGTGTGTCTCCTTGGTTCTGGTGGATTGTGGGGGTGGCGGACCGCTGGTCAGCGCACCCGGTCGGTGATGCTCTTCGGTCCGCGGCCCATGCCGAGGAGTCCCGCACGGGCGAGCTCCTTGATGCCGTAGGGCTCGAGGACGCGGAGGATCGCCTGGATCTTGCCGGGGTCTCCGGTCACCTCGACGATGAGCGAGTCGTTCGCGACGTCGACGACCTGCGCGCGGAACAGGTTCACTGCCTCGAGCACGGCCGACCGCGTCTGGTTGTCGACGCGGACCTTCACGAGCATGTGCTCGCGCTGGACGGACTGCGAGAAGTCCAGTTCGACGATCTTGATGACGTTGACGAGCTTGTTGAGCTGCTTCGTCACCTGCTCGAGCGGGAGGTCCTCGACGTCGACGACGACGGTGATCCGGCTGAGGCCGTCGACCTCGGTGTTGCCGACGGCGAGCGACTCGATGTTGAACCCGCGGCGGGCGAACAGGCCCGCGACACGGGTCAGCAGACCGGGCTTGTCCTCGACGAGGAGGGACAGGACGTGGCTCATGCGGTTTCCCCCGTCATGTCGGCGTCCTCGTCGTCCCAGGTGGGTGCGAGGGCCTGGGCGTACTCGATGGACGAGTTGCTGACTCCCTGCGGGACCATCGGCCAGACCATCGAGTCACGGCTCACGACGAAGTCGATCACCACGGGGCGGTCGTTCGTCTCGAGTGCGAGCTGGATGGCGGCGTCGACCTCGTCGGCCTTCTCGACACGGATGCCGAGGGCGCCGTACGCGTCCGCCAGCTTCACGAAGTCGGGCACGCGGCGCGAGTCGTGACCGGTCTCGAGGTCGGTGAACGAGTGGCGGCCGTCGTAGAACAGCGTCTGCCACTGCCGCACCATGCCGAGCGACGAGTTGTTGATGATCGCGACCTTGATCGGGATGTCGTTGATGACGCAGGTCGCGAGTTCCTGGTTCGTCATCTGGAAGCAGCCGTCGCCGTCGATCGCCCAGACCACGCGGTCCGGCTGGGCGACCTTCGCGCCCATCGCCGCGGGGACGGAGTAGCCCATCGTGCCCGCGCCGCCGGAGTTCAACCAGGCGTTCGGGCGCTCGTACTTGATGAACTGCGCCGACCACATCTGGTGCTGCCCGACACCCGAGGCGTAGACGGCCTCGGGACCGGAGAGCTCGCCGATGCGCTTGATGATGGCCTGCGGGGCGAGCAGGCCGTCGGTCGGCTCGGCGTACCCGAGCGGGAAGTCGACCTTGAGCTGGCGGAGCTTCGTCCACCAGTCGGCCGTCGAGGCGCGGTCGTCGACGGCGATGCCGCCCCACGCGTCGAGCAGGTCGACCAGGACCTCGCGGGCGTCGCCCACGATCGGGACGTCGGCGAAGCGGATCTTCGAGATCTCGGCCGGGTCGATGTCGACGTGCACGACCTTGGCGTTCGGCGCGAACTCGTCGGCCTTGCCCGTCACGCGGTCGTCGAAGCGGGCACCGAGCGCGATGATCAGGTCGCTGTCCTGCAGACCGAGCACCGCCGGGACGGTGCCGTGCATGCCGGGCATGCCGAGGTGCTGCGGGTGCGAGTCCGGGAAGGCACCGCGCGCCATCAGCGTCGTCACGACGGGCGCACCCGTCGCCTCGGCGAAGCGGAGCAGCTCGGCTGTCGCGCGGGAGCGGATCACGCCACCGCCGACGTAGAGCACCGGACGCTCGGCCTCGGCCAGGAGCTGCGCGGCCGCGGTGATCTGCTTGCCGTGCGCCTTGGTGACCGGTCGGTAACCGGGCAGGTCGATCTTGGGCGGCCAGACGTAGGGCGCCGACTTCTGCTGGGCGTCCTTCGTGATGTCCACCAGCACGGGGCCGGGCCGACCGGTCGTCGCGATGAGGTGCGCCGCGGCCAGGGTCGCCGGCACGTCGGCCGGGTCCGTGACCAGGAACGAGTGCTTCGTGATCGGCATCGTGATGCCGACGATGTCGGCTTCCTGGAACGCGTCGGTCCCCATCAGCGTCGAGAACACCTGGCCGGTGATCGCGATGAAGGGCACCGAGTCCATGTAGGCGTCGGCGATGGCCGTGACGAGGTTCGTCGCACCGGGGCCGGACGTCGCGATGGCGACGCCGACCTTGCCGGACGCCGAGGCGTAGCCCTCGGCGGCGTGGCCGGCGCCCTGCTCGTGGCGGACGAGGATGTGGCGGATCGTCTTCGACGCCATGAGCTCGTCGTAGAACGGGATGATGGCACCGCCTGGCAGGCCGAAGACGTCGGTGATCCCGAGGTGCTCGAGCGTCCGGAGGACGGCTCCCGAGCCGGTCAGGATCTCCGGCGACCGGCGTGCACCGGCGGCCGCGGACAGCGGAGTTGCTTCCGTGGGCATGAGGTGGTCCTTGCCTGGAGAGGTGGCGATGGTGCGTGTGTCGAACGCTAGCCCGTGACCGCGCCCTGGGCGGCGGACTTCACGAGCTTGGCGTACTTCGCGAGGACTCCGCGGGTGTAGCGCGGGGGCAGCGGGGCCCAGCCGTCACGGCGGGCCTCCAGCTCGGTCGGGTCGACCAGTAGGTCGAGCGAGCGAGCCGCGATGTCGACACGGATGCGGTCGCCATCGCGCACGAAGGCAACTGGACCTGCGTCCACTGCCTCGGGTGCGATGTGGCCGATGCACAGGCCGGTTGTGCCGCCTGAGAATCGTCCGTCGGTCAAGAGTAGTACATCCTTGCCGAGGCCCGCGCCCTTGATGGCTGCGGTGATGGCGAGCATCTCGCGCATGCCCGGACCGCCCTTGGGGCCCTCGTAGCGGATGACGACGACGTCGCCCTTCTGGATCTTCCCCTCGGTGAGGGCGTCCATCGCGGCACGCTCGCGGTCGAACACCCGCGCGGGGCCCTCGAACACCTCGGCGTCGAAGCCCGCCGTCTTCACCACGGCGCCCTCGGGGGCGAAGGTGCCCTGCAGGACGGTCAGGCCGCCGGTCTCGTGGATCGGGTTGTCGAGCGTGCGGAAGACCTCGCCGTCGAGCGCCGGCGGGTCGATCTCGGCCAGGTTCTCGGCGACGGTCTTGCCCGTGACGGTGAGGCAGTCGCCGTGCAGCAGGCCGGCGTCGAGCAGCGCCTTCATGATCACCGGGATGCCGCCGTTGCGGTCCACGTCGACCATGACGTACTTGCCGAAGGGCTTCATGTCGGCCAGGTGCGGGACCTTCGAGCCGATGCGGTTGAAGTCGTCCAGCGACAGCTCGACCTCGGCCTCGTAGGCGATGGCGAGCAGGTGCAGGATGACGTTGGTGGAGCCGCCGAGGGCCATCGCCACGGCGATCGCGTTCTCGAAGGCTTCCTTCGTCAGTATCTGGCGGGCGGTGATGCCGTGCTCGAGCATGTTCACCACGGCCTCGCCGGAGCGGTGCGCGTAGTAGTCACGGCGGCGGTCGGCGCTCGGCGGGGCGGCGGAGCCCGGCAGCGACATGCCGAGGGCCTCGGCCACGCTCGCCATGGTGTTGGCCGTGTACATGCCACCGCAGGCGCCCTCGCCCGGGACGATGGCGCACTCGATCTTCTTGAGCTCTTCTTCCGACATGGTGCCGGCCTTGCAGGCCCCGACGCCCTCGAAGGAGTCGATGATCGTGACTTCCTTCATCGTGCCGTCGGCCTGCTTCACGTAGCCCGGCATGACCGAGCCCGCGTACAGGAACACGCTGGCCAGGTCGAGGCGCGCGGCGGCCATGAGCATGCCCGGCAGCGACTTGTCGCAGCCGGCGAGCAGGACGGTGCCGTCCAGGCGCTCGGCGTTGACGACGGTCTCGACGCTGTCGGCGATGACCTCGCGCGAGACGAGCGAGAAGTGCATGCCCTCGTGGCCCATCGAGATGCCGTCCGAGACGGAGATGGTGCCGAACTGCAGCGGGTAGCCGCCACCGGAGTGGACGCCTTCCTTGGCGCCCTGTGCGAGGCGGTCGAGCGAGAGGTTGCAGGGCGTGATCTCGTTCCACGAGGACGCGATGCCGATCTGCGGCTTGCTCCAGTCCTCGTCTCCCATACCGACGGCCCGCAGCATGCCACGCGAGGTGGTTGCTTCGATCCCGTCGGTGACGACCCGGCTGCGCGGCTTGACGTCGATATCAGGCATGGAGCGAGTCTAGGACGCTTTGGGATACCAGTCGGACAACAACATGCGTTCGCATGTTCAGGAGTCTGACCGGGAGGCCCGGATCACCCTGGTCAGCGCGTCGCACGGATCCTGGCGAGCTGCTTCAGGACACCCGTCAGGGCCGCCGGGTCCGCGATGCGGTACCCGGCACGGGTCTCCCCCGGGCCCACCTTCACGCCGACGTCGCCGTCCCCGAGCACGCGGAAGCCGTCCTCGTCGGTGACGTCGTCACCGGCGAAGAACACCGCGTCGGCACCGTGGAGCTCGCGCAACCGGGTGATCGCGTCGCCCTTCGTGACGTGCCGGACGGCGAACTCGACGATGTCCTTGCCGCCGCGCTCGAGCACGTCGGCGTCGGCCTCGTGCGCCGCGCGGCTCGCGTCGGCGTTCGCCTGCGCGGCGACCTCGGCGCTCACCCGACGGGTGTGCACGCCGTGGCCGGCGGGCTTGTGCTCGATGACGACGCCCGGGTACCGCGCGCCGACCTCGTCGAGCGCCGCACCGATCCATGCGACCCGGGCGACCTCGTCGTCGGTCAGGGCGGCCTCGTCGTGGCCGTCCACGCGCCACTCGACGCCGTGCGACCCCACCAGCGCCATGTCCTGCGGCGCGTGCGACACGGAAGCGAGGCTGCCGAGCGGGCGACCGGAGACGAGCACGACCTCGGTGTCCTTCGCGCGGTGCAGGGTCAGGACCGCTGCCCACGAGCCCGGCAGGGCGCCGACCTGCGACGGCTCGTCGGCGAACGGCGCGAGCGTGCCGTCGAAGTCGAGGGCGACGATGAGTCGCGGCGCAGCCGCGAGCGTCTCGAGTGCCGTGTCGATGGCGGTCTGGTCGGTGGTGGTCTCAGTCATCACGTGCCTCCCGGGTGTCCTCGGCAGCCCTGGCGGACTGGGCGTCCTGGTCGAAGATCGACATGTTGTCGGTCTGCGCCTCACGGTGTCGGTCCGCCGGGTCGGTGGCGGACGGGTCGAGCTGGGCGTTCCGCGGCGCGTGCCGGTCGAGCGCCTCGAGGAACGAGCGCGACCAGCGCGCCACGTCGTTGTCGCGCACGCGCTTGCGGAGCGCACGCATGCGCGTCGAGCGCTCGCGGCGCGGCATCTCGATCGCGCGCTCGATGCTGTCCTTCAGCGCGCCGATGTCGTGCGGGTTGACGATGACGGCCTGCTTCAGCTCGTCGGCGGCACCGGCGAACTCGGACAGGATGAGCACCCCGTCGCTGTCGAAGCGAGCCGCGACGTACTCCTTCGCGACGAGGTTCATGCCGTCGCGCAGTGCCGTGACGAGCATGATGTCGGCGGCCAGGTAGAGCGCCACCATCTCCTCGCGCGGGTAGCCGTGGTGCAGGTAGGAGATCGGCTGGTGGCCGATGACCCCGAGGTCGCCGTTGATGCGCCCGACGCTCAGCTCGATCTCGTCGCGGAGCGTGGCGTACGTGTCGACGCGTTCACGGCTCGGACTCGCGACCTGGATGAGAGCGGCGTCCTCGACCTTGATGCGGCCGTCCTCGACGAGTTCGCCGAAGGCCTTGATGCGGTGCCGGATGCCCTTGGTGTAGTCGAGGCGGTCGACTCCGAGCAGCACCGTCTTCGGGTTGCCGAGGCTCTCGCGGATCTCACGGGCTCGCTCCTGCACCTCGGGACGACGCGCGATGTCCTCGAAGGCCTCGGCGTCGATCGAGATCGGGAAGTGCCGGGCCTCGACGTGGCGGACCGTGATCCCCTTGCGGCTGCGCGGCGCGTCCGGGTCGTCGACGGGGACGTCGATCGTCTGGCCCTTCGTCGTGTAGCCCTTGATGTGACGGACCGCTCGGAGGAAGTCGCTCGCGTCGTCGTGACGCTGGAAGCCGATGACGTCGGCGCCGAGCAGGCCGTCCAGGATCTGCGCGCGCCAGGGCAGCTGGGCGTAGATGCCGACCGGCGGGAACGGGATGTGGTTGAAGAAGCCGATCGTCAGGTCGGGACGCTTGGCCCGGAGCAGTGCCGGCACGAGCTGCAGCTGGTAGTCCTGCACCCAGACGATGCCGTCCTGCTCGGTGATCTCGGCGATCTGGGCCGCGAAGCGCTCGTTGACGCGCTTGTAGGCGTTCCACCAGTCGCGGTGGTAGCTCGGGTGCTCGATGACGTCGTGGTACAGCGGCCAGAGGGTGTCGTTGCTGAAGCCCTCGTAGTACTCCTCGACGTCGTCGTCGGACAACGGGACCGGCACGATGTGGATGCCCTCGTTGTCGAACGGCTCGACCTCGACCTCGGGCTGGCCGACCCAGCCGACCCAGGCGCCGTCGTTCGCGCGCATCACGGGCTCGAGGGCGGTGACGAGGCCACCGGGCGAGTGCCGCCACCCCTCGTTGCCGTCCTGGTCGACGACCCGGTCCACCGGCAGGCGGTTCGAGGCGACGACGAAGGCGTACTTGGTGGAGGAACGAGAAGGCGCAGACACGGTGGGAACCTACCAGCGCCCGGACAGCGGATTCACGGCGGATCGGCGGGTTCCGGTACGCTTCGGGGGCGTGTCGGGGGGACACGGGTGCTGGCGTGCGGCATCGGCCTCCCGGTCGGAGAGGACCCACCAGCCATGAGCGAGAACCCGCCGAACCCGCCCGTCCCGCCCGTTCCGCCGGGGCAGCCCGGCCCGCGGTCGTCGGACGCGTTCGGCCGCCTGCTGCGGTCCGTGTCCGGCCGTGACTGGCTGGCCGCCGTGCTCGCCGCCGTCGGCGGCTGGGTCGCCGCCTACGTGGTCGCCGCGATCTCGCTGCTCCTCACCGTCGCCGTGCTGGCAGCGGGCGGATCGGGATCCGGTTCCGTCGGGTCGGGGTCGACCGGCACCGGGACCGACCTCGGCGCCGGGAGCACCCCCGACGTCCAGTCGCTGCTGTCCGGGGTCAGTGTCCTGCTCGGTACCCCGGCCCAGCTCGTCGCCCTCGCCGACCTCGGCCGCCTGCACCTGTCCGGCTCGATCGGCTTCCTCGGGTCGGGGTCCGGCGCGCTCGCGGTCGTCCCGGCGGTCGTGCTCGCCGCACAGGTCGTGCTGGCCGTCGTGCTCACCCGTCGCATCCGCACCCGCGGCCTCGGGCGCGCCGCGATCCTGCTGACCGCCGTCCTGTCCGGGCTGGTGACCACGGTGCTGACCAACGCCGCCGCGGGCATCCTCGCCATCCGGTTCCCCGCCGGCTCCGGCGCCGTCATCGACCCCGTGCACGCGGTCGGCCTCGGCAGCATCCTCGGCGCCTTCGTGATCGGCGCACTCGCCGCGGTGCTCGCACGGCCCTCGGCCCTCCTCGGCCGGAACGTGTTCGCCGGTCGCGTCCTCGGCACAGTGCGCGTCGCGGCGTCGCAGCTCACGGTGCTCGTCGTGCTGGTGACGGTCGTGGTCATCGTCGTCGCCCTGGTCGCACAGCCCTCGTGGGGCGCGGCGCTACCGGTGCTCGTCGGCAACGTCGCGGTCGGCCTCACCGCCCTCGGGTTCCTCGGCGGCGTCGGACTGTCCGGCTTCGGCTCGGCGGGGAGCACGGCATCGGTCTTCGGCGGCGCCGGTGGCTGGACCTGGCTCGTCGTCCTGCTCGTCGTCGTGACCTCGGTCGTCGCGGGCCTCGCACTGGCAGTCCGCCGCAACGACCGGTTCCGCACCACGCTGGACTGGGTCGTGACCCCGGTCGTCTGGTTCGCCCTCGGACTCCTGCTGTTCGTGCTCGGCACCGGCCTGGTGTCCTACCAGGCGACGGGCATCAGCGCCGTCAGCGGGACCGGTTCGATCGGGATCGCGCCGTGGACGCCGCTCGTGTTCGCGCTGTGGGGCGGCGCGATCGAGGCCGTGGCACGGTACCTCGCGCCCGTGCTGCTCCCCCGCCTCGGCGGTGGCGTGGTGCTGCGGACCTCGCGCCTCGTCGGAGCGGACCCGCGCCCCGCGGCCGCACCGACCTTCCCGGCAGCGACTCCGGCGTTCTCGCCGGCCGACCCAGCGTTCCCGCCGGCCGACCCGGCGTTCCCGTCGGCGGCGCCCGCGGGCGCCCCGGCAGCAGCAGCGTGGGCGGCGACGCCCGGCGTCGGCCACCCCGGTCAGCCGGAACAGCCCTTCGTCGGCGGTGGCGCTCCCGCACCCGCTCCGATGTCGCCGCGCGCCAAGAAGGTCCTGGTGCGCTCGCTCATCGCCGGTGGCGCCGTGGTCGTCGTCGTCATCGCGGGTGCCGTCACCACCGGCGTGCTCCGGGCCAACGTGTGGGGCCCGGCGCCGACCGTGAAGTCCTACGTGCAGGCCATCGCGAGCGGCGACGCCGACACCGCCGCCCGACTCAGCGAGGTGCCGTCCGACGCCGCGATGCTCGACTCCGCGGTGCTGAAGAGCGCGAAGGACCGCCCGTCGGACATCCGCGTGGGCCGTGTCTCGACGAGCGGTGACAACGCCCTGGCCACCGTCAGCTACACCCAGGACGGCAAGAACCGCTCCGGTCAGGTCAGCCTCCGGCGCACCGGCACCTCGTTCCTCGTGAAGGACGAGTGGCGCGTCACCGAACCGCTCGCCCAGACCGTCACCCTGACCGCGTCCGAGGTGCTCGAGGGCGCGCCGGTCACGGTCGGCGGCAAGGAGATCGGCGAGATCAGCGACGGCCGGTTCACCTCGCTCGCCTACCCCGGCACCTACGAGGTGCAGGTCGGTGGGACGAAGTACTTCACGGGTGGCACCGAGCGGGTGTCGGTCGGCGCGACGTCCTCCGGGTACGTCGACTTCACCCCCACCGCCACGAAGGCGCTGCAGCGAGACGCCGAGCGGTACGTGACCGACCTGATCGACGGCTGCGCCGAGAAGACCGACCTCAGCGCGCTGAGCGGTTGCCCCTGGTACGGCCCGTACGACGCCGACGGCGCGGTGCGTTACGACGTCACGACCATGCCGGAGATCGAGGTCGAGGCCTCCGGTTCGGGCACGGTCATGGTGCAGAGCACGAAGGACGGTGTCGTCGAGTACGACTACACCTCGTACTCCGGGGACGCGGAGCACGGCGAAGACAGCTTCGACGTGAACCAGTACCTGAAGGTCGAGGACGGGAAGCTCGTCTCCGCCTACTGACGCACCACCGCACGCGACGACGGCCGGCCTGGGATCTGCAGGCCGGCCGTCTCACTAGGCTGACGCGCATGGTCAGGACACGGGCGTGGCGGAACGGCGACGCGGCGGAACGGGACTTCCCCGTCGACCGGATCTCGGACCTCGTCGCCGACGCCGACACGTTCGTCTGGGTCGACTACACCGACCCGGTGCACGACGACCTCGTGCAGGTCGAACAAGAGCTCGGCATCCACGCCCTCGCCGTCGAGGACGCCGTCGAGCACGGCCAGCGCCCGAAGCTCGACCGGTACCGCGACAGCCTGTTCCTCGTGGTCTACGACGTCGGCGGTCTCGGCGAGGACGGTGAGCTCGTCACCCACGAGGTGAAGGCGTTCGTCACCGAGCACGCCCTCGTCACCATCCACGGGGCCGACGTCGACACCGCCGCGATGGAGCACCGGCTCGACGCGAACGCCGACGTGGCCGACCACGGAGTGCCGTGGCTCGTCTGGGCGTTGCTCGACGCCGTCGTCGACCACGCCACCGAGACCGTGGAGGACATCGAGCGACGGATCGACGCGCTCGAGGACGACCTGTTCGAACGGGGGAACCCCCGCGAGCAGCAGATCCAGCGGCGGTCGTTCCGCCTCCGCAAGGCGCTCGGGGTGATGCGCCGCCTCGTCGTGCCGACCCGGGACAGCGTCGGGTCGCTGCTGCACGGCGACGCCGAGACGATCTCGGACGGCATCCGACCGTACTTCCGCGACGTCGAGGACCACCTGGTGTCGATCTCGGACTCCGTCGAACAGCTGCGCGACGCCGTCTCGAGCGTCCTCGACACGAACCTCAACCTGTCGTCGAACCGGCAGAACACCGTGATGAAGAAGGTGACGAGCTGGGCCGCGATCATCGCGATCCCCACCGCCATCACCGGCTTCTTCGGGCAGAACGTGACGTTCCCGGGCGAGGGTGCGTGGAGCGGGTTGTACGTCTCGCTCGCGCTCATCGTCGCGTCGTCGCTCGTGCTCTACCGCGTCTTCAAGGCCCGCGACTGGCTCTGACCGCCGCCGCGGGTCAGAGCGCGAGCACCCCGGCGATCCCCCGTCAGAGCGCCAGCGCGAGCACCCCGGCGACCACGGTGAGCGGAGCCGCGACGCACCCGAGCAGCATGTACTTCCCCCACGACAGGTGCACGCCCTCGGCCGACAGCCGTGCGTGCCACAGCAGCGTGGCGAGCGAGGCCCACGGCGTCACCAGGCACCCGGCGTTCACGCCGATGAGGAGCGCCGCGTACCGCACGGCCTCGTGACCGGCGGCGGGCTCGAGCACCAGGTACGCGGGCAGGTTGTCGATGGCGTTCGCCGCCACCGCTCCCCCGGCGCCGAGCAGCAGGAGCGGTCCGGTTCCGGTGCCGTCGCCGAGCGCCCGCACGATCGGATCGGTGAGCCCGGTGCTGTGCAGGGTCTCGACCACGACGAAGAGCCCGGCGGCGAAGAGCAGCGTCGACCACGGCACGCGCGACGGTCGGAGCTCGGCGGGCGACCGGAACGCCGCGACGACGACGAGCACGAGGGCACCGGCCACGGCGGCGATCCAGACCGTCACCCCGGCGGTCAGCGCCACGACGAGCGCGACGAGCACTCCGGACGCCGCCCAGAACGACACCGGGTCGGACGGACGCCGTACCGACACCGGTGTGTAGCGCCCGAAGAGCTCGCCGCGGAACACCACGAGCAGGACGGCGCACGGCACGACCACCCCGGCGACGGCCGGCCAGGCCATCAGGCCGGCGAAGGGCAGCGGGCCGCCGAGGCCCATCCGATCGACGGCGAGCAGGTTCGTCAGGTTCGACACCGGCAGCAGCAGGGAGGCGGTGTTCGCGAGCCAGACGGTGGTGAGCGCGAACGGCATCGGCGGCAGCCCGACCCGGCGCGCCAGCGAGATCACGATCGGAGTGAGCAGCACCGCGGTGGTGTCGATCGACAGGAACACGGTGCAGAGCACGGCGAGGACGACGACGGCGCCCCAGAGTCCGATCGTGCGTCCGCCGCCGACACGCGCCGCGACGTCGGCGAGTCGGTCGAACACCCCGGCGTCCGCAGCGAGCTCGGCGACGATCGTCAGCCCGAGGACGAACCCGAGGACGGGCAGGACCCGCTCGGCCAGGACCCCGAGGTCGTCGAGCGGCAGCAGGCCGAGCGCGACGCACACCGCGCCGATGACGAGCAGCACTGCTCCGATGACGGCCTGACGCACGGGCGCTCCTCCACGAGTGCGCCGGGCAGGGTGTCCGGCGGCGCTCCAATGTACTGACCGGTAGCGTTGGCAGCACGACGACAGGAGGCCTCTGTGCGCAAGTTCATGTTCAACGGTGCGGTGTGGAGTTCGCTCATCAGCGGCTACAGCGTGCTCCAGACCACCCGCCAGGGACCCCGCGACTGGCGGCTCGCCCTGACGTGGGTCGCGTGGATCGCGACCACGATCGTGGCGATCGGCACGGTGGTCGAGGACGACCGCGCCGTCAAGGCGCGCCAGCCGTAGGTCCAGGCCGCGAGACGGACGGGAGGCCCGTGGCGGATCCGCCACGGGCCTCCCGTCCGTCGTCAGCCCCGTCCACGGCACCGGGTTCCGGACACGGAACCACGCGATTCCGCGGTGCTGTGTCCAGAACCTGGTTCCGCAGCGGAGGACCCGACCGTCAGCGCTCCGACGGCGGGATGTCGGACGTCTGGATCGGGCCGGTGAAGAGCGCCGCGCGGTCCTCCTGCCCCGGCGCGAACAGCGCCGAGTCGGCGGCGGTCGACGCCGTGCGCCGCCGCGGTGCCGTCTCGTCGACCATGAGCACGCGCTGGACCGGCAGCGCGTCGGGGTGGGTGCGCTGGATCCACTCGACGAGTTCTTCGCGGATGTAGCAGCGCAGGTCGAACAGCGACGGCGCGTCGTGTGACGTCGCGAGGACCCGCACCCGCACGTACCCCTGCACGGCGTCGGTGACCTGCAGCACCTTGACGCGGCGGTCCCACAACTCGGTGCGGTCGAGGATCCGGTCGAGCTCCTCGCGCATCTCCCCCGGACGGACCCGCCAGTCCAGGTCCATCTCGACGGCGCCGAGCAGTTCGCTGTTCGTGCGCGTCCAGTTCTCGAACGGGGTGCTCGTGAAGTACGTCGACGGCAGCACGAAGCGCCGGTCGTCCCACAGGTGCACGACCACGTAGGTCAGGGTGATCTCCTCGATCCGCCCCCACTGCTGCTCGACCACGACGACGTCGTCGACGCGGATCGACCCGGAGAACGCGAGCTGCATGCCCGCGAAGACGTTGCCGAGCGTCGACTGCGCCGCCAGACCCGCGACGACCGAGATGAGTCCGGCGCTCGCGAGCACGCTCGCGCCCGCGGCCTCGACCCCGTCGAAGGTGAGCAGGATCGCGCCGACGGCGATGATGACGAGCACGGCGACGGTGAGCCGCCGGATGATGAGGACCTGCGTGCGGATGCGGCGGGCCTGCCGGTTGTCAGGGACGTCGATGCGGAACCGGTGGAGGCCGAGGTCCTCGAGGAAGATCGCGATCTGGCACGCCAGCCAGCAGCCCACCGCGATCGTGACGATGAGGAACCCGTGCACGACCTCGTCGCGCCACGGGTACGCGTCGGCGTCGCGCGGGACGCTCGAGGTGAACGCGATCCAGAGCAGGACCACGAGCAGGGTGGTGCGGAACGGGTGCTTCGCCCGGCGCGAGAGCACGCCGGCCCACCGCTCCCGTCGCGCGACCGTCCGCAGCACCAGGTGCAGGACGACCGCGGCGACGGCGGTGATGAGCAGGGCGAACCCGATCGCGACCAGGAGTCGGAGGAGGATGTCCATCCCTCCATGCAAGCAACGAAACGACAGTCGTCGTTCAGAAAACCGGCCCCGGACGCGACGGAGGCCCGGTGCGCACGACGCGCACCGGGCCTCCTGTCCGACCTGCTGACTACTTGCCGGACGTGAGCGAATCGACGAAGTCCTGGTGCTCGGAAGCCCACTTCTCGGTGATCGCGGGGTACTCGCTGGCCTTCGCGCCGCTGTTCACGAGCGCGTTCTCCAGCGAGTAGAGGGTGTCGGAGTCCATCGAGAAGTCCTCCATCCACTTCGACGCCTGCGGGAAGTCCTGCTCGAAGTCCTTCTTGGCGATCGTGTGGATCTCCTCGTTCTTGCCGAGCGCACCCTTCGGGTCCTTCAGGTCCTTGATCGGGAAGGCGTCGTACGCCCAGTGCGGACGCCACAGCGTCACGACGACGTCCTCCTTCTTCGCGATCGAGGCCTTGAGGTCGGCGAGCATCGCCGGCGTCGAACTCGTGATGAAGTCCATGCCGTCCAGGCCGTACTGCGGGATGACCTGGTCGGACACGACCTTCGTCTCACCGGCAGCGGGCTCGATGCCGATGATCTTGTTGCCGAACTCGGACGCGTGCGCCTTCAGCTCGTCGATCGAGTCGACGTCCGAGTACTCCGGCACCGCCAGTTCCAACGACGCCTGCTCGTTCCAGGCGCCGAGGTCCGTCAGGTCCTTGCCGTAGGTGTCCATGTACTCCTTGTGCGTGTTCGGCAGCCAGGTGTCGAACACCACGTCGTAGTCACCGGACGCGAGGCCCGTGTACGCGGGTGCGACGTCGGAGTTGGTGAGCTGGACGTCGTAGCCCTTCTGCTCGAGGACGTGCTTCCAGAGGTAGCTGGCGGCGGTGTCCTCGTCCCAGCCGTTGAAGACGACGACGTGCATCGACTTCTGGTCACCGTTGTCGACGGTGCCGGAGGCCCCGTAGTAGCCGGGCGGCATGCAGGCGGACAGGCCGACGGCGGTGGCGACGGCGAGCACGGCCGCTGCGAGGGTGCGGCGGGTGCGGGTGCGTGGGGTGCTGGTGCGTGGGGTGTGGTTGCGTGGGGTGTGGTTGCGCTTCATGGTCTGGTCCTTCCTCACGCGCTGGTCGTCTGCGGCTCGCGCCGGCGGTCGGCCGGGGCTGCCTCGGTGGTGGCGGCGGTCTGGGCGGTCGCCGCGTTCGGCGTCGCGGTCACGGTGGGCTTCCGCCCGCGCTTCCACGGCCGGGAGGCACCACTCGCGTCGCCGCCGAGCGCTGCGGTCAGGCGGTCCAGCAGGATCGCCAGGACCACGACCGACAGGCCGGCTTCGGCGCCGAGCCCGACGTCGATGCGGTTCAGCGAGGCGACGATCTGCTCGCCGAGGCCGCCGGCGCCGACCATGCCGGCGATGACGACCATCGACAGCGACAGCATGATGACCTGGTTGACGCCGGCCATGATGCTGGCCTTCGCCAACGGCAGCTGGATCTGGCGGAGGATGCGCCACGGGCTGGAGCCGAACGCTGCACCGGCCTCGACGACCTCACTCGGGACCCCGCGGATGCCGAGCTCGGTGAGCCGGACGCCGGGGGCCATCGCGAAGACGATCGTCGCGACGATGCCGGGGACGACGCCGACGCGGAACAGCAGCAGCGCCGGGATCAGGTAGACGAACGCCGGGGTCGTCTGCATGAAGTCCAGGACCGGGCGGATGATCCGGCTCGCGGCGTCGGACCGGGCAGCCCACACCCCGAGCGGGATGCTGAGGACCACGGCCAGGCCGGCGGCGACCACGACGAGCGCGAGGGTGTTCATCGCGTTCGTCCACTGCCCGACGCTGACGATGAACAGCAGACCGATCGCAGCGCCGAGCGCGAGCTTCCAGCCCTTCGCCAGGAACGCGAGCACGACGAGGACCGCGACGACGACCCAGAACGGCGGGGTGGACAGGAAGTACTCCATCCACGCGTCCATCCACGTGAACACGTAGCGGACGACGTCGAAGAAGCCGGACAGGTAGGTCGTGATCCAGTCGACGACCGCGGCGACCCAGGTGCCGAGGGGCAGGTGGAAGTCACCGAAGGAGTTGGTACCGGGGGTGATCATGCGTGGTCTCCTTCGGCGAGGGTCGAGTCCATGTCGGAGTCGGAGATGCGGGTGACCGGTTCGAGCACCGGGATCGGCATCGTCGCGGTCGGCACGTTGCCGAGCGCGGCCAGCAGGGTGACGCGGGGGACGACGCCGAGCAGGCGCTGCTCGTCGTCGACGACGGCGATCGGCAGGGGCGACTCGACGGCGAGCTCGAACAGGTCGGTCAGCGCCGTGTCGGGGGCGACCCGCGCGTACTCGGTGTTCACGATCGCGTCGAGGTTCGTGTCGCCGGCCTTCACCTGGCGCATCACGTGCCGGTCGCGGACCCAGCCCTCGAGCTTCCGGCCACGACCGGTGACGAAGAGCGCGGCGGTCTGCAGGTCGCGCATGGTGCGCAGTGCACCACGAGGACCCACCGTCAGCGGGACGGTGGCGCGGGCCGGCTCCATGACGCTCGCGGCGGTGAGCACGCGGGCGCGGTCGACGTCCTGCACGAACTGGGCGACGTAGTCGTTCGCCGGGTCGGTGAGGATGTCCTCCGGCGACCCGATCTGCACGATCCGGCCGTCGCGCATCACGGCGATCCGGTCGCCGAGGAACATCGCCTCGTTGAGGTCGTGCGTGATGAAGACGATCGTCTTGCCGAGCCGCTGCTGCAGGTCGACGAGCTGCTCCTGCATCTCACGGCGGATGAGCGGGTCGAGCGCGCTGAACGCCTCGTCCATGAGCAGGACGTCGGTCTCGGCGGCGAGCGCACGGGCGATGCCGACGCGCTGCTGCATGCCACCCGACAGCTCGTCGGGCTTCGCGTCCGCCCAGACGTCCAGGCCGACCAGGTCGATGACCTCGCGGGCCTTCGCGAGCCGCGTCGTCTTGTCGACACTGTTCACCTCGAGGCCGTACGCGACGTTCTCGAGCACGGTGCGGTGCGGCAGCAGGGCGAAGTGCTGGAACACCATCGACACACTGGACCGGCGGATGTCGCGGATCCCCTTCGGCGTCGCGCCGGTGACCGTGCGTCCGCCGATCTCGACGCTGCCGGCGGTGGGCTCGAGCAGGCCGTTGAGCATCCGGATGAGGGTCGACTTGCCGGAGCCGGACAGCCCCATGACGACGAAGATCTCGCCGGGTCGCACGTCGAAGGACGCGTCGATGACCGCGGCGGAACCCTGCTCGCGGACCTCGTCGCGGGTGGCACCGGCGGCGAGACGGCGGACGGCCTCGGCGGGTCGGCGGCCGAACACCTTGTAGACGTCGCGGACGCTGACCGCCGGCGACGTGGTGGGGTCCGGCGACGGGGTGTGCCGGCTCTGGGGTGGTGCGATGGACAACTGGGCTCCTCGCGTCGCCACGGCGGACGGAGCGCACGTGCGGCGACGGTGTGGTTGCGAACGGGTCGTCCGGGACGGTGCGCGCGGCCACGTCGAGCCCGCGCAACGGCGCAGGGCGAGCGATCACGCACGCGGGGACCACGCTCGGGGCGGTCCCGGTCCGGCCGACCGTACGGCTGCGGCGCTGCTGGCCGCGGACGCGTTCTGGTCGTCGTGCCCCCGGCCGTCGGGCCTGTGGGGACGTTCAAACCTAACGGTCTCCTGTCCCCCGATCACAATCGACGTCCGCCGGAATCCCGGCACCGCTGTACCCCGTCGTCGGCGTGTCGCCCACGTACATGGGGATCGCGATCGTGACCGTCCTGTTCCAGATCAGCTCGTTCGGAGGTTTGTGTGCCGCCCCGGTTCCGTGCGCATGTAGGTTGGCGCGCATGACAGCGCAGAACGACACGGGCGTGAACCGTGCTCCGGCGAACGACTTCTCGCACGAGCAAGAGGGCTACCAGCACGGTCTGAAGCCCCGGCAGCTGCAGATGATCGCGATCGGTGGGGCCATCGGCACCGGACTCTTCCTCGGTGCGGGTGGACGACTCCACACCGCGGGCCCCGCGCTCGCGCTGACCTACCTGATCTGCGGCATCTTCGCGTTCTTCATCCTGCGCGCCCTCGGCGAGCTCGTGCTGCACCGTCCGTCGTCGGGGTCGTTCATCTCCTACGCGCGTGAGTTCTACGGCGAGAAGTTCGCCTACGCCGCCGGCTGGATGTACTTCCTGAACTGGGCGATGACCTCGATCGTCGACACCACCGCCGTCGCGATCTACCTGCAGTACTGGTCCGCGTTCACCGCCGCACCGCAATGGCTCCTCGCGTTGATCGCCCTGATCGTCGTGCTCGCCGCCAACATGGTCGCGGTCAAGGTGTTCGGCGAACTCGAGTTCTGGTTCGCGCTCATCAAGGTCGCCGCTCTCGTCGCGTTCCTCGTCGTCGCGATCATCTGGCTCGTCTTCGCGTTCCCGGTCGAGGCCGGCGGCGAAGCCGTCCGCACGGGCTTCTCGATCTGGGGCGACAACGGCGGGCTCTTCCCGAACGGGCTGCTCCCCGCGGTCATCGTGATCCAGGGTGTCGTCTTCGCCTACGCGGCGATCGAGCTCGTCGGCACCGCGTCCGGTGAGACGCAGAACACCGAGAAGGTCATCCCCCGCGCGATCAACTCGGTCGTGTTCCGCATCGCCGTCTTCTACGTCGGGTCGATCATCCTGCTCTCCCTGCTCCTGCCGTACACGGCGTACAAGGAGGGTGAGAGCCCGTTCGTGACGTTCTTCTCGTCGCTCGGCAACCCGCAGGTCGGGTCGATCGTGGGCGGCATCATGAACTTCGTCGTGCTCACGGCCGCGCTGTCGTCGCTCAACGCCGGTCTGTACTCGACCGGTCGCGCCCTGCACTCGATGGGCATGAACGGTTCGGCACCGAAGTGGACCACCAAGATGTCGAAGGGCGGTGTGCCGTACGCCGGCATCCTGCTCACCGCCGGCTTCACCGTCGCCGGCGTGGTCCTGAACTACTTCGTGCCGAGCCAGGCGTTCGAGATCGCGCTGAACATCGCGAGCCTCGGCATCATCACGGCGTGGGGCACGATCATCCTCTGCCAGATGCGGCTCCGATCGTGGGCGAAGCAGGGACTGGCGAAGGAGCCGTCCTTCAAGCTGCCGGGGGCCCCGGTGACCGCGTGGCTCACCCTGGCGTTCCTGGCGTCGGTCATCGTGCTGATGGCGATCGACTACCCCGTCGGCACCTACACGATCGCGTCCCTCGTCATCGTGATCCCGCTGCTCGTCGTCGGCTGGTTCCTGCAGCGCGACCGCATCCTGCGCATCGCGTCGCTCCGACAGGGCGTCACCGGCCCGTACCCGATCGGCGTCCGTGACCCGGCGAACCAGGTCCGTCGCGACGGCGAGGCTGGCAACGAGCACAAGGGGTCCGACGACACCGTCTGATCTGTCCCCGGAGCGCAGCACGTCGCGCGCCGAGTGCAGTGGGTCCGGCACCCGTCGGTACGATCGGCGGGTGCCGGACCGCTCTGTCTCCCCTGCGTCTGTTCCACCCACCCTGGATCTCCAGCTGAGCTGGCGAGGCGCGTACGGACGCCTGCGGGTGTTCCCCGACCACCTCGAGGCCGAGACCGACTACGAGCGCGAGGCGCGGGTCTCCGTGCCGATGGACGCGGTCTCGGGTTGGGGCCTCGGACCGTGCGACGAGGACGCTGTCTGCGTCGAGTTCGTCACGGAGCAGGAGACCTTCCGCGTGCTGCTCGACACCTCGGACGAGCAGCTCGCCGCGCTGGCGATCCAGAAGGTTCTCGGACCACCGCTCACCACCGGCTGACGGTCCGCAGGCGCTGCGCTCAGGCGTCGCCCTCCGGGGCGAACTGCGTGACGCGGAACGTGGCGCCCTGCGGGTCCCGCAGCTCGGCCGCACGCGTCCACGGGCCCTGCCAGGTGCCGAGCACGGCACCGCCGAGCTCCTCGGCCCGTGCGGCGGCGTCGTCACGATCCGCCACGCTGAATGACACGTGCCAGTCGTCCGGCCCGTCGTCGAGTCGGGCGAGGGCGCCGATGACGTCCGCGAAGCCCTCCGGTGCCCCGACCTGCCGTTCGCGGATGTCGGGGTCGGAGGTGGCCGCGAGGTGGTCCCCGTAGCCGGGCAGCCGGACCATGGCGCTCGGGCCCTCCTCGATGCCGGAGACACGCCAGCCGAACAGCTGCTCGTAGAACGAGATCGCCTGCTCCGGCTCGGTCGAGCGGAGGTCGCTGAAGACCCAGCCGCCGGGGGCGTTGACGTGCTGCGACCCGAGCCGGTCGCGCGCCTGCCAGAGTCCGAACGCCGCACCGCGCGGATCGACGCAGTCGACGCTGCGGCCCGCGGACCCACCCGGCCCGGCGTCCTCCGCTGGAGCGGCGGTGCCACCGAGCTCGACGACCCGAGCCGCCACCGCGTCGGCGTCGTCCACGGCGATGTACGTCGTCCACGACGCCGGCTCGTCACCCGAGGCGATCGCACCGACCTCTCGTCCGTCGATGCTCACGATCCGGTACGAGCCGGGGGCACCGGGCGGCAGGCGCTCCTCGAAGTCCCAGCCGAACAGAACGCCGTAGAACGCCTGGGCGGCGTCCGGGTCCGGGTGTCGTCCGTCGATCCAGCTCGGCACGCCCTGCGGGTAGGTGCGAGGGGTCCGGTCCGTCATGGTGTCTCCCGAGGTCGCCGACGCCCAGGTCGGATGCCCCAGGTCTACCGCTGACCGCCGACGTCGGCCGGGCCGGTCGCCGGCCCGGTCGCCGGGTCAGTCGTCGGTGTCGACCTGGTCGGTGACGACGTCGCCCGAGCCGGCGTCGATCCGGACGCTGTGCTTGGTGCCGGATCCGTCGACGACGTCGCCCTCCCAGACCACCTTGCCGAGGTGGTCGTCGAGACCGAGCTCGGTGATCGAACCGGCGTGCAGGTCCTCGAAGGCGCTGACGGCCTTGCTGACGTCGAGGTCGGCCGCTGCGACGAACCGGTCGTGCTCGGCACGGTCGTCGGCGTCGGCGGTCTCGGTCTGCGGGGTACCGGTCACCCCGGTGCCGGCGGCATCGGTGTGCAGCTCGTGCTCGGTGCCGTCCTTCGTCACGACGAGGACCTCGTACGCGCTGCCGCGCTGCTCCTGCTCGACCGAGATGACGGTGCCGGAGCCGACGCTCCCCCGTGCGGTCGCGACGGCGGCCAGCAGCGCGTCGTTCGACGTGGCCGAGGCGGCGGTCGCGGACGCGCCACCCGACGTGCCGGTGGTGGCGTCCGTCGCGGCCGACCCGTTCGAGGACGATGCCGCCGAGTCGGACGAGCCGTTGGTGGAGCAGCCGGTGAGGGCGAGCGCGGCCACGACCGGCAGGGCAGCGAGGGCGGCGATGCGGCGGGCTGAGGGCTTCTGGAGCTGGGTGCGGAAGGTCATGGGACGAGCATGTCGGCGGGGTGCTGAAGCAGACCTGAAGCCGCCTGTTCAGCCGCCGAGTGCGATGCGCACGACGAACCGCGCCCCGCCGAGCGGTGAGTCCGCCACCGTCGCCTCGCCGCCGTGCGCCCGGACGGCGTCCCGCACGATCGCCAGACCGAGGCCAGCACCACCGGCGTCGCGGCTGCGGGCCTCGTCGAGCCGGACGAACCGCTCGAACACCCGGTCACGCTCGGCCGCCGGGATCCCGGAGCCGTCGTCGTCGACGGTCAGCACCGCGGCGCCGTCCTGCTCGACGAGGGCCACCGCGACGCGCGACGTGGCGTGCCGGACGGCGTTGTCGACGAGGTTCCGGACAACGCCGGTGAGCAGCCGTTCGTCGCCGAGCACGCGTGCGGCGGAGATCCCGGAACCGTCGACCCGGATCGCACGGTCGCCGGTCGCGCCACCCGGCACCCGCGCCCGCGCCCGCGCGACGGCGTCGAGTACGAGGTCGTCGAGGTCCACGGGACGACGGACACCCGTGCCGCCCTCGTCGAGCCGTGACAGCTCGAGCAGCCCGGTGACGAGGTCCTGCAGGCGCACGGCCTCGGATCGCACGACGTCGGAGAACTCGGCGACGTCGGTCCGGTCCGGGTACGCGACGGCGACTTCGGCGTGCTGCCGGAGGGACGCGATCGGCGACCGCAGCTCGTGCGAGGCGTCGGACACGAACTGCCGCTGACCCGCCGCGGATCGGTCGAGCCGATCGAGCATGGCGTTCATGGTGGTCGCGAGCCGGGCGATCTCGTCGCCGGTGTCCGGCACGACCACGCGGGCATCGGGCTGCGCGGCACGGATCGTCTCGACCTCGGTGCGCATCCGTTCCACCGGCCGCAACGACCGCCCGGTCACGGACCAGGTCACGATCCCGAGCACGAGGACGAGCACCGGCACCCCGACGGCGAGGAGCACCACGGCGGTCCGGATCGCGGTGTCGGTCTGCTCGAGGGAGACGCCGTACACCAGGGTCGCCTCACCCCCACCGGGCAGGTCGACGTCGTCGGCGACGAGCAGCCAGCGTTCGCCGTCGTGCGACCACCGGGACTCGTCGGCGGTCGGCAGGGCCGGCGCGTCGGCGTCCTCACCGTGTGCGAGGACCGAGCCACCGTCACCGACCACCTGCACGAGGACGTCCTCGTAGTCGGTCACCGCACCGGCACCGTCGGACTCGACCCGCGACGACACCTGTTCGAGTCCGGCCTCGGCGGACGTCCGCACCCCGTCGAGCAGCACCAGGCGGAGCACCACGACGAACCCCACGGCACCGACGACCAGGGCAGCGAGCACGACCAGGCCGGCGCCGAGCGTGGTCCGCGCGCGCACGGACCGGAAGCGGCGCGTGCGCCGCGCCCCCCGGTCAGCCACCGTCGGCCGCCAGCCGGTAGCCCGCTCCGCGGACGGTCTCGAGCGACGTCCGTCCGAACGGCCGGTCGAGCTTGCGCCGGAGGTGCCCGACGTACACCTCGACGATGTTCGGGTCGCCCTCGAAGTCGACGTCCCAGACGTTCTCGATCACCTCGCGCTTCGAGCACACCTGCCCCGAACGCCTCGCGAGGTACTCGAGCACCGCGAACTCCCGGCTCGTCAGGTCGACGGGGGTCCCCGCACGCGTCACCGTCCGTGCAGCCGGGTCGACGACCAGGTCGCCGAGGGTCAGTACCACCGGACGCTCCCGCGCACCCCGGCGGACGAGCGCGCGCAGCCGGGCGACGAGGACCGGGTGCGAGAAGGGCTTCGTGACGTAGTCGTCGGCGCCGGCGTCGAGGGCCTCGACCTGGTCCCACTCGCCGTCCTTGGCGGTGAGCATGAGCACCGGCGTCCAGTCCTGGTCGGCACGGAGCTGGGCGCAGACCGCCCATCCGCTCATCCCCGGCATCATCAGGTCGAGGACGATCGCGTCGTAGCCGAACTCGCGGGCGTGCCACAGACCGTCGACGCCGTCGTGGGCGACGTCGACCGCCCACCCCTCGGCCTCGAGGCCGCGACGGACGCCGTCGGCGAGCCGCACCTCGTCATCGACCACCAGGACACGCATGGCGACGATCCTGCCGTGCCGCCCTGAAGCAGCGCTGAAGCGACGCCCGACGGCGAACGGCTCAGACCAGCAGCAGGATCCCGGCGACGACCGCGGCCACGGCGATGGCGAGCGCGATGAGCAGCAGCACGAGGTGCACCGTGTAGAACGTCGTCGGCTTGCCCGCGGCGTCCCGCGCGCGGGTGTCCTTCGCGACGCGCTGGAAGAAGCGCGGCCAGGTGACGACGTTGAAGACGGCACCGATGAACAGGACGACTGCGGCGAAGACGAGCACCGTCCGAGTCTAGACAACGCGTGTCGGTGGTGCTCGGCCGCCCCCAACGCGGCCGAGTCCCACCGACGAGCCACAGGATCTGTAGCACTTGCTACAAACCCTACACGGGCGTCGGGAGACCGTCGAGCCACCCGTTCGGGCTACGCGGAGTCGAGCGCTGATTCGGCCTCGGCGAGGACGGCTCGCTCGGCATCGGTCAACGGCGTGCGCGTCCGCCGGAGCCCGTCGTTGACCTCGACGATCGCGCGGCTCAACCGCGTGGCGGGGTCATCGGTCGACGGGTAGGCGTTGTCGGCACCGATCCGCGCGTGCAGCGGCGCGAGACGTCGCAGCGCCGCGTCGACCCGCCGCGTGCGCCGACGTCGCGAGACCCGGTGTCCGACGACGAGCAGCAGCATCCCCGTCGAGACGCAGATCACGGCGCCGGGCGTCGTGACGTCGTACGGCAGCGCGAGGGCGCGCATCCGGTCGAGGTCTCCCAGGACGTGCGCCAGGTCCATGACCACGACGACGACCATCCGGACGACCCCCAGCACGCCGCCGAGCACCAGCACCCACAGCCCGACCAGGTCCGTCGTCGTCCGGGCCTCGCGCAGGCGGAGGACGCAGATGAGGCCCGTCGCGCCGAGCGCCACCCCGAGGTACACGGTCTGTGCGATCGAGTAGACGGTCGCGGCCGGGTGCGATCCGGCATCGAGCATGAACGTCGTCGTGGTCGCGGGCTTGTCCAGCACCGCGAAGGCGACCACCACCACGACCACCACCGCGGCGCACGACACCACGATCGTGTTTCGGAGCCACGGCCGCGCAGCGCCGACCGCCTTCGCAACACCCCAGAGCAGCGTGCTCGTGCCGGCGACCATCAGGCAGTCGCTGACCACGGTGACCACGTTGGAGCCGCCGAGCAACGGGTCGAGCCACCGGTACAGCGGATCGACGTTCGTGACGATGGTGCCGGCGAAGAGCAGGAAGGTCACCGCCAGGGTCCGGTCCTGCCCGTGTTGCAGGACGAAGAGCGCGATCGTCCCGGCGATGAGCAGCACCGCCTGGACGACGGCGACGATCATCCGAAGACCCCGCGGAAGGCGCTCGGGCGGCCGCGGTGCCGCCGGATGAGCGTCGCGAGCGCGTCGGCGAAGACCTCGGCCTCGTGCTCGTACGCGTTCGAGAACATCCCCCGCGCCAGCGCCCGCTCGACCTTGTACTCGGGCAGGTCCGGGATGACGTCGCGGATGTAGGCCGACTGCGGCGCATGCTCCTGGTGCCGGTGCAGGACGTGTCCGAGCTCGTGGCCGATGACGAACGCCCGGAAGGTCGGCGACGCGGTCGGCGAGATCATGATCAGGTGGGCGTGCTCGAGCGTCGCGACGAAGCCGCACACGGGCTCCGTCGCCAGGAACGCCTCTTCGCGGACGACGATGGGCTTGTCCACGACGACCGCCGCGGCGGCGACGGCCTGATCGACGTCGGACCACCCCTCGACCGCACCGCGTGCCCAGAAGGACTCGAGCAGCGGGTCGGTCACGCCACGCTCCCGCGCTGTGATTCCTCCTCGAGCACCTCGGCGATGCGCCGCAGCGCCTCGGGTGAGAGCTCGCCGGGGAACGTGCGTGCAGCGAACCCGCTCACGCGGGCGGAGCGCAGGGAGCGGACGAGGGCGAGCTGGGCGCCGATGCGCTCGGGGACGTCGCTGTCCTCGAGCAGGAAGCGCTCGTCGACCTCGAAGTACCCGGCGAGGAGCCGCAGGAGCTCGGTGTCGCGGTTGCGTCGGCCGTCGCCCGAGAGCATGTAGGTCCACTTCGCCCGCGAGAGCGAACCGCCGCGGGCGGCGACGTACTCCTCGATCGAGGCGAACGGCACCGGGGCACCACGCTGGGACTCCTCGAAGTCGAGGAGCAGGTTGATGCGCCGTGCGAGTTCGGCGGCGTCCAGGACTCCGCCCCTCGGATCACCGGTCTCCATGTCGGACTCCTCCCCAGCCGTGCGTGCACGACATCGTAGCGCGGCGGACACGGTGCACGCCGTTAGCCTCGTGGGCATGGCCCGCAGCTTCCCCGCCACGATCGCCGACCCGGTCCAGCACGAGATCGTCATCACGAAGTCGCGGTTCATCACCACGGTCGCGCCCGTGTCGGACGTCGCGGACGCCGAGCGGGTCGTCGCCGAGGTGAAGCGCCGCCACTGGGACGCCCGGCACAACTGCACCGCGATGGTCACCGGCACGCTCGGCGACCAGGCCCGGTCGTCGGACGACGGCGAACCATCGGGCACGGCGGGCGTGCCGATGCTCGAGGTGCTCCGACGCCGCGACCTCACCGACGTGGTCGCCGTCGTGACGCGCTACTTCGGCGGCGTGAAGCTCGGCGCCGGCGGACTCGTCCGCGCCTACTCGACCTCGGTCTCCGAAGCCCTCGACACCGCCGCGCTCGTCCGGCGCGAAGCACTCACGCAGGTCCGCTTCGACGCCCCGCACGCCGAGGCCGGCCGGCTCGACAACGTCCTGCGCGACTGGGTCCGGCACCACCACGCGACCCTCGGTGCGACGACGTACGGACGCGCGGCGACGTTCGAGGTCTGGGTGCCGGCCGATGCGCTCGCGACCCTGACCGCCGACCTCGCAGCGGCCTCCGCCGGCGCCGTCGACCTCGTGGTCGGCGTGGAACGGATCGTCGACGTCGCCGCCGACTGAATTCGACCGCCGGAAGCACCTCGGGCGTGTCTCGCTGGGAACTCGTGCACACCCCCGGAACGCACGAAGGCCCCGACTCGATGAGTCGGGGCCTTCGTGGTTGTGGTGCACCCCCTCGGACTTGAACCGAGAACCCACTGATTAAGAGTCAGTTGCTCTGCCAATTGAGCTAGAGGTGCATGTTCCGGCTTCCGTGCCGCAACGGGAATCAACAATAGCATGGGTTCTGCGCGCTCACGACCACTCGTGGGCACGGAGCGAACAGGAGCACCATGACCGACCGTCTCGCCGCCGGCGACACCGCCCCCGACTTCACGCTGCCGGACCAGGACGGCGTCGAACACTCGCTCGCCGCACTGCGGGGCAAGAAGGTCATCGTGTACTTCTACCCGGCCGCGTCCACCCCCGGCTGCACCACCGAGGCCTGCGACTTCCGCGACAACATGTCGTCGCTGCAGGCAGCCGGCTACGAGGTGCTCGGCGTCTCGAAGGACGAACAGGCGAAACTCAAGACCTTCCAGCACGAGCAGGCACTCACGTTCCCGCTGCTGAGCGACCCCGACCTGGCGGTGCACAAGGCCTACGCCGCGTGGGGTGAGAAGAACAACTACGGCAAGATCGTGACCGGCACGATCCGCTCCACCATCGTGGTCGACGAGGACGGCAGCGTGCAGCTGCCGCTCTACAACGTCAAGGCGACCGGACACGTGGCGAGCCTGCGGAAGAAGCTCGGCCTGGTCTGAGGACCGGCCCACAAGGCGGACGGGCGCGCCCCGCTCTGCCGTGACGCGCCAGCGTCACGCGGGGCGCGCCGACCGAGCCTGCGAGGGAGGGGTGGCGGCGTCGCCACGGGCCTCCCGTCCGTCTTTCGGTCGCGTCTACTCGGCCGGACGCGCGAGGGCGGCCGTCACCGACCGCGACAGCACGAACGTGATGCCGAGCAGTGCGGGGATCAGCAGGACCCAGCCCACCGCCGGCTCACGGAAGACACCCTGGAACGCGCCGATCGCGATCGCCCCCTGCAGGACCTGCCAGACGATGATCCCCGAGCGCACCCAGGCGCGCCGCTTCCACAGGCCGTTCAGGAGCGCACCGAGCCAGAGCGCCGCGACGGCCGACAGGATCGTCAGCGCGATCCCGGAGGCCAGGCTCGACGCCGGCGCGACGATCAGCTCGACGACCAGGACGACCGTGACCACGACGAGCGCCGCGAACTCGAGGCCGACCACCACCAGCAGGCCGATCAGCGCGCGTGAGCGTCGCTCAGGACGGTCGACCGCGGTCGGGTCGTCATCGTGCACAGTGATCCTCCAGCATCGGAACCCTTGATTTGCCCCTACCAGTATGGAACGATATTCGAGGTCGTTTGGACGGCACGATGTGGTGTGCGTCTCCCGTGGTTCGTCGCTCCTCCCCCGAGCGTCACGCGGGCGTCAGACTCGCTTCCAGCGGACTCCTCCCCACAGTTGTCCCCTCATGCCTCATGCATGGTCAGCGTTCCGATCCCCCGAACCCCGGCCCCGGCCTGCCGTTCGAGCATCGACATCAAGGAGCACCACACATGGACTGGCGTGACAAGGCAGCTTGCCTCACCGCGGACCCCGAGCTCTTCTTCCCCGTCGGGAACACCGGGCCCGCCGTCGATCAGATCGAGAAGGCCAAGTCGGTCTGTGCGCGCTGCACGGTCACCGAGATGTGCCTGCAGTACGCACTCGAGAACAACCAGGACTCCGGTGTCTGGGGTGGCCTCAGCGAGGACGAGCGTCGTGCGCTGAAGCGTCGCGCCGCCCGCGCCCGCCGCGCTTCCTGACCCGGGCCGGTCCCCGCAGGACACACCGACGCCCGTCGTCCCTCCGGGGGCGGCGGGCGTCGTCGTGCGCGTGGGCGGCAGCCGCTGCGCGGGGCGGGGCGGGGCGGCACGCCGTGCGCTGGTCCTCGGGGTTCCACAACATGCCGCGCGCCGACCGTCGAGGTTCCCCAACTCGCGCGATCGCACGCCGAGATGCGCAGATCTCGGAACCTCACGAGCGGGCGCGAAGGCGGGTGCCTCGGAGAAGCGGGGTGCCCATGCGCGCCCCCGCAGGGGCATTGCGCCCCGAAGAGCCGGGGCGCAATGCCCGTGAGCGGGCGCGAACCCGACGCGCAACTCCCGCGGGCACGGCACGGCACGGCGCGGCGCGCGGGCTAGGCCGGGGCAGTCAGCCAGCGGAACGGGATGGTGATCGTCACCTCGGTGCCGCTGCCGGTCAGGGTGTGCCAGTCGATCGTGCCGCCAAGCTCGCCCTGGATGAGCGTGCGGACGATCTGGGTGCCGAGACCCGAGCCGACCTTCCCCTCGGGCAGACCCACGCCGTTGTCGCGGACCTCGATCTCCAGGTGGTCGTCGAACCGGCGGGCGACGATCTCGACCTCACCGTCGCGGCCGTCCAACCCGTGCTCGACGGCGTTCGTGACGAGCTCGGTGAGCCCGAGTGCGAGCGGCGTGGCAGCCTCGGACGGCAGCACCCCGAACTCGCCGGTCTTCTTCGGGTGCACGGTCGTGTTGTGCGATGCGGCGACCTCGGTGACGAGCTTGAGCACCGAGTCGAAGACGTCGTCGAAGTCGACCGTCTGGCTCAGGCCGCTCGACAGCGTGTCGTGCACGACCGCGATGGCTGCCACCCGGCGCATGGCGTTCTGCAGCGAGGTCCGTGCCTCATCGGAGTGCGTGCGACGAGCCTGGATGCGCAGCAACGACGCCACCGTCTGCAGGTTGTTCTTGACGCGGTGGTGGATCTCGCGGATCGTCGCGTCCTTGGTGATGAGCTCGCGCTCCTGGTGCCGGAGCTCCGACACGTCGCGGCAGAGCACGATCGCACCGATGCGGTCACCGTGGTCGCGGAGCGGGATCGACCGCAGCGACACCGTCACGCCCTTCGACTCGATGTCGGCCCGCCACGGAGCGCGACCGGTGACGACCAGGGGCAGTGACTCGTCGACGTCGAGCTGCGCACCGATGAGCTCGGTGGTGACCTCGGCGAGGGACTTCCGCTCGAGCTCCCCCTCGAAGCCCATGCGGTTGAAGGCGCTCAGGCCGTTCGGACTGGCGAAGGTGACGATGCCGGCGGTGTCGAGGCGCAACAGGCCGTCACTGGCGCGCGGGGCGCCGCGGCGCGGACCGGCCGGGGCGCCGAGGTCCGGGAAGTCGCCCGTCGCGATCATGCCGAACAGGTCGTTCGCACTCGCGGTGAAGTTCAGTTCCTGACGGCTCGGCGTCCGCATCTCGTCCTGGTTGGAGTGCCGCGTGACGACGGCGATCGGCCGCTCGGTGGTCTCCGCGGTCTTGGCGCTGAGGCGCCGCAGGACCGGGATCGCACGGACCCGGGTGGGGGTGTCCTCGTACCAGTCGGGCTCGGCGGAGTCGACGACACGGGACCCGGCGAAGCTCTCGGTCACCTGGCCGCGCCACTCCTCGCGGATCTCCTGCCCGACGATGTCGCGGTAGAACAGCGTGGCCGCGGAGCTCGGACGGGCGTGTGCCACGGCGACGAACGAGCCGTCCTCGGCGGTGGGCACCCACAGGACCATGTCAGCGAAGGACAGGTCGGCGAGGAGCTGCCAGTCCCCCACGAGCAGGTGGAGCCACTCCACGTCGGCTTCGGAGGAACGGCCTTGCGCGAGGACGAGGTCACTGAGGGTCGACACCCAGCCAGTCTAGGTGCGCCGACTTGTGGAGAACGTCGTCCTCTCCACAGCATCAGCGCCTTCGTATTTCGCATGTTGCACGCCCCATACGCTCGCTCCAGCAACGGAAGGGGCAGGGGTGGCGGAGCAGGCACGCCGGATCGACCACACGACGACGACGGCGCACTCGCCGCCGCTCACGATCGTCGAACCAGAGCCGGTCGAAGAACCGGCGAACGATCCACCGGACCCGGCGGACACCGCACGCGCCCTGGGACTGTGCGTCGCCGAGGTCCTGACCGGGGCCCGCGAGGTCGACAGCATCGCCCGCTGGATCACCGACGACGTCCACCGACACCTGCAACAACGCGCAGCCGTGGCCGCGCACGCCCGATCGGTGCGCCGACGGTCACGGAGCCGCCCGGTGCTGCAGGTCGGCAGCGTGCTCGTCTGTCGGCCCGCCGATGGCGTCGCCGAGGCGACCGTCGTCGTGCACACGCGCTCTCACGCACGCGCCGTGGCGATGCGGTTGGAGACGCGGGACGGCAGGTGGCGGGCGACCGCGATCGGCGTCCTGTAGGTGCCCGACGCGGACGGGAGGCCCGTGGCGACGTGGCCACGGGCCTCCCGTCCGTCGGTCGGCGCGCTTGGTGAGCAGCAATGGTCGGGTCCCGAGGCGGGACCCGACCATTGCTGCTCACGATGCGCTGTCGCGCACGCGGACTACTTCTTCGACGCCTGACGACGCTCGGCACGGTTGCCGGCCGCGGCGGCCTGGCCGGAAGCCGTGGCCGCGTTGCCGAACGCGGAGCCCTGCTCGGGCTCGGCAGCAGCTTCGGCCTCGGCCTGGGCCTGCTGCGCGCGCGCCGTGGCGGCCTGCTCGAGGCGGCCCTTCTCGTCGCGCACCTCGACCTCACCATCGATCGACGGTGCCGAGTACTCGAGGCCGGAGACCTCGTCCTCGCCGAGACCCTTGGCCTCGATAACGGCGTTCTCGCCGTCGGACTGCACCTGGACCTCGAGGTTGAACAGGTAGCCGACCGACTCTTCGCGGATCTGGCCCATCATCGTCTGGAACAGCGCGTAGCCCTCGCGCTGGTACTCGACCAGCGGGTCACGCTGCGCCATCGCGCGGAGGCCGATGCCGTCCTTGAGGTAGTCCATCTCGTACAGGTGGTCGCGCCAGCGGCGGTCGATCACCGACAGGACGACACGACGCTCGAGCTCGCGCATCGCCTCGTCGCCGAGGAGCTCCTCACGCGTGGAGTACGCCAGCTTGGCGTCGGAGAGGATCTCGCGGCCGAGGAACTCACGCGACGCCTTGCCCTTCGAGCCGGCCTCGGTGATGACCTCGTCGATGGAGATCGAGATCGGGTAGAGCGTGCCGAGCTCGGTCCACATGGCGTCGAGGTCCCAGTCGTCCGGCGAGCCCTCACCGGTGTGAGTGTCGATCACGTCGTCGATGACGGCCTTGAGGAACGACTGCGCGCGGTCGTGCAGGTCGTCGCCCTCGAGGATGTGGCGGCGGTCGCTGTAGATCGCCTCGCGCTGCCGGTTCAGGACGTCGTCGTACTTCAGGACGTTCTTGCGGATCTCGGCGTTCCGGCCCTCGACCTGTGCCTGGGCGGAACGGATCGCGCGACCGACGAGCTTGTTCTCGATCGCCAGGTCGTCCGGCACGTTCGAGCGACCCATGAGGCTCTCGGCGGCACCGGAGTTGAACAGGCGCATCAGGTCGTCGGTGAGCGACAGGTAGAACCGGCTCTCGCCCGGGTCACCCTGACGACCGGAACGACCGCGCAGCTGGTTGTCGATGCGGCGCGACTCGTGGCGCTCGGTGCCGAGGACGTAGAGCCCACCGGCCTCGCGGACCTTGTCGCCCTCGACCTCGACCTCGGCCTTGACACGGGCGAAGACCTCGTCCCACTCGGCTTCGTACTCGTCCGGGGTCTCGGTCGGGGACAGGCCCTTGGCGTGCATCTCCTGCACCGCGAGGAACTCGGAGTTGCCGCCGAGCATGATGTCGGTGCCTCGGCCGGCCATGTTCGTCGCGACGGTGACGGCACCGAGGCGACCGGCCTGGGCGACGATCGCGGCTTCACGCGCGTGGTTCTTCGCGTTGAGGACCTCGTGCTTCACGCCCTTCTTGGCGAGGAGCTTCGACAGGTACTCGGACTTCTCGACGCTCGTGGTGCCGACGAGGACGGGCTGACCCTGCTCGTGGCGCTCGGCGATGTCCTCGGCGACCTGCTCGAACTTCGACTTCTCGTTCTTGTAGACCAGGTCGGTCTGGTCGATGCGCTGCATCGGCTTGTTCGTCGGGATCGGGACCACGCCGAGCTTGTAGGTCGACATGAACTCGGCCGCTTCGGTCTCAGCGGTACCGGTCATGCCGGAGAGCTTCTGGTACAGCCGGAAGTAGTTCTGCAGCGTGACCGTGGCGAGGGTCTGGTTCTCCGCCTTGACCTCGACGTTCTCCTTCGCCTCGATCGCCTGGTGGATGCCCTCGTTGTAGCGACGGCCCATCAGGATGCGGCCGGTGTGCTCGTCGACGATGAGCACCTCGCCGTTCATCACGACGTAGTCCTTGTCGCGCTTGAAGAGGGCGACGGCCTTGATGGAGTTGTTGAGGAACGAGATGAGCGGGGTGTTCGCCGACTCGTACAGGTTGTCGATGCCGAGGTAGTCCTCGACCTTCTCGATGCCGGGCTCGAGCACGCCGACGGTGCGCTTCTTCTCGTCGACCTCGTAGTCCTCGCCCGGGGTCAGGCGCTTGGCGATCGAGGCGAACTCCGTGAACCACCGGTTGGCCTCGCCCGAGGACGGGCCGGAGATGATGAGCGGCGTGCGCGCCTCGTCGATGAGGATCGAGTCGACCTCGTCGACGACGGCGAAGAAGTGGCCGCGCTGCACCATGTCGGAGGCCTGCCACGCCATGTTGTCGCGCAGGTAGTCGAAGCCGAACTCGTTGTTCGTGCCGTAGGTGATGTCCGCCGCGTACTGCTCGCGGCGCTCGGCAGGCGTCTGGTTCGCGATGATGCAGCCGGTCGTCATGCCGAGGGCGCGGAAGACCCGACCCATGATCTCGGACTGGTACGACGCCAGGTAGTCGTTGACCGTGATGACGTGCACGCCGCGCGACGGGATCGCGTTGAGGTAGGCCGCCGTGGTCGCGACGAGGGTCTTGCCCTCACCGGTCTTCATCTCGGCGATGTTGCCGAGGTGCAGGGCCGCCCCGCCCATGAGCTGCACGTCGAAGTGCCGCATGCCGAGGGTGCGCTTCGCTGCCTCCCGCACGGCGGCGAACGCCTCGGGGAGCAGGTCGTCGAGGGTCTCGCCGTTGGCGTACCGCTCGCGCAGCTCCTTCGTCTCGTCCTGGAGTTCCTCGTCGGTGAGGCTCGAGAAGTCGTCCTCGAGGTCGTTGATCGCCGAGGCGTACGCCTTCAGCCGGCGGACGGTGCGTCCTTCGCCGATGCGGAGGACCTTCTCCAGCACGTTTGCCACGTGAGCTCCTTACGGGGTCGTCGTGCGCGACCTGCGCGCCCGATCGACCAGTCATGCTAGCAACCCCCCGGTGCCGAGCGCTGTGAGGGCCGTCGGTGTGGGGGCAGCGGTGTGCGCGGCCCGCGAACGGACCGCGCACACCGGGTCGGACGTAGTCCGGAGCGATCGCGTCAGGCGAGCGCGGCGGTCGGCTCGGCGTCCGCCGCGGCCGTGACTCCGGTCTGGTCGTCGATGCCGATCACCCCGTAGTCCCAGCCCTTGCGTCGGTAGACGACGCTCGGGCGGCGGGTCTCGGCGTCCACGAACAGGTAGAAGTCGTGGCCGACGAGTTCCATGAAGTACAGGGCGTCGTCGACGGTCATCGGGGCGGCCTCGAAGACCTTGTGCCGGATGACCACGGGGCTGTAGACCTCGTCGTCCTCGTCCTCCGGTGCGTCGGCGTCGACGACCGGGACCGCGCCGGTGGCGACGTCCTCGATGAGTCGGCCGTCGGCGGGGACCACCCCCATGCCGTCGAAGCCACTGCCGGCTGCCTCGGCCACCGAAGTCGGGCGGTGACGACCGTGGTGCACCTTGCGCCGGTCACGAGCACGACGCAGCCGTTCCATGATGCGGGCGAAGGCGAGGTCGAAGGCCGCGTACTTGTCGGACGCGGCGGACTCCGCCCGCACGAGGGGCCCCGGACCGATGAGCGTCAGCTCGATGCGGTCCTCGCCCTGGCTGCCGCCGGACTTCTCGTGGTGGCGGCTGATGCGCACCTCGAAGGCGAGCGCACGGTCAGCGAGCACGTCGATCTTCTCGGACTTCTGTTCGACGTAGGTGCGGAATCGGTCGGTGACCCCGACGTTCCGGCCTGTGATCGTCACGTCCATGTCGCGGCTCCCATCGAGCTTCGGCGCGTCGCCTCCATCCGGCGAACCCGAACGCCTTGCCGCGAGGCTAGACCCGCCGCAGCTCCGACGTCACGGTGCGTCGGCGAGTCCGCAGGACACCCACCGGACGCACAGCGGTCACCCGGTGTTCATCGATCCGTCAGTCCTCGACGCTCGCGACGGCCACGCACCGGACGACCCGGCCGCCCGCGGCGCGGACCGCCCGCACCCCCTCGGCCATCGTGACGCCCGTCGTCACGACGTCGTCCACGAGCACCACGTCCCGTCCGTCGACCCCGCACGCCCGCAGCGTGCCGACGGTCGCGGCGACCCGCTCGATCGCCGTCCGCTCCTTCTGGCCCGGTCCACCGCTCGCCGCCCCGCCCTGGACCAGCACCCGCCGGAGCCGCCCGGTGCCGCGGACGCCACCGCGGGCGAGCAGCAGCACCACGGGGTCGAACCCCCGGCGCCGTGCCCCCGCGCGCGACGGCGGGACCCGCAGCACGACGGTGCCGACGGGCGCCTCGGCGAGCGCGGCACGCACGAGCGAGCCGAAGCGGGCGGCGATCGGCCGAGCGACGTCCACCCGGCCGCGGAGCTTCAGCTCGAGCAGCAGGGTGCGGACGAGTCCCTCGTACTCGAAGGCGGCGTCGAGCCGCACGCCCGCGACGAGTCGGACCCGACGCGGGCGTGCGGCCAGGGCGGCACGGCAGGTCCGGCAGAGCGCACGGTCGGGGCGTCCGCAGCCCAGGCACTCCACCGGCAGGACCAGACCGAGCACCGCGAGCGCCGCGTCACGCCACGGCGTGAGGGGGCCCGCGGTGGGCGGGTCCTCGGTGGGCGGGTCCTCGGTACGCATGCGACGAGTGTGATGGCGACCGGACGGCGGGCGTGGGCCGACGGAGCGGACGGTGGGCGGGCCTCCCGGCCGGTGTGGGTGTGGAGGGGTGACCGCGCCGTCAGCGCTGGACGCCGAGCACGTCCGCGGTCACGCCGGTGGTGTCCCAGCCGCCGCCGGTGGACTGCAGCACCGACCCGCTCGACATCCGGAGCAGCAGTGCGCCGCCGCTCCCACCGCTGATCGAGGTCGCGCGGCCGTCGGGCTTCGGCAGGGTGCTCGACTGCCCGCCGATGGTGGTCCGGACGACGTTCGGCCCGGCCGTGGTCTGCCCGACCGACGCCACGTCGGTGTCGCTCACCCACGTCGCCCCGACCGCGTCGCCGGTGGCCGCCTGCACGCGGACGGCTGCGCCGAACGACGTCGGGGACCGGTCGGACCCGCGGATGATCGCCATCACGTACAGGCCGGGACCGTCGGCGGTCTGGATCAGGGCGAGTGCCCGGGTCGAGTCGCGGGACACCTGGAACGACACGAGGTCGCCGCGCGGCAACGACGTCGCGACCTGGTGCGGGTCGCCGCCGAGGCCGTAGGCGGTGATCCGGCGGGTGTCCGACGACTGGCCGACCCAGACGAACCCGAGGTCGTCGATCGCGGGGGCGACCAGGTCCGCGCGGGCGTCGACGCGCAGGTGATCGTCGCCGCGGACGACGACGGCACCGTCGCGGTTGCCGACGGCGGCCGTGGTGCCGGAGGCGGAGAGCGAGATCGAGGTCGGGTCGAGGCCGGCCACGGTGTCACCGACGCCGCCGCCGAGCTTCGAGACCTTGCCGGTGCCCGAGGCCGCGTAGCCGACCACACCGTCCTCGTCGACGAGGGGGCGGGGGTCGACGTCCGGGTTCTGCTGCGCGTTCGCCCCGCTCGAGTCGGGCACGGACAGGCTCGCACCCTCGATGGTCATCGACACCGACGAGATGGTGGCGACCGAGGCGAGCGACTTGCTCAGCTGCTCGCGCATCCGGACGCGGTCGACGGTACTGGCGCGCAGGGCGTCGCTGGACAGGTCGACGAGTGCCGTGCCGCTGTCGATGGTGACCGCGTTCAGGGAGAGCTGGGTGCCCTCGGGGAACGACGAGACCACGGCGCCCTTCAGCCAGTCGGCGGGACCGGCCATCAGGGCGCTGGCGATGCGGGTGCTGGTGGACGAGCGGGCGAGGAACCATCGCTCGTCGGGCACGAGGAACCGGAACGTCGGGTCGTAGAAGTACAGGGCGTGCTGCTGGAAGACGGAGTCGAAGCTCACCGGGGACAGGATGATGCCGTCCGGGGCGTAGGCGATGCGCCACTCGCCGTCCTCGCGGGTGAACTGAAACGTCAGCGTGGACGAGGTCGGGCGGACCGCCTGGGTGTACTCCCCCTCGGAGTCGACCGTCGCACTCGCGGTGAGCGTGTACGTCAGCTCGCGGTCGTCGGCGCGCTCGACGGTGCCGCTGCCGTCGCGGATCGTGACGCCCTGCCGCGGGTTCCACTGCTGCGAGAAGTCCGAGGCGAGGAACTGGCGGGCGATGGCGTAGTTGTCCTGCGCACCGGTGGCCGCCGCGATGAACCCGCGCAGGATCGCCGTCTGGTCGGAGCCCGTGATCGGCTTGTCCGGCCGGAAGTCGACGCCGGAGAGCGACTCGTCCTTGATCGTCTGCCCGGTGCGGACCGCACCGTCGACGGGGATGGCGGCGCAGGCGGTGATCGCCAGCACACTGACCGCCGCCAGTGCCGCGGCGACGACGTGCCGGAAGCGGGGACGGAGACTGGGGCGCATCAGGACTCCTCTCGCACGGCGCGGGGGCCGTCGTACGACTCGTCGAGCTCGGGCAGTGGGATCGCCGACGTCGCGGCGGTGACCTGTTCGTTGCGCGGCAGGGTGAGCACGAAGGTCGACCCCTGACCGGGACGCGACCACACGTCGATCCGACCGCCGTGCAGCTTCGCGTCGCCCAGGCTGATCGCGAGACCGAGGCCGGTGCCGCCGATGGTGCGCTTGCGGCTCGGGTCGGCACGCCAGAACCGGTCGAACACCCGTGCTGCGTCCTCCGGCGGCATGCCGACGCCCTGGTCGCGCACCGCGATGGCGACCGTGCGGGCGTCGCTGTCGACGACGACCTGGACGGGCTTGGCGTCACCGTGCTCGATCGCGTTGCCGACCAGGTTGCGCAGGATGCGGCGGACGCGCTTGGCGTCGAGCCGCATCGTGGTGTGGCCACCGGGTGTGGCGAGCTGCAGGTCGATGCCGGCGCGTTCGGCCAGGGGGCGGAACTCCTCGACGATGTCCGCGGCGAGCGCCGCCGGCACCGACGGCTCGGTGTCGAGCTGCACCGCCTGCGCGTCGTAGCGGGAGATCTCGAGCAGGTCGGCGAGCAGCAGCTCGAACCGCTCCACCTGGGCGTGCAGGAGCTCGGCCGAGCGCCCGACCGAGGGCTCGAACGCGTGCCGCGAGTCGAAGAGCATGTCGCCGGCGAGCCGGATGGTGGTGAGCGGCGTGCGCAGCTCGTGGGACACGTCGGACACGAAGCGCTGCTGCACGCGCGAGAGCTCGGCGAGCTGGGTGATCTGCCGGCTGACCGCCTCGGCCATGCCGTTGAAGCTCCGCGCGAGGGTCGCCAGGTCGTCCTGGCCGCGCACCGGGATGCGTTCGTCGAGGCGGCCGGCGGCGATCTTGCGGCTCGTCTCCGCCGCCTCGCGGATCGGGACGACGACCAACCGGACCACGAGTGACGTCACCAGGGCGATGAGCACCATGAGCGCGACGCCGCCGATCGAGAGCGTCTGCGACACGAAGTCGAGGGTCTGCTGGGCATCGGACAGGTCGTAGACCAGGTACAGCTCGTACTGGCCGGCGCTCGGGATCTGCAGCGTCGAGCCGACGGCCAGCCCGGGCACGCGGCGGCCGTCGTCGTCGAGCTGCACCGGCTGCAGGCTGAGCTTGCCGGTGTTCGCGCCGACCTCCTTGCGCAGGGCGTCCGTGATGACGGCGTCCGGGAAGTCCTGGCTCGCGATGGTCTGCAGCGTCTGCGGGGTGGACTGGTCCGGGCTCCGCTCGATCGCGATGCTCGTGCCGCCGGGGCTCGTCGTGTTCGACAGGATCGCCTGCTGCGCCTCGTTCTGCAGCGTCTCGAGCTCGGACTGGTTGTTGTCCTCGGCAGCGGTGGCGGCGTCGAAGATCCCCTGCGCGACGATGGTCGCGCGGGCCGACTCCGACTCGATCTGGTCGCGGCGCTGCGAGTAGACGTTCGTCGAGATGCTCACCATGACGGCCGTACCGATGATCCCGACCGCCAGTCCGGTCGTCATCACGGTGATGGCGACCGAGCGGAACATCAGGGACCGACGCCACACGTACGCGACGGGCCGCCAGCCACGACGGACCCAGCGGCGCATCCGTCGTCGGCCGCGGCCGACCACCCCGATCGACACGGTGGCCGTGCCGGGGGCGGCACCGGCTGCCGTGCCGGGAGCGGTGCCGGCGGGCGGGGCGGGCGGCACGGTGGTCAGGCTCCTCCGGCCCGGTACCCGACGCCGCGGACCGTGGTGACGGTCTTCGGGTTGTCCGGGTCGTGCTCGATCTTCGCGCGCAGGCGCTGGACGTGCACGTTCACCAGGCGGGTGTCGGCCTTGTAGTGGTAGCCCCAGACCTGCTCGAGCAGCATCTCGCGGGTGAAGACCTGGTTCGGCTTCTCGGCGAGCGCGCGGAGCAGGTCGAACTCGAGCGGGGTGAGCGCGATGACGGTGTCGCCGCGGCGGACCTCGTGCCCGGCGACGTCGACGGTCACGTCACCGACGTGCAGCACGGTGGCGTCGGTGGCGCTCGGCCGCAGCCGCGTGCGGATGCGGGCGACGAGCTCCTTCGGGTTGAACGGCTTGACGACGTAGTCGTCGGCACCGTTCTCGAGGCCGAGGACGACGTCGGCGGTGTCGCTCTTGGCGGTGAGCATGATGATCGGCGTGCCGCTCTCGGCACGGATGCGCTTGCAGACCTCGATGCCGTCGATGCCCGGGAGCATCACGTCGAGCAGGACGAGGTCCGGCTTCGTGCTGTGGAACGCGTCGACGGCGTCGTTGCCGTCAGCGCTGAACTCGGGTTCGTAGCCCTCCGAGCGGAGGACGATGCCGATCATCTCGGCGAGGGCCTGGTCGTCGTCGACGACGAGGATGCGCGGTGTCATGTGATGTGGACTCCGTGTGGCGTGCGGGTGGTGCCGGGTCGGCACGTGTCCCCACACGATAGCCGAGGCCCCGTCACGCGGCGTTTTCCGCCAGGATGGAGGTGGACCGCGCGTCGCAGCGCGGACCGACACGACGAAGGGGGCCGAGGTCATGTCCGATTGGCAGACGCCTGGCGGTGGTCAGCAGCGCGCCGGGCAGCAGGGCGCGTGGCAGGGACAGCCGGGAGGCCCGCCCCGGTTCTCCGCGCCGCCGCCGCCCGCCCCGGGGCCGGGTCGACCCCCCGGCGGTCGTCCGCCGTCCGGCTCGCGTCCGGTGATCCCCCTGCGCCCGCTCGGGTTCGGTGACGTGCTCGGCGGCGCCTTCACGGTCTTCCGCCGCAACGCCCGCGTCCTGCTGCTCTGGAGCGTGCTGCTCAGCGGCGTGCTCGGGCTGCTCTCCACCCTCGTCAGCACGTTCGGCCAGCAGGCGCTGCAGTCGCGGATGATGACGGCGTTCGACGGCAGCGGTGGTGGCGACACGATCGTCGCGGGCTCGGTGACGCTGTGGATCCTGCTGACGATCGGCCTGCCGTTCCTCGCGTACCTCGGTCGCGGCTTCCTGGTGGCACCGGTCGCCGCGGACACCGGCCAGCGGGTCCTCGGCCGTCGCGCGACCTTCCGGGGCCTGTGGGCGCTGCTCGCCGGGCGGCGGTGGCCGGTGGTCGCGTGGATGTTCGTGCAGATCGGCGCGGGGCTCGTCGTCGGCATCGTCGTCGCGGTGGTCTTCGTTGCGTTCTTCGCGGCGCTCGGCGCCGGGGACGCCGGCGCCGGGTGGTTCGTCCTCGCTGTCTTCGTGATGGTCCTCGGCCTCGGCGTGGTCCTGACCTGGCTCGGCATCCGCTTCGCCTTCACGGTGCCGACCATCGCGCTCGAGGGTCGACCGGTCTTCGCCGCCGCCGCGCAGTCGTGGCGGCTCACCCGCGGTGCGTTCTGGCGGACCTTCGGCGTACTGCTGCTCGTGCAGGTGGTGTTCGGCGTCGCGGCGTCGATCGCCACGGCACCGCTCACCATCGGGGCCGTGCTCGTCGGCGGGGTGTTCGACCCGCTCGGGCAGACCGACGCGTCCTCGGGCATCGGTGCCGGCGCCCTCGTCCTGATCGTCATCGGCAGCCTGCTCGCGATCGCGGTGCAGTGCGTCACCGACGTGCTGAGCGCCGCGGTCGTCACCTTCCTGACCATCGACCGGCGGATCCGGACCGAGGCCCTCGACCAGCGCATCGCGTCGCACCTCGACACCGGGCAGCCGGCCGACCCGTTCGCGCCGTCCGCGCCGGTCGCCCGTCCGCCGTGGCCGCAGCAGCCGTGGGCGGGGCAGCAGCAGTGGCCCGGCCAGCCGGCGGGGCAGCAGCAGTGGCCCGGCCAGCCGGCGGGGCAGCAGCAGTGGCCCGGCCAGCAGCAGCAGGGGCCCGGGCAGCAGCAGGGGCAGCACCGCCCGCCGGACGGGACCGCATGACCGCGGTCGACCCCGACGAGGCCCGCCGTCTGCTCGAACGCGAACTCGACCGGCCCGCGTACGACGGCGCGCACGTGACGTGGTGGGACCGTGCGTCACGGACGTTCCTGGACTGGCTCGGGTCGCTCCGCGCCGACGGACTCGACTCCCCCGTCGCGGCCCGCACGGCCCTGGTGATCGCGATCGTGGTGCTCGTCGCCGTCGTCGTGCTCGTCGTCGTGGCCCGCGGGCTCCCCCGACGTCGTGCACGCAGCGACGCGGACGACACCGGCGGGGTGTTCGACGACGACGACCTCCGGTCCGCCCGCGAACTGCTCGACGCCGCACAGTCCGCGATCCGCCGGGGCGACTGGTCGGCCACGGTCCTCGACGGCTTCCGTGCGACCGCCCGCGGCCTCGGCGAGCGCGACCTGGTCCCCGACGTCCCCGGGGCGACCGCACGCACCATCGCCGCCCGCGCAGCCGTGCCCTTCCCCGCCGAGGCCGCGGCGCTCGACGACGCCGCGACGGCCTTCGACGCCGTCCGCTACCTCGGGCTCGACGCCGACGAGGCCACTGCTCGCCGGGTCCTCGACACCGAGCGTGCCGTTCGCCAGGCCCGTCCGGCCAGGTCCACGGGGCCGGTGGTGCCAGCATGAGCACCGCCACCGACGTGCCGCGCACGGCCGCACCCCGACCGGAGCAGCGCGAGAGCCGACGGTTCCGGTTCGGCTTCTGGATCGCCATCGTGCTCGTCGGGATCGTGCTCGCGGTGCTCACGGCCGTGGTGCAGGGCGCCCAGCCGCCGGAGCGACGCCCCCTCGACCCGACCTCGACCACCGCGAGCGGATCGGCCGCGCTGGTCCGGGTCCTGGAGCAGCGTGGCACCTCCGTCCGGGTGACCGACCGTGCCGACGGGATCGACGGTGGCACGGTGTTCGTCGACGACTCCGACGGCGTCCTCGACCCAGGCGTCGCCGAGCGCATCGCCCGGACCGCCGAGCACGTGGTCCTGGTGGGCGTCGACTCGACCCCGTTCGCGTCGTTCGGCCTCGACGTCACCACGGCCACCGCTCCCGAGGGCGGCGACACCGTGTCCACCGCGTCCTGCGCGATCCCGGCCGCGGCGTCGGCTGCGCGCGTGTCCACCGAGGGGTACGGCTACACGGTCGACGACCCCGGCGCGGACCGCTGCGCGCCGTCCGGCAGCGGCGACGACCGAGCCTGGGGCCTCGTCCGCACGGCGACCACCGGCGGTGACGTCACCCTCGTCGGCACCACCTCGGCCTTCCGCAACGACACGATCACGACCGCCGGGAACGCCGCACTCGCCCTCGGCCTGCTCGGCTCGGACGACCGCCTCACGTGGTACACGCCGACCGTCGGCGCCCCCGACGCCGTCCCGACACTCGGCGAGCTCGCACCGCCGTGGGTGCCGAGCGGCCTCGCGCTGCTCGCCCTGGTGGCCGTCGCCGCCGCGGTGTGGCGGGGCCGACGTCTCGGGCCGCTCGTCGTCGAGCGGATGCCCGTGGTGGTCCGCGCCGCGGAGACCACCGAGGGCCGGGCCCGGATGTACGCCCGCACCCACGACCGCACCCATGCCCTGGACACCCTCCGCGCCGCCGCGGTCCGTCGGATCGGCCAGCTGCTCGGACTCCCCCGGTCCGCGCACGTCGACGACGTCGTCCGCGCAGCGGCCCGCGCCACCGGCATCCCGCACGACCGCGTCGGCGCCGTCCTCGTCGGCGGTCCGACCCCCGACGACCGCGCCCTCGTCGACGGCACGAGGGCGCTCGACGACCTCGAACGGGCCGTCCGACGATCCACGTCGGGCGACCGTCCCAGCACCGACCGAGACCGACCAGGAGCACGACCGTGACCGACCTGCCAGATGCCCCCGACCCGCACGACCCCACACCGGCCGACCGCGCCCCGCACGACCGGAACGAGCACGACCCCGGGCTCCGCGACGCCTTCGGGCGGGTCCGGGCCGAGGTCGCCAAGGCCGTCGTCGGACAGGAGGGCGCGGTGTCCGGCATGATCGTCGGACTCCTGGCGCAGGGGCACGTGCTGCTCGAGGGGGTGCCCGGCGTCGCCAAGACCCTGCTCGTCCGCAGCCTGGCCGCCGCGATGTCCCTCGACACGAAGCGGATCCAGTTCACGCCGGACCTGATGCCCGGCGACGTGACGGGTTCGCTCGTGTACGACGCCTCCACCGGCACGTTCCCGTTCCGCGAGGGCCCCGTCTTCACCAACGTGCTGCTCGCCGACGAGGTGAACCGAACACCCCCGAAGACCCAGTCCGCCCTGCTCGAGGCGATGGAGGAACGCCAGGTCAGCGTGGACGGCGACGCGCGGCTCCTGCCCGACCCGTTCTTCGTCGCCGCGACCATGAACCCGATCGAGTTCGAGGGCACCTACACGCTCCCCGAGGCGCAGCTCGACCGCTTCCTGATGAAGCTGACGCTCGACATCCCGCCGCGCGACGTCGAGTGGCAGGTCCTCCGCCGGCACGCCGACGGCTTCGTCCCGCGGGACGTCCGGTCAGCGGGCATCACCCCCGTGGTCGGCGTCGACGAGGTCCTCGCCGCGCAGCGCGCCGTCCGGGCCGTCGGTGCCCGTGACGACGTGCTGGCGTACATCGTCGACCTCGCCCGCGCCACCCGTCAGGCACCGTCCGTCCGTGTCGGGGTCAGCCCGCGCGGTGCGACCGCTCTGCTCGCCGCTGCGAAGGCCTGGGCGTGGCTCACCGGCTACGACGCCATCACGCCGGACCACGTGCAGGCGATGGCCCTGCCGGTCTGGCGCCACCGGCTCCGGGTGGCCGCCGACGCCGAGCTCGAGGGCGTCGGCGCCGACGGGGTGCTCCAGCAGGTGCTCGAGCAGGTGCGGGTGCCGATCTAGTGGCGGTCTCCGGCCGGTTCGTCGCGCTGCTCGCCGTCGCCATCGTGCCCACCGTGCTGCTCGCCAGCGGGTGGGCCGGCCTGGCGTGGGTCGTGGTCGTGCTGCTCGCCGCGGCCATCGACGTGCTGCTCGCCGCCGACCTGGCACGCGTGCGGGTCGAGCGGCGGATGCCGCGACTGGCCCGTCGGGACAGCACCGCCGACGGCACGCTCGTGCTCGCGAACGACGGCGGGCGGGTGCTCCGGAGCATCGTCCGCGACATGTGGGAGCCCTCCGCCGGGCACCGGCCGCGCCGGGTCCGGATGACGGTGCCCGCGGGCGAACGCCGGACCGCCCGCATGCGGTTCACCCCGTTCCGCCGCGGTCGACGCCGCACGGCCGGCGTCGCGGTCCGGGCGTTCGGTCCGCTCGGTCTCGCGGCCCGGCAACGGGTCGTCACAGCGCCGGGCGAACTCGTCGTCACCCCGCCGTTCCGCTCGCGACGGCACCTGCCGTCACGGCTGGCCCGGTTGCGCGAACTCGACGGTGAGACCACCCTGCAGCTCCGCGGCCACGGCACGGAGTTCGACTCGCTGCGCGACTACGTGCGGGGCGACGACGTCCGCTCGATCGACTGGCGAGCGACCGCCCGACGACAGGACCTCGTGGTCCGCACCTGGCGCCCGGAGCGCGACCGGCGGGTCGTGGTCGTCGTCGACGCCGGGCGTGCCGGCGCCGGACGGGTGGCCGACGAACCCCGCCTCGACACCTTCATCGAGTCCGCACTGCTCCTCGGCGCCCTCGCCGCGGCCGCCGGCGACCGGGTCGACCTGGCGGTCCTCGACGACACCGTCCACGACCGTGTGCACGGGGCGACCCGCACCGACGTGGTCCAGCGCTTCGGCGAGGCCCTCGCGATGGCGGAACCCGGACTCGCCGCGACCGACTGGTCCGCCGTGCCGGCGCTCGTCGACTCGATCACGACCTCACGGGCGCTCGTCGTGCTGGCGTCGAGTCTCGACTCGGTCGGTGCCTCCGGCGACCTTCTGGCGGTGCTGCCCCGGCTCACCCGGCGGCACGCCGTGGTGGTGACGAGCATCGAGGACCCGGCGGTGCAGCGGACCGCACGCGGCGGGGTGGACCCGGCCACGACGATCCGCACGGCGCGGGGCGGACGCGTGCCGGGCCTCCCCACCGGCGCGGAGCGCGACGTGTACCGGCGGGCCGCCGCCGAACGCACCCTGCTCGATGCCGACGGCGTCGCCGACGTCGCACGCCGGAGCGGCGCCGAGGTCGTCCGTGGCGCACCGGAGGACGTCCCACCGCTCGTGGCCGACGCCTACCTCCGCGCGAAGGCGACCGGCCGGCTCTGAAGCCGGGCGGACGCTACCCGGCGACCAGGGCGGACGTGCCGCGCTCGAACTCGTCGAGGTCGCCGCGCTCTCCGGCCCGGTACGCACGACCGCCGAGCACCCACTGGTACGCCAGGACCGCGGCGAGCGCGATCGTCCCGATGCCGATCTTGACCGGCCACGGCCAGTCCTGACGGGTGACGATGCCCTCGACCAGGCCGGACAGCAGCAGCGTCAGCGTCAGGCCGACCGCGATCGTGATGAGGGCTCGGCCGTCCTCGGCGAGGGCCTGCGCGCGGGTCCGGTGCGGCCCCGGAGCGACCCACGACCAGAAGATCATCAGGCCCGCCCCGCCGGCGAGGAAGACCGAGTACAGCTCGAGCTGGCCGTGCGGGGCGATGTAGAGGAAGAAGTCGGCCAGGCGACCCTGCGAGTGCATGATCGCCGCGGAGACACCGAGCCCGACGGCGTTCTGCATGATCGAGAACGGCACGAAGACACCCGTGATGCCGAACGCGACCATGGTGGCCGCGATGAAGGCGTTGTTCGTCCACACCTGCGCCGTGAACGCGCCGAGGCCGTGGTCGGAGTAGTAGTCGACGAAGTCCTGCGTGGCGTACTGGCGCAGCGCCTCCGGCGTGCCGAAGGTCGCCGTCGCCCCCGGGGTCGTCGTGATCCAGACGGCCACGATCGCGCCGATCGCGACGGTGGCCAGCGCCACCCAGATCGTCACCCAGCGGATCCGGTACAGCGCCGCGGGCAGCTGTCGGGTGAAGAACAGGGCGACCGCGGTGAGCGGGTCGACCGGGGTGCCGGTGAAGCGCAGGCGGGCGCGGTACAGGGTGAGCGACAGTCGGTCGCCGGTCGCGGTGCGAGGTGCGGCGCCGCGGATGCGGGCGAGGTCCGTCGCGGCGGCCTGGTACCCCGAGACGAGCTGGTCGACGTCGGCACCGGTGGTGTGCCGGGCGCGCGCGAGGCGGTCGAGCTCCTGCCAGCGGTCGCGGTGCACCTCGGCGTAGGCGTCCAGGTCCACGTGTCCCCCCTCGTGTCGGCCGACTTCCGACAGAATGATCCCATGTCGAAGCCCCGCACGCCGCGCGACCTCGCCGACGCCCGGTTCTCGCTCGCCCTGGACGAGACCGCCGACGAGCTCGTGGTCGGCGAGGCGGTCGCGCTCGACGTGCAGCCGGCCGGACTCGTCCTGCGGTTGGCGTCGGCGCTCCTCGACGGGGTGTGCCTGCTCGTCCTGTACCTGCTGCTGGTGTTCGGGGTGTCCCGGCTGTGGCCGAGCGGCCTCGACGAGGCGTGGGGCGCCGCGCTGGGCATCGCCCTGTTCGTCGCCGTGCTCGTGCTCGTGCCGGCCGCCGTCGAGACCGTGACCCGGGGCCGCAGCGTCGGCCGGTACGCCGTCGGCACGCGGGTCGTCCGGGTCGACGGCGGTGCGATCGGCTTCCGGCACGCCTTCACCCGCGCGCTCGTCGGGTTGTTCGAGCTGTGGACGACGTTCGGGTCGGTGGCGCTGCTCGTGGCGTTGTTCGGCAGTCGTCCGCGGCGCCTCGGGGACCTGCTCGCCGGCACCGTCGTGCAGCACGAGCGGCTGCCGAAGCAGCGCGACCCCCAGGTCGTGCTGCCACCCGAGCTGACGGCCTGGGCCACGGTCGCGGACGTCTCGGCGCTGCCGCAGCGACTCGAGAACCGGCTCGGCGCGTTCTTCCGCGGGGCTGCCGTGATGCGCCCCGAGCTCCGGGAGTCCGCCGCCCGAGCGCTGGCCGCGGACGTCGCGCCCTTCGCCCACCCGGTGCCGCCGGTGCCCGCCGAGGTGTTCCTCGCCGGGGTCGTCGTGCTGCGCCGTGGGCGGGACGTGCAGGCGCTGCGCTCCCGCGTCGGGCTGCTCACCGCGGCTGGCGCGTCGGCGTCGGCGCGGCCGCCGGGCTTCCCGCGCTAGCGCGGCGCCCGGCGCGCCTCGGCTCAGTACCGGTAGTGCTCCGGCTTGAAGGGGCCCTCGACCGGCACGCCGATGTACGCCGCCTGCTCCGGGCGCAGCGTCGTCAACTCCACCCCGAGGGCGCCGAGGTGCAGGCGAGCGACCTTCTCGTCCAGGTGCTTCGGCAGCACGTAGACCCCGGTCGGGTACTCGTCACGACGGGTGTGCAGCTCGATCTGCGCCAGCACCTGGTTCGTGAACGAGTTGCTCATCACGAACGACGGGTGCCCGGTGGCGTTGCCGAGGTTCATCAGCCGCCCCTCGGACAGCACCAGGATCGAGCGGCCAGTCGGCAGGCGCCACTCGTGCACCTGCGGCTTGATCTCGACCTTCTCCACACCGGGCAGCGACTCGAGGCCGGCCATGTCGATCTCGTTGTCGAAGTGGCCGACGTTGGCGACGATCGCCAGGTGCTTCAGCCCGAGCATCTCGTCGACGCCCACGACGCCGAGGTTGCCCGTGCACGTGATGACCATGTCGACGGTCTCGATGACGTCGGCCAGACGGGCCACCTGGTAACCGTCCATCGCGGCCTGCAGCGCGCAGATCGGGTCGACCTCGCTGACGATGACGCGGGCACCCTGGCCACGCAGGGCCTCCGCCGCACCCTTGCCGACGTCGCCGTACCCGACCACGAACGCGACCTTGCCGCCCATCAGGACGTCGGTCGCACGGTTCAGGCCGTCGGGCAGGGAGTGGCGGATGCCGTACTTGTTGTCGAACTTCGACTTCGTCACGGAGTCGTTCACGTTGATCGCGGGGAACCGCAGCTGTCCGTTCCGCGACAGCTCGTACAGGCGGTGTACGCCCGTGGTGGTCTCCTCGGTGACGCCCTCGATGTCCGCGGCGATGCGGGTCCAGCGGTCGGACGACGTCTCGAGCGACGCCGCGACGGTGTCGAGCACGATCTTCCACTCGGCACTCGCGTCGGCGCCGGCGTCCGGTGCAACACCAGCGGCTTCAGCGTCGGCTCCGGTGTGCACGAGCATGGTGGCGTCACCGCCGTCGTCCAGGATCAGGTTCGGACCGGCCCAGTCGGCTCCGACCGCGGCGGCTTCGGCGGTCCAGTCGAAGATGCGGCTGGTGCACCACCAGTACTCCTCGAGCGTCTCGCCCTTCCACGCGAACACGGGGACACCGGCAGGCTCGTCCGGCGTGCCGGTCGGGCCGACCGCGATCGCCGCGGCGGCCTCGTCCTGCGTGGAGAAGATGTTGCAGCTCGCCCACCGCACCTGCGCACCCAGAGCGACGAGCGTCTCGATCAGGACGGCCGTCTGCACCGTCATGTGCAGCGACCCGGCGATGCGCGCTCCGGCCAGCGGCTGCGACGCCGCGAACTCCTCGCGCAGGGCCATCAGGCCCGGCATCTCGTTCTCGGCGAGGCGGATCTGGTGGCGGCCCGCCTCGGCGAGCGAGAGGTCGGCGACGCGGTACGGTGCTGCGGTCTGGGCTTCGGTGGGCATGCCATCAGTCTTCCATGCCGGGAGGCACGGGTCCCCAGGCGACGTCGGTCACGTTCCACTGGCCCCGTCCACCGCCGTTGGTGCGTCGCGCAGGCGCGCCGTCAGTCGGCCTCGCGCTGCAGCGGCTCGCGCCGCACCACCTGCCAGCCGCGCGGGACGCGCAGACCGGCGGCGTGCCGGGTGCAGAGGTCGTAGCCGTGCGGTTCGACCCGCGTGGAGAGCGGCCCGACGACGACCATGGAGTCCCCGTAGTCGTAGGTCAGGGTCGCCGAAGCGCTCGCGGCGCACGCGACCTTGCTGCAGATCCTCACGTCCATGTCGACACGGAGCCTAGCGGAGCGTCCGGGAGCACCCGGTGCGCGCGTACGATGTGGGGATGCGTCGCAAGCCCCGCCTCGTCACCCCGATCGACCGCGGTCGAGGCCGGTCCCGGCACGGACGCGGTGGGCGGTCGAGCGTGACCGGTCCCGAGCTCGCACCGATCACGACCCGCGCCGAAGCCTTCGACCGCATCGTCGGCGACAGCGCCCACTACCTGATCGGCCTGTGGCCGGAGGAACTGTCGGGCGTGGTGTTCCAGGTGGCCGACATGCCGACCGATGCCACCCTTCCCGACGCGATGCCCCGGTGGCGCATCGACCGCGACACCCGCAGGGTCACCGTGTTCCGGATCCCCGTCGAGCGGGTGAACCGCAGCCCCGAGAAGGACGACGCTGACCGGCGGATCATCATCGAGACGGCCGTGTTCCGGGCCGTCGGCGAGCTGATCGGCAAGGACCCGTGGGACCTGGCGCCGGACCGCTACCGCCACTGGTGACGGTGCGGCGCCCGGGGGCGGCGCACCGTCCTCGTCGTCAGGGGTAGACGCGCACCGGCGTGGACACCTGGGTGGACGGTCGGATCGGGAACCCGGCGATGCCGTCGTCCCCGCGGTAGGTCACACCCGCCACGATGCCCTCGGCCCCGGAGATCGAGAGCTGCTTCGCGGTCTGCACCGGCAGGGTCGCGGTGACGCCGGACAGCAGCTGGAGCGTGGTCTCCTCGTCGCCGGAGCGGATCGTGACCGCCCGGTCCTCGCGCGTGGTGTTGACGAGGTTCAGGCGGACGCCCTCCCCCGGTGCCACCGCGGTGATGACCTGGTCGCCCAGGGGCTCGGCCGAGGCGAACCAGCCGAGGTCGCTGTTGCCGTCGGCCGTCGGCGAGGTCGTCCGGGCACCGGTGACGACCGGTTGCGTCGACGTGACGGTGAAGGAGTACCGGCCGTCCGGGAAGTCGTCGAGCGCGACGTCGGTCACGACCCCGGGCTCGGCAGTGGCGTTCACGGTCGTGCCGCCGCCGTCCGCCGTGCTGATGCCGAGCGTGACGCGTGCCGACCGGGTACCGGGGACGAACAGCCGGACGACGGGGGCGGCGTCCGCGGTGTCGTCACCGCGCTGCGCCTCCTGCGCGCCGGCGAGCACGACGCCGGGGATGACCTGCGACCGTGAGGGGGCGGCGCCGCCGGAGACGATGTCGTAGCCGCCGGGGGTCAGCGTGCGCACGACGGTCTCCTGCATGTGGGCGACGATCTGCCCGCCGGAGGACGAGACGTGCACGACGGTCGATCCCTGGTCGGACACGAAGCCGGACAACGGGACGACCTTCTGGGTGTTCGGGGCGACGACGATACCGGTCGTGCCGGGGGCGCTGACCGTGCCGGTGCCGTCGTAGATCGCCAGGTCGACGGTCGCGTTCACGTCGGTCGGGTTCGACAGGGTGACGAGGCTGGTGCGCCCGGTCTCGGTCGAGCCGCCGACGAGCCAGGTCGACTGCGAGGGGTCGTCGCAGGACGCCGCGCCGGCGCCGACCAGGTCGCCGCTGGAGACGCTCTGGTAACTGCTGCCGGCGACCTGCGGCGTGGTGTCGCCCGCGGGGGCGGTGAGCAGGCGCGGGTCGCTGCCGCCCGTGGACGACGGGTCGAGTGAGGACCGTTCCACGGTCGACCCGGTCGTCGCAGTGGCCACGGTGGCCGACCCGACGGTGCTCGCCTGGGTGGCGTCGTTGCCGGAGTCGTCGGACAGCCGCAGCGCGCTGCCGGCGCAGACGCGTTCGGCGTCGGCCGGCACCGGGGTGACGGTCCGGCCGGCCGGGCGACCCGGTTCGGCCGCGGTGCCGTACGCGTGCGCGGCCGTGACGGCGCCGGCAGCGACGACCACGGCGATCGCGGTGGCGGTGCCGCGGACGACCCAGCGTCGGACCGAACGGGTGGTGGTGCTCATTCGTCGCGCTCCTCGTCGAAGGTGGTCGCGGGTTCCTCGGCCTCGATGACGTTCGAGGTGGCGCGGCGGCGGCGCGGGGCCGTCGGCACGGCGAGCAGCGCGGCCGCCCCGAACACCACCCCGAGCACGACCAGGTACAGGACGTGCGTGGCACGGGCCGCGGCGGACCCGGTGGTGGTCCGGTCGACGTCGCCCTCGTAGTGGAACAGCTGGCCGTTCGTGGTCTCACCGATGCTCGTGAAGAGGGCGTTCTGCCCGATCGCGCCCGCGGCCCGGTCGTGCACGGTCTGCGCCTCGGGGTCGTCGCCGGCGTCGTCGAGCAGGACGAAGCTGATGCCGAGTTCCTGCAGCGCCGGCCGTGGGTCGTAGCCGCTGCGGCTCGCCAGGTTGCCGGCGAGCGTCGTCAGGCGGGCGCCGGACTCGCTCAACCGCAGGGCGGTGGCGTCGAGGGTCGACTGGTCGTCGAGGGTGGCGCCCTGTCCGCGTTCGAGCGCGACCGCGAGCGACCCGTCGTCCTGCGGCACCACGACCAGCGTGCCGACGTCGGGGTTCGCCTGGGCCTCGGCGTTCACGTACGCGCTGAGCACCCGGCCGGTGGTCGGCTGGATGGCGGCGTTGCCGAGGTAGAACGCGGCGAACGCGGGGGCCACCGCCACACCGGCGAGCACCGTCGCGACGAGCCCGGTGACCGGTGCGGCCTTCGGCAACACGTCGATCCCGATGCAGGCAGCCACGACGATCGCGAGCCAGTACACCGACAGGCCGCTGCCCGGCCACACGATGGTGGTGGTCGACCCGACACCGGTGACGGTCACGTGGGTGGCGGCGAACGCCGTGCCGAAGCCGAGCAGTGCGACGACGAGCGCCGAGCCGGCGACGGCCCAGCGGTGTCCGAGCATCGCGCCGATCGCGGCGGCGGCGATCGGCACGGCCAGGACGGCCATCACGATCGGCAGCCACGTGCCGACGGCGGCGAGCCCGGACGTTGCGGGCAGCCACCCGCTCCAGTCCGGCAGCGGCTGTCCGATGGCCAGCTGCAGCGCGGACGGCGCCCGGGTGGCCGAGGGGACGCCGGGATCGGCGAAGACGGCGAGGACGTTGCCGCGGGCGACCTGGGCGAGGACGAGCGGCAGGAAGAGCACCGCGGTCGGCACCGGGATGAAGGCCCGACGGTGTGCACGGCGCCACCCGACGACGAGCGCGACGAGCCACCCGACCAGCAGGACCGGCAGCAACGACGGTGCCGAGGCCGCCGCGACCGCGAACAGCAGCGAGGCGCCGGACGCCCACGCCCACGAGCGGTGTGCCTCGAGCACGGCGACGAACAGCCACGGCAGCACCAGGTGCGCGATGACGGCGCCGAGGTGACCCGTCGTGACCGCGCCGACGAGCGAGGGCGCGATGGCGTACAGCGCGGCCCCGATCACCGGCACCCACGTGCGGGTGGTCACCTTGCGGACGGCGAACCACGCGCCGAGGGCGGACACGGGGAAGGCGACGAGCATCACGAGCACGACGGACGTCGAGGGCGACCAGAACACGATCGAACCGAGGACCGCCAGCACGGCGGCGAACGGATCGGAGGGTCCGGTGAACCCGGTGCCGAGCGAGTGCCAGCCGTACCCGACGTTCTGCCAGAGCTGCCCGACGCTCGTGCTGAGGGGCAGCAGGCCGCCGCCGGTCAGCGCCGGTGAGCCGAGCAGGGGGTAGAGCGTCACGACACTCAGTACCGCCGCGGCCAGCACGACCCAGATCCCGCCGTCGCCGAGGAACGACGCCCGCGCGATCGGGGCGTCCTCGACCCGGGCGAGTTCGACGTCGCGCGAGGTGGTGCGGTGCTCGTGCACCCGACGCCAGCTGACCCGGAGCGGTTCGACGGCGGCCCAACCGAGCTTCTTCGTGCGGGCGAGGTTCCTGCGCGCGCGACCGGTGCCTCCGCCGAAGGCCACCGCGAACGCCGCGGCGAGCTCGGGGACGACGGCCGCGGGGTGCTTGGCGACGAGGTGGCCGATCGCCCGGCCGAGTGCGAAGGGGACGAGGGTGAGCCAGTGCAGCCAGAGCAGTCCGAGCGGCGCGTAGGTCATCCGGCGGTGCAGCTGCGCCTGCCGGTGCATGCGGACGCGGCGGGCCTCGGACACGCGCTTGCGGCCGAACTCCTCGACCGGACCGGCGGTGGTGACCTTCGCCTCGGGGACCACTGCGACGCGGTGCCCGGCCAGGCGGACCCGGACGCAGAAGTCGAGGGCGGCGTCGACGTCGGGCAGCGCCGGGTCGAAGCCGGCGAGCTCGGTCCACACCGAGCGGCGCACGAGCATGCCACCGGCGGCGACGCCGAGCACGTCGGTGTGCCGGTCGTGCTGGCCCTGGTCGAGCTCGTCCTGCACGAGACCGATCGAGCGGCCGAAGCGCGTCATGCTCTCGCCGAACGCGCGGATGAGCGAGGGGTCCTCGTCGGCGACGAGCTTCGGGCCGGCCACGACCACGGACGGTGCGATCTCGACGGCGGAGAGCAGGTCGGCGAGCGCGGTCGGCGACGGCGCGTTGTCGTGCCCGAGCAGCCACAGCCACTCGTCGACGGGCTCGTCCACGACGGCGGGCGGGGCCTCGCGTTCCCCGCGGGCGACGGCTTCGCCGAAGGGGCGTCCGGCCGGCAGGCGCAGGAGCTCGGCGGACCCGCCGAAGGACAGGCCGGCGGTGGAGCCGTCGGTCGATCCGACGTCGACGACCACCAGGTTCTCGGGGTGGCGGGTCTGGGCCGCGAGTGCGTCCAGGGTCCGGTCGAGGTGGGCCGCTCCGTTGGCGGCGACGAGGATCGCGGTGACTCTGGGCTGCATGACGGGCGTCACTCTACGGTCTGGAGGCACGGCGTCCGCTGCGGACGGCGGCGCGCCGTGAACCTGCGCGGCCGAACGGGCACGGCGCGCCAGCGCCGTGTGAGGGCGCGCCGAGGAGCCTGCGACGAGGTTTCATGGGTCGCACGGTGTGCGCCGGACGCGCACCGTGCCTCCCGGCAGACGGGGTGCGCTCCTACGCCCGCTTCCTGAGCTTGCGGCGCTCGCGCTCGGACAGGCCGCCCCAGATGCCGAAGCGTTCGTCGTTCTCGAGTGCGTACTCGAGGCACTGCGCGCGGACCTCGCACGACGTGCAGATCTTCTTCGCTTCGCGCGTGGAGCCGCCCTTCTCGGGGAAGAACGCCTCCGGGTCGGTCTGTGCGCACAGCGAGTCGACCTGCCACGCGAGCGGGTTCTCCTCGTCGTCCGTCTCCGGCCGTCGAACACCCGGGACGCCGAGCGCCACGGGGTCGACGTGCCAGTCCTCCGGAACTCCGGCGTGGAAGTCGGAACCGTTCACCCTGATCACCCCTGACGTCTCGATAACGGGACCACAACGATTGAAGTCGTTGCCTGTAATTACAGCGGTGTCATTCGTCTGAGTCAAGTCGCGGATCATAGAAGGCACTGCCCGCTTCGGCGTGTCATGTCCCCCGTCTGGGCGTGTCGCGCCCGGTCTGTCGGGGTTTCGGGGGACAACTGACACGTCCTCAGCCGCTACGAAGCGCTGCGGCGGGCCTCCCACGCACTCGTGACCATCTCGTCGAGGGTGTGGCGCATCGCCCAGTCGAGGTCGCGCGTGGCGGCCTCGCCGGTGGCCACGATGCGCGCCGGGTCACCGGGGCGGCGCGGCGCGATCTCCGGGTCGAAGGCGATCCCGGTGCCCTTCGCCATGGCGTCCATGATCTGCCGGACGCTCACACCGTCGCCGCTGCCGAGGTTGTACGCCTGCTCGAGCGGCTCCCCCGCCTCGAGCTTCTGCGCCGCGACGGCGTGCGAGTGCGCGAGGTCGGCGACGTGGATGTAGTCGCGGACGCAGGTGCCGTCCTCGGTGGCGTAGTCGTCGCCGTTGATGCGTGGAGTTCGGCCGGCCAGCAGTGCGTCGAACACGAGCGGGAACAGGTTGTGCGGGCTGGCGTCGTACAGGTCGGGCTCACCCGACCCGACGACGTTGAAGTAGCGGAGCGAGGTCGTCGTGAAGCCGGCGGCGACCTCCATGTCGCGCAGCAGCCACTCGCCGATGAGCTTCGACTCGCCGTACGGAGACTCGGGCGCCTTCGGGGTCGACTCCACGACGACGTCGACGTCCGGGGTGCCGTACACCGCGGCGCTCGACGAGAAGACGGCCTTCGTGACGCCGTTCTCGGCCATCGCACGGAGCAGCGTGGCCATGCCGGTGACGTTCTGCTCGTAGGTGTGCAGCGGACGCTCGACCGAGACGCCGGCGTACTTGAAGCCCGCGACGTGCACCACGCCGGTGACGTCGTGCTCCCGCAGGGTGCGGGCGACCAGCTCGCCGTCCAGGATCGTGCCCTCGACGAACGGCACGTCGTCCGGCACGAACGCGCGGAAACCGCTCGAGAGGTCGTCGAACGCGACCGTGTCGATGCCGGCCGAGCGCAGTGCTCGGACGACGTGGGACCCGATGTACCCGGCACCGCCGGTGACCAGCCAACTCATGGTCGCCACGCTAGCGGACGGACGAGGTGCCCCGGCGGCGGTGTGCGTGACCGCGCCAGCCCGTGCGGCTCCGCGCCGGTCCGGTGCTGCCCGGGTGCCCGCGTCGCTCCGCGTTACCGACCGGTCGCGATGAAGACCGTGGACGTCACGCCGTTCGACGAGTCGGCCTCGACCGTGACGTCGCCCTCGTCCGGTGTGATGAAGCAGGACTCGCCCTTGCGGAGCAACGTGGCGGACGTCGCGCCGACGAGCGTCACGACGCCCTCGGTGCAGATCGCGATCGACGGTCCGGTGAGCGGAGCCACGCCGCCGGTGCTCAGCCCGACCGGTCGTCCGTCACCGTCGACCCGCAGCAGCGCGAAGCCGACGCCCTCCGGTGCGAAGCGGTCCACGCCGGGGGCCAGGCGCTCCGGCTCGAGGACCGGTGCCGGGTACGCCGTGAAGTCGAGCACGTGCAGGAGTTCGGGCACGTCGACGTGCTTCGGCGTCAGTCCCCCACGCAGCACGTTGTCGGACGGCGCCATCAGCTCGATGCCGAGGCCGTCCAGGTAGGCGTGGATGTTGCCGGCGGGCAGGTACATCGCCTGGCCGGCGGTGAGCGTCACCCGGTGCATGAGCAGGGAGACGACGATGCCGGGGTCGCCCGGCCAGCTCGTCGCCAGGTCGCGGACCGTCGCCGTGTTCGGGGTGAGGACGTCGTCGTCGAGTGCGAGGGCGAGGTCGCTCGCCGCCTGCACGACGGCGAGCGCGGACTCGTCGGCCGTCTCGAGCCACCGGACGGTGTCCTCGAGCCCGTGCTGCAGGTGCACCTCGAGGGGGCCGAGCCGACCGCTGCCGGCGTCGAGCACGCGGACCTCGGCCAGGGTCTCCGCCACCGGGCGGAAGCCGCTCAGGGCCTCGAACCGCTCGCTCAGGGCGACGACGAGCTCGGGCTTCGGGAACGGGTCCTTGTAGTTGCGCGCCGGGTCGTCGATCGCGATGCCCTCGCGCTCTTCGCGCGCGAAGCCGGCCTCGGCCTGCTCCGGGGTCGGGTGCGCCTGCAGCGACAGGGGCGCCGCCGCTGCGAGCACCTTCAGCAGGAACGGCAGGCCGGTGCGGTCGCCGCCCAGGGCGTCCTGCGGTTCGGCGGCGATCCAGTCGAGCAGCGTGTCGGCACCGCCGACCATCGCCGGGTTGACGACCACGCTCGGGCTGCCCGGGTGCGCACCGAGCCAGAGCTCTGCCTGCGGGGCGCCGGTGACGGTGCGACCGAGGAGCTCCGGGATCGCGGTGACCGAGCCCCAGGCGTAGTCGCGGGGGGTGTTCGTGATGCCGAGGAACATGGGCGAGAGCCTACCGGCGCGGCCCGCGACACTAGGATCTCCGTGATGTCTGCAAGCACGGTGGAGTCACCGCCCCGAGGGTCCCTGCGTTCCTCCCCCCGCCGCACGGCCGACCCCACACGGTGGGACATCCAGGGGCTCCGTGCGTTCGCGGTCCTCGCCGTCGTGCTCTACCACCTGTGGCCCGACCGGCTGCCGGGCGGTTTCGTCGGCGTCGACGTGTTCTTCGTGATCTCGGGCTTCCTGATCACCGGACACCTGCTCCGTGAGCTGACCACCACCGGCCGGATCGGGCTCGCCGGGTTCTGGTCGCGGCGGGCGAAGCGGCTGCTCCCCGGGGCCTTCCTCACGATCGCCGCGACGGGGACCGCCGTGCTGGTGTGGGTCCCGAGCGCGCTGTGGGGCCAGTACGGCCGTGAGCTCATCGCGTCGACGGTCTACGTGCAGAACTGGCAGCTGGCCGCCGACTCGGTCGACTACCTGGCTCAGGGCAACGAGGCGTCGCCCTTCCAGCACTTCTGGTCGCTGTCGGTCGAGGAACAGTTCTACATCGCCCTCCCGCTCCTGCTGCTCCTCGCGTTGTGGGTCGCTCGGCGTGTACGTCGGGACGGCGCCTCCCCGGCCGTCGTCGCGCAGGTGCTCCTCGGCGCCGTCGTGGTCCTGTCCCTGGCGTGGAGCATCGTCCAGACCCACACCGCCTCGGGCGTCGCGTACTTCTCGACGGCGACCCGGGCGTGGGAGTTCGCGCTCGGCGGGCTCGCGGCGACCATCCCGCTGGCAGCGCCGCGCACCGGACCGGCTCGGTCGGTGCGGGTCGTCGGGGCGTGGGTCGGCGCGGCCGGGCTCGTCGCGTCGCTCGTGCTGATCACCGGGTCCACGCCCTTCCCGGGCATCGCCGCCGCGCTGCCGGTCGTGTCGGCGACGCTCGTCGTGCTGTTCGGCGCGCACTCGGGGCTGCAGCGCATCGGCAGGATCACCCCCATCGGGTTCCTGGGCCGGATCTCGTACGCCGTCTACCTGTGGCACTGGCCCGCCGTCGTCATCCTGCCGATCGTGCTCCGCCACGAGCTCACGACCAAGGACAAGGTCGCGATCCTCGTCGGTGCCGTGCTCGTCGGTTCGGTCACCACGCTGTGCATCGAGGAGCCGCTCCGGTTCTCCGGATGGGTGCGGGCGCTGCGTCCGCGCCGGGTCGCGCTCTACGGCGCACTGAGCACCGTGCTCGTCGTGGCACTCGGTGCCGCCTCGCTGACGGCGCTGCACGTGCAGCAGATGCAGGCAGCCGAGTTCCAGCAGCGCCTGAGCACCGGCGACGTGCGCTGCTTCGGTGCCGCCGCCCTGATCTCGTCGTCCGACCCGTGCGTGAACCCCGCCCTTGCGGACGTGCGGGTGCCCGCGGCCGCGAACGCGCTCGACGACGACTCGAACCGCGGGGCGTGCTGGTCCAACGACTCGAGTGCGTTCAACGTCTGCGCGTTGGGCCCGAAGACCGGGTACACGGAGCACCTCATCGCGATCGGCGACTCGCACAACAACGTCTTCGTGGACACCTACGAGGCGATCGCGAAGGCGAACAACTGGCGCATCGACGTCGCGGGGCACCAGAGCTGCTACCTCACCACCGCGGTGCAGAAGGCGAACACGGAGAAGCAGGTCGACGACTGCACCGCCTGGAAGCAGAACGCGATGGCGTACCTGCGCGCGCACGGCGACCTGGACGGCGTGATCGTCACGCACTCGACCGGCAACGGTCCCATCGCCTCGGTGCCCGGGCAGTCGGACGGTGAGACCGTCGTCGACGGCATGGTCGCGGCGTGGCAGGCAGCGGCCGACGCCGGGATCCCGGTCCTGGCGCTCCGCGACAACCCGACCGCTCGGACCGACGTGGTGGCGTGCGTCGGCCAGATGTCGGGCCCGACGACGAGCGCGTGCGACTCGAGCCGCTCGTTCGGCCTCGGTCTGTTCGACGGCTCGGAGCAGGCCGCCGCCCGGATGCCCGGCAAGGCGCGGGTGATCGACCTGACGCAGTACTACTGCACCGACACCACCTGCCCGGCGGTCATCGGCGGCGTGCTCGTGCACCGGGACCGCACCCACCTGACGAACACCTTCGCGACGACCCTGGCGCCGTACCTCGGCGACGAGATCGCCCGCGCGCTCGCCGCCTTCCGCAATGACGGACGCGGATGACCACGTACCCTGACGTCGTGACGAACACCTGGCCGCTCTCGCGCGGGACCGTACCCGAGCGCGAGGCGTTCGCGTTCGGTGCGACGCTCCTCTTCGTCCTGTTCGCCGGTGACGCCTTCCCGAACACCCTGACCTGGTTCGGGGCCGCGGCGGTCTGGGCCCTCGTTGCGACGTGGGGCGTGACGATCCTGGTCCGGGCGAAGTCACCGCTGGTCCGGACGCCGTGGGCGCTCTGGTTCTTCCTCGCCTGGTGCCTGGTGTCCGTCGCCTGGTCGCACTGGCGCCCGGCGACGCTCGCGAGCATCGCCGCGCAGGTGATCTGCGCCGCGATGGCGTTCGCGCTCGCGTCGACCCTGACCTGGCGTCGGATCCTGGACGCGATGAGCCTCGCGTTCCGCTGGGTGCTGATGGGCTCGCTGCTGTTCGAGGCCGCGGTGGCCGTCGTCGTCCGGCACCCGATCGTCCCGGTCTGGACCGACTACGGCGACCGGGACATCCCCGACGCCTTCTACTTCTCCCGCGCCGAGCTGCTGACCGGCGGCCGCATCCAGGGGCTGCCGGGCAACGCGAACCTGCTGGCGATGGTCGCCCTGCTCGCCGCGATCGCCATCGCCCTGCAGTTCGCCGAGGGTCGGATGAGCCGGAACCGCTCCGTCGGCTGGCTGGTCGTGGCCGGTGCGGTCCTGGTACTCACCCGCTCGTCGACGGTCCTCGCCGCCGCGCTGGTCGTCGCCGCCGCACTGTTCGTCGCCCTCTGGATCCGTCGTGTCCCCACCGAACAGCGGACGCCGCGCTACCTGCTCGCCCTGGTCGGTGCGGTCGTCGTCGGCGTCGGCGCGTTCGCAGCGCGCGGGACCGTGTCGGAGCTCCTCGGCAAGGGCGCGGACGCGACGGGCCGCGGGGACATCTGGCAGCGCGTGCTCGAGCTGATCGGCCAGCACCCGGTCGTCGGCTGGGGCTGGATCGGGTACTGGTGGCCGGACATCCCGACGCTCGCCGACCTCGCGCACCGCAAGGGCGTGACGTACCTGCAGGCGCACGACGCGTACCTCGACGTGTGGATGCAGACCGGCATCATCGGGTTGGTCCTGTTCACCCTGTACGTCGTGACGACACTCGACCGGTCGTGGTCGTCCGCGACCAGGATCGGGTACGACGCCGCAGGGTTCCCCAGGTCGTTCGACCCGGTGTCGCTCCTGCCGCTCCTCGTCGTCGTGGCGCTGCTCGTGCAGTCCGTCGCCGAGTCGCGGTTGCTGTACCAGGGCAACTGGGTCCTGTTCGCGCTCATCGCGATCAAGTCCCGCATCGTCCTGGTCAGCGAGGAACCCCGGTCGGCCGGCGACGGCCCGCGCACCCCGCCCGCGCGGCGGGAGTGGCGGCTGCCGACCCTTCGCTGACCCCGGAGCACCCGGCGGTCACCGCTCGAGCAGCCTGGAGCACGGCACCTTGGCCGTCCACGGCGCCTTCCGGATCTCGACGTCCCGTGTCGGGTCGCCCGCGCACGCCGCGACCGCGCCGGGGACCTGCGTCGCCCAGACCGGGCCGTCGCTGCGTCGTGTTGCTCCCGGGGCCAGGTTGCCCACCACCGCGACGACCAGGACGGCGACCACGGACCAGCCCGCCAGCACGCGGACGAAGCGGAGGGCGCCCGCCGGCTGCGCCCCACGTCGTGACGGCCGTGCTCCCCGGTGCGCGGGACGTGCGTCGAGGAGCACGCTCGCCGCGACGACCACCGCTGCCAGCAGGAGCATCCCCGACGCCGCGGCGTACCGCAGCGCCGGGACCGCTGCGAGTGCCGGGATCGGGTGCGCCCACGCCTGGCCCTCTCCCCCGTTGGCGATCAGCGCAGCCCACCACACGCCGCCGGACACCACGGCGAGCGCGACGATCACCCAGCGTGCGCGCCACGTCCCGACGACGAGCGCGACCACGACCGTGGCGGCGACCAACAGGACGGGCACGAGCACGACGCCCCAGCCGTGGGTCACGACGGCGCGGACGGCAGCACCGACGTCCGGTGTCCAGATTCCCGCGACGGGCTGCAGCAGCCATCCGGCGACCACGTCGGTGAACGCCGGTCTGCCCGGCGGCTGCGATCGCTGGTCGGTGAGGGCGGCTCCCACCTGCGCACCGGTGCCGATCAGGGCGACGATCGTCACCGGGACCGCGCGTGGCCACGCCCGGTCGCCCGGACCGTTCCGCAGGGGGAACCACGCGAGGAGCAGGAGCGGGAGGAACAGCACGGTCTGCAGCTCGGTGAGGACCGCGAAGGCGGTCAGGACGGCGACCGTACCGGACGCCCACCACGTCCGCGCGCGGTACGCGAACAACCAGGGGGCGGCGAACAGCATGTACCAGTGCAGGTTCGCGGCGTTCCCGCTGATCTCGTGGGGCGCGAGCGGGAGCAGGGCAGGCGCCGCGGCGAGCAGGGCCCGGAGCGGCCACTGCGGCACGACGTCGCGTGCGAGCAGGAACACGGTCACGCCCACCGCGCCGACGACGACGCAGGCCCCGGCGGACAGTGCCCGGGCGTAGTCCTGGACGGGCAGGGCCCAGGCGACGTCGACGAGCAACCGGGGCACGAGGTGCAGGTACCCGGCGTAGGGGTGCAGCAGGGAGTCGACGGGGCCGAGGGCGATCCGTTCCCGGAGGAACAGGCCACCGTCCTCCGCCCACACGGTGCTGCGGGCCGTCGGCCCGAGCCGCCACCAGGCGAGCGCGGTCGTGGCGACGCCGACCAGGACCGCGGCGGCGGCGACGCGGAGGCCGTCGAGACGGCGGTGGATCGGGCTCGCAGGACGCTGCATGGTCCGTCGACGGTAGCCGGTTCATCGCTTATCAGCGATATCGACGCTCCGCGATGGCCCGGTACCGAGGTGCGTGCACCAAGATGGTGGGGTGACGGACGGACGGCTGACGAAGCGGGTGCGCGCGCGCCGCTACCTCTCCGCCTGGATCGGGTTCTCCGCTGGCGGGCGGTTCAGCCAGGCGCTCGCGACGGTGATCGTGCTCTTCGCGTTCGGCCAGCCCACCGTCGGGGCCGTGGTCGGGACTGCCGGCACGTGGGCGGTGCTCGTCACGCTGTTCGTGCTCGCCGGCCTGAGCCTGCTCGGGCAGCGGTACCGGATCGAGTGGCACGGGGTGCTGCCGCTGTCCCTGCTGGCGTTCGTCGGGTACTGCGCGCTGAGCGTGCTCTGGAGCGAGTACTCGTGGGTCGCGCTGCGGGGGCTCGTCGCCACCGTGTGCTTCATGGGCCTGGGGCTGTACCTGGCGCTCGGGCGCGACCTGGTCCAGGTGATCCGTGCCTCGGGTGATGCGTTCCGGATCCTCCTCGTGACCGCGCTCGGCCTCGAGGTGCTCTCCGGCCTCGTGCTCGACGTGCCGTTCCCGGCGTTCGGCATCCGCGGCGACATCGCCTACGGCGGACCGATCCAGGGCATCGGCGGCACCCGCAACTTCATGGGCTTCATCGCCGCCATGGCGCTCGTCACCTTCGTGGTCGAGTTCCTCACCCGCTCCGTCACGGTCTGGCGGGCCGTCGCCTCCACCGCCCTGGCCGTCATCTCCCTGATGCTCGTCCAGTCCCCCATCACCGGGCTCGCGATGATCGCCCTGGCCGTCACGGCGCTCGCGCTCTGGTCGCTCCGGCACGCCAGACCGGCCACGCGCCCGGTGGTGAACGGCGTCCTCGGCGCCGCCGTCCTGTTGGCCCTCGTCGTCGCGGTCCTCGCCCGCGGGCGACTGCTGGCCGAGATCGGGGCCGCCGGCGGCACCGCCACGCGCATCGACCTGTGGTCGCAGATCCGCGTGCTCACCGAGCGGTACCCGATCCAGGGCTGGGGATGGGTCGGCACCTGGCCGCGCGAAGCCGTGGTGCCCTACGTGACCCTGCTCGACCCGGCGGGGATGAGGTTCCCCTCAGGGCTCAACGCCTTCGTCGACGCCTGGCTGCAGATCGGGCTCGCCGGCACGATCATCCTGGGCGTGACGGCGCTCCTGGCGTTCGCGCGGGCCTGGGTGACCGCGACGACGTTCCCGGGGGTGGCGTACGTGTGGCCGGCCGCGGTGCTGGTGCTGCTGGCCGTCACGAGCACGGCGGAGAGCTACCTGCTGCACGGCGCGGGCCTGATGGTCTTCGTGACGGTGCTCGTGATCGCCGCCCGACGGCGCTCGTGGCGCCGACACCTGCCGCGCCCCTGAACCGCAGCACCGCACGCACCGAGTGGTCACGGACGCGTGGGACGACCCAACCGGCGCTGCAGGCCCCACTGGGTGACGCGGAGCATCGCCTCGAGGACGATCGACCGGCTCATCTTCGAGACCCCGTGCATGCGGTCGCGGAACCGGATCGGGACCTCGACGACGCGGCCGCCCAGGGCGTCCACCCGCAGGGTCATGTCGACCTGGAAGCAGTACCCCTTCGAGTCGATCGACCCGAGATCCATGCGGGCGATCGCCGGGGATCGGTAGACGCGGAACCCCGCGGTGATGTCACGGACGTCCAGACCGAGCACCAGCCGGGCGTACGCGTTGGCACCGCGGCTCAGGACCCGGCGGCGGAGCGGCCAGTCGACCACCGTCCCACCGGGGACCCACCGTGACCCGATCGCGAGCAGGACGTCGTCCGCGGACTCCACGGCGTCGATGAGCGCAGGCAGGCGGTCGGCAGGGTGCGACCCATCGGCGTCCATCTCGACGAGCAAGGGGTACCCGCGTTCGAGGCCCCAGCGGAACCCCGCGACGTAGGCGGTGCCGAGACCGGCCTTGCCGGCTCGCTGCAGCAGGTGCACCCGCCGGTCGTCGGCCGCGAGCGACCGCACGATGTCCCCGGTGCCGTCCGGGCTGCCGTCGTCGACGACGAGGACGTGTGCACGGGGCACGGCCGCCAGGACGGCTGCGACGACGGACCGGATGTTCTCGGCCTCGTCGTACGTCGGCACGACGACGAGGGCCGCTGCGTCCGTCGTCGTCACCGGCTCGTCAGGCGCCGCTTGATCTTGCCCGCGACACTGCGCGGGCCCTCGGTGCGGAAGTAGTGCACCGCGCGGCCGACGTCGTACCGGACGCCCGAGAGCTTCTTGCGCTCCGGCACCCGCACGCGCATCTGGTGCGCCTCGGCCACGGCCACCGTGTCCCGCACCGACTTGTCGGCGGCGCGGACGGGGTTCCGGCAGAACTCGACGAGCGGCGCGAGGACGTTCTCCCACGTGAACTGCTCGCGGATGCGGTCGACGTTGCCGATGTACTCGGCGCGCGCCTTCTTGTCGAACAGGGCCGTCTCGAGCGCGGCAGCGAGGGTGTCGACGTCCTGCTCGTGCACGGCGATTCCGAGCTTCTCGGCAGCGACGAGGTCACCGAACGAGTCACCGGCGGTCGTCACGATGGGCAGACGCGCCCACAGGTAGTCGAGGATCCGGGTCCGGAAGGAGAACGTCGTCTCGAGGTGCTCGTAGTGCGTCGAGACGCCGGCGTCGGCCTCGAGCAGGTAGGCGCCACGTTCCTCGTACGGGATCCACGCGTCGTTGAAGAACACGTTCTTGCCGGTGAGTCCCAGGGCATCGGCCTCGGCACGGACCTTCGCGACGATGTCCATCTCGGGCACGTCGGGGTTCGGGTGCTGCACGCCCATGAAGAAGAGCTTGACGGTCGGCTTTCGCTCGGCGAGCTGACCGATCGCCCGCACCAGCGTGATCGGGTCGAACCAGTCGTAGATGCCACCACCCCAGACGACGAGCTTGTCGTTCTTGCCGATGCCCGGCACGACTCCCTTGACCCGCGGCTGGTCGTGCACCGGCGGCGTCGAGGACAGGCCGAACGGCACGACACCGATGAGCGACCGGAGGTCGGGGTCGCGGGAGTACGTGCGGGCGTTCACCCGACCGGAGCCCGCGAGCTGCCCGAGCCAGAACATGCGCTGCCGCTCGGATGCGCAGATGAAGTAGTCACCGAGTTCGAGCTGGTGGTTGAGCGTGTCCGACGCATCGAGGATCTGCCGGTTCCACTGGTCGACGTCGTCGCTGCGGCCCTGCTCGAGCTGCTCGAGGTGCAGCGGGTCGTACACGTCGACCACCAGGATCTTGCGCGTCGACTCGAGGACGGGGAACAGGCGCAGCGCGTGACCCTGGACGATGATCACGTCGGCCCAGGCCTCGTGCTCGACCATCTGGCGCGGGTGACGGTGCGGGACCGTGACGACGTCGTACGACGGGTCGATCTGCGTCGAGCGGGTGAGGCTGATCACGCGCACGTCGTGCTCGTTCGCGAGCTGCTTCGCCATCTGGGTGGCGCGGATCGCCGGGCCGGCCATCTTCTCGCCGATGGAGTCACCGGTGACGATGAGGATCCGGCGGCGCGCACCGACCTCGAGCACCCCGAGCGAGTGCACGATCTTGTCGTAGCCGGCCAGGTAGTTCTCGATCGGGTACGCGGGCTCGTCGCGGTTGCCGAACAGGCGGAGGAGCTCGCGGTCGCTGCGGACCCGGCTCGCCTGGATCTCGCGGCGCGACTCGGTCATCGACGGCAGCTGCTCGACGAACTGGTCGACACCGTAGATCCCGGCCATGCTCGTCTTCGGGACCGGGATGGTCGGGACGCTGTCGTCGCCGGGGTTCCGCAGGTCGAGCGACGTGGAGTCGAGCTCGCCGCGGCCCACGGCTCGGCGGACCGCGAGCGCCAGCGACCCGGGCAGGGCCGCGGCGAGCTGCTCGTCGCCGAGGTTCTTGTAGAGCGTGAAGAGGGCGTTGCGCTCGAGCAGGTAGGTCTCACGGAAGTCGCCGAACTTGTTCATCGACGCGTGGTGCTTGTGGAACGCCACCGACTTCGGCTGGTACCGGAAACGCCAGCCGAGCAGGTTGAGGCGCCACCCGAGGTCGACGTCCTCGTAGAACATGAAGTAGCGGTCATCGAAGCCACCCAGCTGCTCGAAGAGCTCGGCGCGGATGAACATCGCGGCGCCGGTGCCGAACAGGACGTCGGTCTCGCTCTCCCACCGGCCGGTGTCCGGCGATCCGGCGAACGGCTTGTACCCCATGCCGTACCAGGTCATCGCGGCCTCGGTGAAGTCGATGTTCACGCCCTCCCAGTCGAGGACCTTCGACGCCACGGCACCGATGTCGGCGCCGGACGCGAACGTGGCCATCGCCTCGCGCACCCAGCCGGTGTCCGGGCGGGCGTCGTTGTTCAGGAACGCCACGATCTCGCCCGAGGAGTGCTCGACGCCCAGGTTGCAGCCGCCGGTGAAGCCGAGGTTCTGGCCGGAGTCGACGAAGGTGAAGTCGAGGTCCGAGGCCTTCAGCCGCCCGACGTGCTCGGCGCCCGAGCCGTTGTCGACGACGATGACCTCGAGCCGGTCCTGCGGCCAGTCCTGCTTGCGGAGCTCGGCGATGCTCGTCAGGGTGTCGTCGGTGCCCTTGTAGTTCACGAGGACGACGGAAACGACTCCTGGCTTGCGCTCTGTCACGACGAGTTCCTCCAGCTGCTGCCGCGCCTGCGGCACGGTTCGGTGATCCGGACGTCGGGGGTGCCCGGCGACCGACAACACCCTACAAGGCGCAGCACGGCGCTCGGCGGAGGTCGGGTGTGCTTCGTGCACAATGGCACCGTGATGCACCCCGCGATCCCGTCCTCCCCCGCCTCGTCCCCCCTCGCAGCCGAGTACGAGGCGATCGCCCGCGGCGACCACGCGACGGGGACCAGGGGAACGATCCGCTTCGCGGTGTCGACCGACGACCCGACCGAGGGCAAGGGCGACCTGTTCGTCGCCCTCGGTCTGTCCAGGGCGCTCCGGGCCGAGGGCTGGGGCGTGGACGTCTGGCCGATCCGGCGCTGGGCCGAGACCGTCCCCGAGGACACGACGGTGCTCGTCAGCATGATCGAGTCGTTCGTCCCCGGTCTCGTGCCGGCGAGGACCGCCACCGTCGCGTGGGTGCGGAACTGGACGGCGCAGTGGGCGTCGGTGCCGTACCTGGCCGAGTTCGACGCGGTGTGGGCGTCGTCGACGATCGCCCGCGACGAACTGGTCCGGGTGGTGGACGTACCGGTCGAGGTGGTGCCGATCGGGGTCGACCTCGACCTCTTCACCACCGACGCGGACGGGACGACGCCGCCGCCGCGGACCGACCGCACCGTCACGACGGTCAACTTCTGGGGAGCGCGCCGCGGTGTGCAGGACGTGCTGCAGCAGGTCGCCCCGCCCGAGCCGATCGTCTGGTTCGCCGCGAACGTCGAGCACGTCGACGCCGCCCCCGGTGTGGAGCTCCGACCGGCGGTGTCGTACTTCGCGCTGCCCGAGGTCTACCGCGCTGCCGCGTTCGTCGTCGACGACGTCATCGCACCCGCCGCGGAGTTCGGCACGCTCAACTCGCGGCTCTACGAGTCGCTGGCGTGCGGGGCGCTGCCGGTCACCTCCTGCGCCCTCGGCCTCGACGAACTCGGACTGGCCGACGTCCCCGTCTTCACCGACGCCCCGTCCCTGGAACGTGCGATCGCGATGCCCGCCGCCGAACGGGACGCCCTGGTCGCGCGGCTGGGCGCCGTCGTGCGGGAACGGCACTCCTACGCGGCCCGCGCCGTGCAGGTCGGCCCGTTGCTCGACGCGGCGACCTCGCACGCCGCGACACGGACCGGTGCCAGCGATCCGCTGCTGCGCTGGGCCGCGCAGCAGCGCGAGCTGCTGCGCTGGGCCGCGCAGCAGCGCGAGCTGCTCCGCGCGACCGAACAGGAGCGCGACGTGCACCGCGCGGGGGTCGAGGACATCAACCGGCGACTCATCGTGTCGGAAGAGGCGGTCGCCGTCCTCGACCGTGCGCGCAAGGACGCCGAACAGGCGCAGCACGACGCCGAGGCGGAACGCGACGCGATCGCGGCCCGGTACGACGCACTGACCCACTCGGCCGAGTTCCGGGCCCTCGACCGCCTCGGCGGCGTCGCCCGTGCGCTCCGCCGACGCGCCTGACCACGCCGGAGCAGCTTCGAGACCGGCCGCGCGCCCGGGACGGCGACGCAGACGGACGGGAGGGGCGCTGCCAGCTGGCAGCGCACCTCCCGTCCGTCTGGTGGCCCCGTTACGAGACGGTGACCGTCTTCGTGCCGAAGTCCTTGTAGACGCCGCCCGGGAGCTCCTGGTACCAGACGCGCACGGCGTGCTTGCCCGGCTTCACGCCGGTGAGCGTGACAGCGAGTCCGACGTCCGAGCCCCAACCCGGGTGGACCTTCTCGACGTCGGCGCGGACCGCGTCCGCCCTGCCCGCTGCCGCGCCGACACCGTCGACGTGGATCTTGTACCGGACCGGGTCGAACGTGTCGGGGTCGATGGCCCAACCCCTCACCGCGACCGTGCCCTTGCCGCCGGTCGCCGCGTCGTAGGCGCCGTACACGGCCCCGGTCTTCCCCGTCGGTGCGGGCACGGCGTCCTGGACCGTCACCCGCTGCGTGCCGAAGCTGACGTAGTTGCCGCTGGGCAGGTCCTGGTACCAGACCGTGACCGTGTGGCTGCCCGCGCTGACGCCCGTCAGCGTGACCGCGAGACCGACGTCGTTCCCCCAGCCGGGCTTCGCGGCGCCGATGTCCGTGCGGACCGCGTTCGCGCTGCCCGCCACGGCGCCGACACCGTCGAGGTGGATCTTGTACTTGACCGGGTCGTACCGGTCCGGGTCGATCGCCCAGCCCGTGAGCGCGACGGTGTTCGGGCCGGCGGTCGCCTTCTCGAACGCGCCGGTGACGGCACCGGTCTTGCCGGTCGCGCCGGACGACGGCGGGGCGGCCACCGTCACGGTCTTCGAGCCGGCGCTGACGTAGGTGCCGCTCGGCAGGTCCTGCCACCACACGGTGACCGTGTGCCGACCGGGCTCGACGTCGTCGAGGGTGGCCGTCAGACCGTGCGCGGAGCCCCACTTCGGGTACGACTTCGCGACGTCGCTCCGGGCTGCGCTCGCGCTGCCGGCCGCCGCGCCGACACCGTCGACGTGGATCTTGTACTTGACCGGCGCGAACGTGTCCGGGTCGATCGCCCACCCCTTCAGCGCGACCGAGCGGACGCCACCGGTGGCCGACTCGAAGGCGCCCTTCACCGCACCGGAGGCCCCGGTCGCCGCAGTGACGGTCACCGTCTTCGAGGCGACCTTGACCCAGGTCGCGCCCGGCTTGTCCTGGGTCCAGAGCGACACCGTGCGGGAACCGGCGGCGACGTCCTGGATCGACTTCGAGAACCCGACGGTGGAGCTGGCGCCCGGGTACTTCGCGGCGACGTCGGTGCGCACGACGTCGGCGGTCGCGGCGATCGCGCCGACGCCGTCCACCTGCACCTTGTACGCGGTGGCTGCGGACGAGTCACGGTCGAGCGCCCACCCGCTGACGGCGATGGAGCCGGTGCCGCCGGTGACGGTCTCGAGGCTGCCGACCGGGGCAGAGGCGGGCACGGTCACGTCCCCGCAGTTGAGCAGCGTGTTCGCACCCGCGCCGACGTTGATGCCGAACACGCAGACGTTGTGCTTGCCGGGTGCGATGCCCGAGAGCGTCGTCTGGAAGCCGTGCGCCGTGTTGTTCGCGCCGAGCGACGCGGCCAGGTCGGCTCGGACGACGTCGGCGCGGATCGACGCCTTGCCGACGCCGTCGACGTAGAACTGCGCCTTGATCGACTCGGTCGAGTCCGGGTCGGCCGTCCAGCCGCGCACCGTGATGGTGCCGCCGGCGGCGCCGCTCTGGGAGTCCACGCTCCCGATCGGCGACGACCCGCCCGTGGGCGATCCGAACCAGTCGGTGTACATGCGCCAGAAGTTGCGGTTGCCGTAGGCCGAGCAGGAGTCACCGGAACCGTAGAGGTTCGACATCGCGGCGCTGTTCGGGGTGTACGGCGTGTAGATGTACAGCGCTGCGGTCGCCTGGTTCTTGATGTTGACCGTCTTGCGGCCGCACGCGGCGTTCGGGTTGTACAGGATCGCGTTGTTGCGACCGGCCTGGTACGCCCACGACGTCGGCGAGGCCTGGTAGCGCTTGAACTGCAACGCCGCTGCGTACACCTGCTGGCCGAAGCCGTAGTACGCGGGGTCGCACGGAGCGGTGTCCGGGCACGCGAAGCCCGTGGCGTGCAGGTACATGTAGCTCGTCGGCGAGCTCGTCGCGACGATGCCCTGCTCCTTCTGCAACAGCACGAGCAGCACCTTCTGGCTGATCCCGCACGCGGCACCGACCTGCGCGATGATCGTCGCGGCCGACTTGCTGCCGCCCGGGATCGCCGAGCACCGGTTCGCGACGGCGCCGATGGCGCTCATGTTCTGCGTGAAGTTCTTCAGGCAGGCGGGGCCACCGGACCGCGGCGTGCAGTTCGGGGCGACGCTGTTCAGGAACGACTGCACAGCCGACCCGCTCATCGCGCCGCCGTTGTAGAAGTTGGCGTCGCTGATGATGTTGCCGGGGTCGAAGTTCGCCGCGACGGCGGCCGCCGCCGACTCCGTCGTGGTCCGCTCCGACACGATCGTGCCGATGGTCAGGCCGCTCACCGCGATCGCGAGTGCGGCGACCATGCCGAGCACCGAGCGCAGGGGACGGCGCCGATCGCCGTCGGTCAGGATGGAACGCATCACGGCACCTCCGCCGTCATCGGTTCGGACGTGGTCGACTTCGACCCGACCGAGTACTCGAGGGTGATGGACCAGGTCCCGGTGGACACCTGGCTCGCGGGGAACGACACCTGCGCGCAGTTCACCGAGGACGCACTCGCCTCGGCCTTGCTCGTCAGTGTGCGGGTGGTGCCGCCCTTGGCGGCGACGAACGTGCACGTGCCGGAGGTGTCCGTCGTGCCGGAGACCAGGCCGCCCGCCTGCAGGGTCTTGGTACCGGTGTCCCACCCGGAGAACGTCACGAGTGCCGTGGCCGGGAAGTCCGAGGGGTCGGTGTCGGGTTCGGGGGTCTGCCCGCTGCCGGGGAACGCCGTGGGCACGTCGTCGTCGGACGGCTCCGCACTCGAGGACGAGGACGCGGACGACGAGGGGACGGACGACGGACCCGTCGCGCTGGGCGAGGGGCTGACCGTGCGCGAGGGGCTCGACGAGGGGCCGGGATCGTCGCCGGCGGAGCACCCCGCCGTGAAGAGACTGAGAGCACCGACCACCGCGAGCGCAGCGATCGACCGTGGAGCAAGCTGCATGCTTTCGGGCCGTCCTGTGGTTGTTGACAAGGGTCCGGGTTGCGTCAACGGTAACCCGAAAGTGAAGGTTGAGGGTTGTTGTCGCGCACTTTCACCCCCGCACGGGGGCGGACGACGGGTGTCGTCCGGGAGACGGTGCGCGCCCCGACCTCAGCGGTCCAGTGAGTATGCTGTTCCGGTCCTGCCCCCACCGAACGAAGAGACGTATGGTCGATCAAGCCCGCATGGCGGCGCTCGCCAAGGAGCCCCTCGTCGTGATCGGCGCTCCGACGAGCGCTTTCCGAGGCACCTGGCGAGAACTCCGCGACGTCTTCGGACAGCGCGAGATGCTCGGGATGCTCATCCGCCGCGACCTGAAGGCGCGGTACAAGGACTCGGCACTCGGGTTCGTGTGGACGCTCGTGCGCCCACTGACCCAGCTGATGATCTACTACTTCGTGATGGGCAAGATCCTCGGCTCGTCACGAGCGATCGACAACTTCGCCATCTACGTCTTCACCGGCCTGACGGCCTACACGCTCTTCAGTGAGATCGTCGCCGGGTCGACCGGGTCGATCGTCGGCAACAGCGGGTTGATCAAGAAGGTCTACGTGCCACGCGAGGTCTTCCCCCTCGCCAGCGTCGGCGCGGCCCTGGTCAACTTCCTCATCCAGTTCGCGATCCTCATCGTCGCGACCATCGTGCTCGGGGTCTTCCCCTGGCACGAGGGGTTGATCTACCTCATCCCGTCGCTGCTGGTGATCCTGGTGTACGGCGCAGCGATCGGTCTCGTGCTGTCGGCGCTCAACGTGTACCTGCGCGACGTGCAGTTCGTCATCGACGTCGGGCTCATGGTGCTCCTCTGGGCGTCGCCGATCGTCTACTCGTACTCGATGGTCGTCGCCGAGCTGAAGGTGCAGTGGCTGCTGGCGATCTACACGAACAACCCGCTCACCCTGTCGGTGCTCGGACTCCAGAACGCGATCTGGATCCACCCGACCCCCGTCGACTACCCGCCGCACCTGATGATGCGGCTCGGGATCGCCCTCGTGATCGGGCTGTTCTGCCTCATCGGCGCGCAGCGGGTCTTCTCCCGCCTGCAGGGCAACTTCGCGCAGGAGCTCTAGACCATGGCCATCAGCACCCCCGTCGCCCCCTCGACGTCCGGCGCCACCGCCGAGCGCCCCGACGTCATCGTCATCGACCACGTCCGCAAGCGCTTCGTCGTCCGCAAGGACAACACCATCCGCGAACGGATCGTCACGCTCGGTCGCGCCGGCCGCAAGCACCGGCAGGACTTCTGGGCGCTCGACGACGTCACCGTGTCGATCCAGGCCGGCACCACCGTCGGGCTGATCGGCCAGAACGGATCCGGCAAGTCGACCCTGCTCAAGGCGATCGGCGGCATCATCCAGCCGACCTCCGGCACGGTGTCGCGCCGCGGGCGCCTGGCGGCCCTGCTCGAGCTCGGCGCCGGCTTCCACCCGGACCTGTCCGGCCGCGAGAACGTCTTCCTGAACGCGAGCCTGCTCGGCCTGACGCGCAAGGAGACCGAGGAGCGCTTCGACGACATCCTGGCGTTCTCGGGCATCGGCGACTTCATCGACACCCAGGTGAAGTTCTACTCGTCCGGCATGTACGTGCGACTCGCCTTCGCGGTCGCCGTGCACACCGACCCCGACGTCCTGCTGGTCGACGAGGTGCTCGCCGTCGGTGACGAGGCGTTCCAGCGCAAGTGCCTCGACCGCATCCGCTCGTTCCAGGAACAGGGCAAGACGATCATCATCGTCACGCACTCCCTCAGCCAGGTGCAGGACATGTGCGACCGCGTCGTGCTCCTGAACAAGGGCAAGGTCCTGCACGACGGCGACCCGATCGGTGCCGTCAGCCTGTTCCGCGACGTGCTCGAGGAACGTCGTGCCGGCGAGCTCAGCGCCGACGTCGCGGTCGGTCGCGGCACCGTGCTGCAGGCGTCGGTGCACGCCGACGGCAAGGGACCGCGCGACGGGGTCACCCCCGGCGACGACCTGCTGGTCGACATGGAGTTCGAGCACCTCGACGGTGTCGAGGACTGGGAAGCAGCCGTCCAGGTCAACAACACGTCCGGCCAGGTCGTCTACGGCACCACGACCGGCATCATGGGCATCCACCTCGAGCCCCTGCACGGCCGCAGGAAGCTCCGCCTGCGGATCGCGGACACGAACTTCGGCACCGGCAAGTACTTCATCAACGTCTCGATGATGGACTCGGCCGGCCGGCACCTGCACGACCTGCCCGAGTGCGACTCGTTCGAGGTCCCCTCGTTCGGTGACGCGGTCGGCAGCGTCTACGCGAAGCCCTCCATCGAGGAGCTCGACTGACGCCCGTCGACGATGCGTCCCGCACCGCGGTCGTCGTCGTCAACTGGGAACGCGCGGACCTGACGACCGCGGCCGTCCGCGCCGTGATCGCCGAGGGCGCGGCCGACCAGGTGGTCGTCGTCGACAACGGGTCGTCGGACGACTCCCTCGCCGTGCTCCGTCGCGACCTGCTGGGTGTCACCGTGATCGCGCGGCAGCACAACGGCGGGTTCGCGGCCGGCGCGAACACCGGCATCCGGCACGCGGACGCCGACGTCGTCGTCCTGCTCAACAACGACGCCGTCCCGGCGCCGGGCTTCGTCCGGGCGCTCCGCGACCACCTGGCGCAGGCGGGGCCCGACGTCGCGGCCGTGACGGGCCGCATCGTGCTCGCCGGACGCTGGACGGGCCTCCCGGTCGGCGCGACACCGGCTCACGACCAGCGCGTGCTGCGTGACCACGACGGCCGCCCCTGGACGCCGTCGGCGGACGGCGAGGTCCGCCTGAACTCGACCGGCGTGCGCGTCGACCGCGACGGCAACGGCATGGACCGCGACTGGTTCGCGCCCGTCGACCGGGTCGCCGACGTCGACGTCTTCGGGTTCTCCGGCGGGGCCTCCGCCCTGCGCCGGAGCGCCCTCGACGACGTCGGTCTGCTCGACGAGTCGCTCTTCATGTACTACGAGGACACCGAACTCGCCTGGCGACTCCGCCGACGCGGCTGGCGCGTGGAACACGCGGCCGACGCCGTCGTCGAGCACGACCACTCGGCGTCCTCCGGGGTGCAGAGCGACCTGTTCCTGTTCCGCAACGCGCGGAACCGGATGGTCGTCGCGCTCTGGCACGCGCCGTGGGCCACCGTCCTGCGGGCGAGCGCCCGCACCCTCTTCCGCGGCCTGCGCGGACTGCTCGCCGCTCCTACCCGACGGGAGGCCCGGCTCGTCCTGGCAGCGTTCGCGGACGTCGTCGGGGCGCTCCCGTCGCACCTCGCGCGGCGGCTCCGCGAGTCGCGGCGCGCGTCCGTCCCGCGCCGCAGCGTGGACCCGGGCGCATGAGCGCGGAGGGCTATCCTGGTCTCTCCCGAGCCCACTCCCACTCCCCCGCCGACGGTCCCGACCACGGCGGCCCCGTCCGGAAGGACCCACGCGTGCCGCAGCTCACCGTCCTCGTCGACGGGACCGCGGTACCGCGTGAACTCGGTGGTGTGGGCCGCTACGTCGAGGGGGTCGTGTCGCACCTGACCGACCCGGCGCTCGACGTCCACCTGGTGGTCCGACCGGTGCACGCTTCGCACTTCGCCGCCGTCGCGCCGCACGCGACCGTGCACACCGCGCCGGGCTGGACCGACTCGGTGCCGCTCCGGTTCCTGTGGGAGCAGACCGGGCTGCCGGCGCTCGGCCGCCGCCTCGGCGCGAACGTGCTGCACTCCCCGCACTACACGTTCCCGTTCGCGTGGCGCGGCGGATCGGTCGTCACGCTGCACGACGCCACGTTCTTCTCGAACCCCGAGTGGCACTCCCGCCTGAAGCGCACGTTCTTCACCTGGTGGAGCCGTCGGTCGCTGCGCTCGCGCCCGGTCGTCATCGTGCCGAGCGCGGCCACCGCGACCGAGGCCGCACGCGTCGTGAGCGGCATCCGCACCGACGTCCGGGTCGCACCGCTCGGGGTCGACCGCGCCGTGTTCCACGAGCCGTCCACGGCCGAGGTCGAGGACGCCCGGATCGCCGCGACGCTGCCGGAGGGCGCGCCCTGGATCGCGTTCCTCGGCACGATCGAACCGCGGAAGAACGTCACCGCACTGCTCGACGCCTACGCCGCGGTGCGCTCCGCGCGGACGACGGCGGGCGCCGACACGCCGTGGCTGGTGCTCTCCGGGGCTCGGGGGTGGGACGAGTCCGCGATCACCCGGCTCGACGCCCTGCAGCCCGACGACTGCGTGATCGAGGCCGGGTACCTGCCCCTCGAGGACCTGGCGGGCTACCTCGGCGGCGCGGAGTTCGTCGTCTACCCGTCCCTCGGCGAGGGCTTCGGCCTGCCGGTGGTCGAGGCGATGGCCTCCGGTGCGTGCGTCCTGACCACCCGGCGGTTGTCGCTGCCCGAGGTCGGCGGTGACGCAGCCGTGTACACCGAGCCGTCGGCGCCCGCACTGGCCGACGCGATGGCCGCGCTGCTCGACGATCCCGCACTCGTGGCGTCGCACCGGACGGCGGCGCTGGCGCGTGCGGCCGCGTTCACGTGGGAGGCCACGGCGGCCGTGCACGTCGCGGCGTACTCGGACGTGGCCCGGGTCGCTCCGGTCGGGGGTCTCCGGTGATCCGCGTCGCGGTGCTGACGGTCACCTACAACACCGGCGAGACCATCCGACCGTTCCTGGCGAGCGTCGCAGCGGCGTCGTCGGAGCCCGTCGCCGTGGTGATCGCGGACAACGGCTCGACCGACATCGACGCGCTGCGGGCGATCGGCGAGTCCTACGGTGCCGTCGTGGTGTCCTCCGGGGGCAACCGCGGCTACGGCGGGGGCATCGACGCCGCGCTGAGCGCCCTCGACGACGTCCTGCCCGACGTCCGCCCCGAGTTCCTGCTCGTCACGAACCCCGACGTCGTGCTCGCACCGGGCTCCGTCGACGAGCTCGTGCGCGCCGCCGACCGGCTCCCGTCCGGCGGGTCGTTCGGACCGCGGATCCTCGACGAGCAGGGCGAGACGTACCCGTCCGCCCGCCAGCTGCCGTCGCTCCGGACCGGGCTCGGCCACGCGGCCTTCTCGCGGTTCTGGCCCGCCAACCCGTGGAGCCAGCGGTACTGGTCCACGACGCAGGTGGTCGAGCGCGAGGCCGGCTGGCTGTCCGGCGCGTGCTTCCTCATCCGCACCGACCTGTTCCGGCAGCTCGAGGGGTTCGACGAGTCGTACTTCATGTACTTCGAGGACGTCGACCTCGGCCAGCGCGTCGGTCGCTCCGGTCGTGCGAACGTGTACGTGCCGAGCGCCGTGGTCACGCACACCGGCGCGCACTCGACGTCGTCGAACCGGCGCCGGATGGAGATCGAGCACCACCGCAGCGCGTACCGGTTCCTGTCGCGGAAGTACCGGGCGTGGTGGCTCTGGCCGCTCCGCGCCGTCCTGCACGCGGGCCTGTCCGTCCGCGCCCGCTGGGTGACTCGGAAGTGATCACCCCCGGTGTCGCCGAGGTGACCGCCGGACGCCCGTAAGATGAACGGGCCGTGAACGGAAGGACACCATGGCCCCGCACCGCGTGCGCTCCAGCAGCGCACTGACCTACCGCTTCTACGGCATCCTCGACGTCGTCCTCCACTCGGAACACGCCGGCTGGCGTCGGTACTTCGACAACGAGTACGCGCGCATCTCGGACGACGGCACCACGACGACGGCGTCGCTCCGCGTCGACGTGCACGTCACCAAGCGGCCACCGAAGCCGGAGCCCGGCGACATCGTGCGCACCGATCGCTTCAAGGGCCTGTTCCGCTACTCGTACATCGTCCGGGGCATCGACACCGACCACGTCTCGATCTGGTTCCGCCACCACCCGGTCGACCGCGTCTACATGAACGCCATCGGTGTGTACCTGCAGGCGCAGGTGCTCGAGCCGATCGTCTACGCGAAGCTCCTCGAAGAAGACGTCCTGCTCCTGCACGCGGGTGGGGTCGCGTCGACCGAGAAGGGCTTCCTGCTGCCCGCGTACGGCGGCACCGGCAAGACGACGCTCTCGATGTCCCTGATGGCGGCCGGCTACAAGCTGCTCGGCGACGACCTGCTGTTCGTCGAGCTCGCCACCGGCCGCGTGCACCCGTACGCGCGGCCCCTGCACGTCTTCACGTACAACATCCGCAACCTCGTGAACGCGCGGATCCCCACGAAGTACCAGGTCGCCGTCTACACCAAGAACGTCCTGCGGTGGGTGCTCGAGCGCGTGCTGCGGCGCGAGTTCCTCATCTCGACACGGATCCACGCGGACGAGCTCTACTCGGGCGACGTGTTCGCACACGCCGTCCCGTACACGGCCATCGGGTTCCTCCGGAAGACCGGACCCGCGGTCGAGCAGGTCCGGATCACGGCGGAGAACGTCGACGAGCTCGCCGACGCGATCGCCGCGTCCGAGGACCTGAACGACAGCATGCTCGCGATCCTCGGTGACGACGCCGACCGGTCTGCGGCGTTCGTGGCGCTCGAGCACGACGTCATCGTCCGCCTGCTCTCGCAGTTCGACCGTCTGCTCTACGTCAACACCCGTGCGATGGACCTCGCACACCCCGACCAGCTCGTCGCCGAGCTCGAGCGCGGGTCCTTGGCGAGCGCGTGAGCGTCGACTGACCCGCAGTGCTCCCGGACGATCAGTCCGCGCCGCGGAGCCGCCGGAGACCGGCCGACGCGGCGTCGAGCAACACGCGCGCCCGGGCGTCGAACGAGTGGTCGGCGGCGACCAGGGCGGCCACGCGGACGCGCTCGGCGGCGGACGGCCACGCACGGTCCGGCGCGAGGAGCGCCGCCAGGTCGCCACGGTCCCGCGCGACCGCGAGCGTCGGGACGTCGAGGACGTCGGTGATCCCCTGCACCGGGTCGGTGACGACGACCCCGCCGGCGGCGAGGACGTCGAACACCCGGTTGGACACGAACCCGCCGGCCGCCATGTCGTCCCAGTGGTCGTTGAGCACCACCCTCGCCGAGGCGTAGGCGGTCGCCACCTCGGTGCGCGCCAGTGACGGTTCGCCGAGCGAACCGGCCGGCACCAGACCGTCCCATCCCGGGCCGTGCACGCGGAGGTCCGCGCCGAGCGCCACGGCATCCGCCACGAGGGGCCGGACCACACCGCGGGTCGACCCGACGAACACGACGCGACCGGCGTCCGGACCGTGCGCCGGGACCGGTCGGAACACGGCTGGGTCGGTCGCCTGCAGCAGCGGGGCGACCGGCACACCGGAGCGTGCGGACGCCGCCGCCGCCCACGCTGGGCCGGCCGCGAACACCCGGTCGAACGACCGCAACTCGGTGTCCGCCACGTCGTCGGGGTGGCTGATCACCCAGAGCAGGTTGACCGACGCGGGGTTCGGCGGCACGCGGTCGAGCCCACGGATCACCAGCGTCACGTCGTCCGCGGCGTCGTCGTCCCGCACGTGCGCGTCGCGTCGGTCGATCCGGACGCGCTGTCCGAGCCGTTCGAGCGCGCCCGCCAGCTCGGCCGCGAAGTGGACGTCGCCCCAGCCGTCGCCCCCGGGTCCGGCCGGCGCGGCGATCTTCAGCGACCAGACGAGGGCCCCGGTGCCGCTGGCCGATCGGGTCGTCGGCGACACGGGGCGTGCCCCCCACGGCGGCAGCGGCGGCCCGGCCACGACGTGCCCTGCCTCCGGCGCGCGGTCGCGCCACACGCTGAACGCGTCGACGGTCGCGGCGTCGACCGTGCGACCGGGTTCCACCGAGCGGCCCGTCGCAGCGACCACGCGCACCGGCCCGCCGTGCGCGTCCGCGACCGCGCGGGTCCAGGCCGTCAGCGTCATGCGTTCGTCCGGGAGGCACGGTGCCGGTACCACGGACGAGCCCGGCACCGCGAGCACCGGCTGGTCCGCCGCGAACACGGTGTCGACGTCGGCGCTGCTCCCCGACCACGGCAGGGCACCCGGGCGGAGGAGACGAGCGCCGGACCGGACCGAGCCGTCCGGCAGCAGCACCCGGGCCTGGGCGACCGAGTCGGCCGTCGCGAGCGTCCGGAGCCCCTCGGCGTCGATCGTCACCGAGGTGTCGAGCAGCACCAGCGTCCGCCCCACACCGGCGGCGACCCCGGTGTTGATCGCCGAGCCGATGCCGTCCACGGGTTCCTGCCGCACCCACGGCAGTCCGGGGTCGAACGGGTCACGCGGCGAGGCGTCGGCGACGTAGCTCACCGCGCGGACGTCGGCAGCGGGGCCGAAGGCCTCGAGGGCAACGGCGACCAGGCGGTCGACCTCGCCGTGCCGGTCGGACCGGGTCGCGACGAGGACCGTCACGTCGCGGTCCAGGTGCGGCAGCGGGCCGTCGAAGCCGGCCACGCGGACGACGGCGGCCGTCGGCGCGGGCGCTGGACGGGGATCCCGGTCGGGCTGGACGGCCGGCGTCGTGCCGCGACGACGACGACCGAACCAACCAGGACCGGGGGTCACGGGCGGGTCAGGAGCCGAGCAGACGCTGGAGGTAGACGCCGTAGCCGCCCTTGACGAGCGGCGCGGCCAGCTCGGCGAGCTGCGCGTCGTCGATCCAGCCGTTGCGCCAGGCGATCTCCTCGATGCACCCGATCTTGAAGCCCTGACGGTCCTCGATGACCTTCACGTACTCGGACGCCTGCATCATCGACTCGAACGTGCCGGTGTCGAGCCACGCAGTGCCGCGGTCGAGGACCTGGACGCCGAGCTCGCCGGCTTCGAGGTACCGCTCGTTGACGGTCGAGATCTCGAGTTCGCCTCGGGCGCTCGGCTCGATCGTCTTCGCGATCTCGATGACCTTGTTGTCGTAGAAGTACAGACCGGGGACGGCGTAGTTCGACTTCGGCTCGGCTGGCTTCTCCTCGATGGAGACGGCCGAGAAGTCGTCGTCGAACTCGACGACGCCGTACGCCTTCGGGTCGGCCACGTGGTACGCGAAGATCGTCGCACCCGCGACCTCGGTGTTCTTCTTCAGGCTCGTGCCGAGGCCGGTGCCGTGGAAGATGTTGTCGCCGAGGACGAGGGCGACGCTGTCGTCACCGATGAAGTCCTCGCCGATGACGAACGCCTGCGCGAGCCCGTCCGGGGACGGCTGCACGGCGTACTGGATCTCCATGCCGAGGGCGGAGCCGTCGCCGAGCAGGGCCTTGAACTGCTCGTTGTACTCCGGCGTCGTGATGACGAGCACTTCGCGGATGCCGGCCATCATGAGCGTCGACAGCGGGTAGTAGACCATCGGCTTGTCGTAGATCGGCATGAGCTGCTTGCTGATGCCCTTGGTGATCGGCCAGAGGCGCGTGCCGGATCCACCGGCGAGGATGATGCCCTTCATCGGGATCGCTTCCTTACTTCGTTACTTCGTCGTGCGGAGGGACTCGGTGTAGGCGACGCACTCGTCGTACGTCGGCAGCAGACCGGCGGCCGCGGCTGCCTCGAGCGTCGGGGCGCTGGTGTCCTTCTCGGACAGCACCGGGTCGCCGATGCCGTCCGGCAGTGTGAGGCCCACGGTCGGGTCGAGGATCGTGATCCCCTTCTCGCGCTCGGGGTCGTAGTGCGCGCTGACCAGGTAGTTCACGGTCGACTGGTCCTCGAGCGCGACGATCGCGTGGCCGAGGCCCTCGGACAGGTACACGGCCTTGCGGTCGACGTCGTCGATGCGGACCGAGTCCCACTGCCCGAACGTCGGCGAACCGACGCGGATGTCGACGATGTAGTCGATGAAGGCGCCGCGGACGGCGGTCACGTACTTCGCCTGGCTCGGGGCGACGAGGGCGTAGTGGATCCCGCGGGCGACGCCGGCCGACGAGATGGACATGTTCACCTGGCGGAGGTCCAGCGGGTGGCCGACCGTCTCTTCGAGGACGTCGGCGCGGTACGCCTCGAGGAAGGCTCCTCGTGCGTCGCCGTGCTGGACGGGCGTGAACTCCCACGCGCCGGGGATCTTGAGTTCGCGGATCTGCACTGCTGCACCCTACCAAGCCGCCCGGACCACCACCGGCGGCGGGCCGGACCTGCACCGATCCCTGTGGTCGCATAGGCTGTCCTGGCCTCGCGCACCTGCCGGAACCCAGAAACGAGACACTGCGTACCCGTGAAGCTCTTCATCCAGATCCCCTGCCTCAACGAGGAGAACACCCTCGCGAGCGTCCTCGACTCCATCCCACGGCAGATCGACGGCATCGACGAGATCGAGGTCCTCGTCATCAACGACGGCAGCACGGACCGCACCGTCGAGGTGGCGAAGGAGCACGGTGTGCGGCACTTCGTGCACCACACCACGAACATGGGTCTCGCCCGGTCGTTCCGCGACGGGGTGGACTACGCCCTGCTCCACGGCGCCGACATCGTCGTGAACACCGACGGCGACAACCAGTACCCACAGGCCCAGATCGCCGAGCTCGTGCAGCCGATCCTCCGTCAGGAAGCCGAGATCGTCATCGGCGACCGCCAGACGCGCACGATCGAGCACTTCTCCGGGTTCAAGAAGCTCATGCAACGCTTCGGCTCCTGGGTGGCGTCGCGCGCAGCCGGACTCGACCTGCCCGACGCGGCGAGCGGCTTCCGCGCCTACTCGAAGTACTCGCTCATCCGTCTGAACATCGTGACGCGCTTCAGCTACTGCATGGAGACCATCGTGCAGGCCGGGTACAAGCGTCTGGCGATCGCCTCGATCCCGATCACGACGAACCCGAAGACCCGCGAGTCGCGACTGTTCAGCAACATCTGGCAGCACATGTTCCAGTCCGGGTCCGCCATCGCCCGCGTGTACCTGATGTACCGCCCGATGGCGCTGTTCGCCTGGGTCGCCGCGATCCTCGGTGCGCTCGGCGCCTGGCCGCTCGTCCGCTACCTGGTGCTCCTCGCCATGCACACGGGCGGGAACCACCTGCAGTCGATCATCCTCGGCGTGGTCCTGCTCATCACCGCCCTGTTGGCGGTCGTGATCGGGGTCGTCGCCGACCTGACGCGGCTCAACCGCACCCTGGCCGAGGAACAGCTCGACCTGCAGAAGCTGCAGCGGTATGGCGACTGAGCGCGTGGTGGACCGCCTCGACCGACGGACCCGCTTCGCGCTCTGGCTCCGCCGTCCACAGGGATGGGTGGAGATCGTCGCATGGGCAGCACTGGCGGCGTTCGTGGTGTTCACGATCGGCCCCGCGCTCATCGGCCACGGCACGTTCCTGAACACCGGCCTGCTCAACCGGTACACGCCGTGGGGTGAGTCCTTCGAGACCACCACGGGGTCGACCAACATCCTGACGAGCGACACGCTGGACAGCGTGTTCCCGCAGACCACGCTGCTGGTGCGGAGCGCACACGAGGGCGTGTTCGCCGCGTGGAACCCGTTCGTCGCCGGTGGCGTCGAACTCGGCGGGGTGCCGAACTCCGGCGCGTGGTCGCCGCTGTCGCTGCCGTGGTGGATCCTGCCGTTCAGCTACGCGCCGGGTGCCGTGAAGCTGCTCGAGATCGTGGCCGTCACCGTCGGCATGTCGCTCCTGCTGCGCCGGTGGAGCGTCCCGCGCGCAGCCTGGCCGATCGCCTCGCTGGTCTTCGCCTCGTCGGGCTTCATGGTGGCGTGGTCGAACTGGCCGCAGACCCGCGTCGCCGCGTTCATCCCCCTGCTCTTCTGGGCCATCGACCGTGCCGCGGTCGAGCTCCGGGCGCGCGACGTCATCGGCGTCGGGGTCATCGTGTGCTCGATGCTGCTCGGTGGGTTCCCCGCCGTGGTCGGCTACGGCCTGTTCGTCGGCGGGATCTTCTTCCTGGCCCGTACGATCGTCGCCCACCGTGCGCTGCGCGGTGTGGTCCTCAGCGGGCTGATCGCCGTGGGCGGCATCGTCTTCGGCCTGCTGCTCTCGGCGTGGCAACTCCTGCCCTTCGCGATCAGCGCCTCGAACGTCGTCGACTTCGGCGGTCGCGGACAGCACGGCGGCAGCGGACTCGGGTCGCGGCCGATGGTCACCTCGTGGATCCCCGACGTCTCGTTCCTCGGCAGCTCCGGTGCCGCGTGGAGCAACCGCAACCCGGTCGAGGAGTACTCCTACATCGGCATCGCCGCGGTCGTGCTCATCGCCGCCGCGGTGCTCATCCGTCCGGCCACGAGCCAGCTGTCGGCCGACCGGGGCGTCCTCGCCCGCCGTCGCACCCGTGGTGTCCTGACGATCGTCGCCGCGATGCTGGCCTTCAGCGTCGTCCTCGTGTTCCTCGGCGGCCCGATCCTCGCCGCGGCCCGGGAGCTCCCCGTCTTCGACAGCAACCCGATCGGTCGCGCCCGCGTGGTCGTCGGGTTCTTCGCAGCGGCACTCGCCGGCATCGGCTTCGGTCGCGTCGTCGAGCCGGAGACCCTGCGTGACGAACTCGCCCGCTTCCGTGCCGCGAGCCCGCTCCGCCGGACCGGCCGGATCGTCGCGATCGTCCTCGTCGTGCTGTTCACGCTGTCCATCGGGCTGCAGACGATGCTCGCGCTCGAGGCGGTCCCGACCGAGTACGTCCACCAGACCAAGGTCGAGGCCCTGACGGTCGGCATCATCGGCGCCGCCGTGGGTGTCGCCGTGCTGCTCGCCTGGTTCTTCCGGTCGCGTGTGGTCCACGTCCTGGTGGCCGTGGCGATCGCCGCGATGGTCGTCGTCCCAGCGATCTCGGCCACGCAGAAGTGGTGGCCGATCGCGTCGCTCTCGACCTTCTACCCGACGACGCCGGCGCTCGCGTACCTGCAGCAGAACGTCTCCGACCAGGAGCGCTACGCCACCACCGGGAGTGCCACGCTGCCCGGCTCGGCCACGTACTACGGGATCCGCTCGGTCACGGGGCACGCGTTCCAGACCAAGGAGTGGAAGCAGCTCATGCGGTCGCTCGACCCGGACACGTACCCGACCGCCACCTACCTGAGCTTCTCGCCCAACCTGATCCCGTCGCTCGTCGAGTCGCCGATCCTCGACCGCGTCGCGACGAAGTACCTCGTCGCCGACCCCTCGGCACCGCTCGCCGGCACCACCGAGGACGGCGACTCCCAGACGAAGTGGTCCGACCTCACCGCGGACAACCCGTCGGTCGACTCGGCCACGAACTCCGGGCCGCTCAACGGCATCACGATCACCGGCCCCCCGGCGCTGACGACGTCGAAGGGCGGCATGACCATGACGGTCGCGGTGATCGCCGACGGCACCGGCAAGACACTGGCGAAGACCGAGAGCTGGGTGCCGGCGCTCGGCGGCGGACGGAACATCGCGCTGCCCGGCTCGGACATCCCCGCGGACACGAAGTGGCACGTCCGCATCACGATCACGGGGCAGTCGAAGCTCGTGCCGATCGGCACCGACGACGACGGCCACGCGGTGATGAGCATCACCCGACCGGTCTCCGGCGACGGCGTGTCCGTCGTGCACACGGGCGACGCCACCGTCTACGAGCGCGACTCGGCGCTCGACCGGGTGCGGTGGGCGTCGGGCCAGCAGGTCGTGACCACGGCCGCCGACCGGATCCGCACGCTCGCGGACCCGTCACTGCCCGACGACACGGTCGTCCTGAACCGCACGCCCGACCACACGGCCGGGGGCGGCGACGCCACCGTCGACCTGCAGGACGGCGACACGAACGAGACCGTGGCGGACGTCGACGCGTCCACGGGCGGCTGGCTCGTCGTGGCCGACTCGGTGCTGCGCCCCGGCTGGAGCGCCACGGTGGACGGCGAACCCAGCGACCTCGTCACGGCGGACAACGCCGGTGGCGCGGTCTGGGTGCCGAAGGGCCAGCACACCGTCCGCCTGCACTACGCGGTCCCCCGGGCAGCGATCGGCGGCCTGGTCACCGGCGGCGCGATCCTGGTGGCCGTCGCGGCCTCGGTGCTCGTGTCCGTGTCCGTCCGGCGCCGCCGACGACGCCGACCGGCAGACGCCGTCGACGGCCCGGCCACCGGTCCCGGCAGCGGCGCGACGGACGGTCCCGACGACCGTTCGGCCGACACCCTAGAATCAGCAGTCGATCCAACGCCAACGGCAACGCAAAGGAACCAGACCACGTGAAGATCCTCGTCACCGGCGGAGCCGGATTCATCGGCTCGAACTTCGTCCGTCGCACCCTGCAGGACGCCTACCCCGGCCTGGAGGGCGCCGAGGTCGTCGTCTACGACGCCCTCACCTACTCCGGCAACGAGGCGAACCTCGCCCCGGTCGCGGACTCCCCCCGCTACACCTTCGTGCACGGCGACATCCGCGACGCCGCGAAGCTCGACGAGGTCGTCCCCACGGTCGACGCGATCGTGCACTTCGCCGCCGAGTCCCACGTCGACCGATCGGTCCGCGACTCCGGCATCTTCGTCGAGACGAACGTCGTCGGCACCCAGCGACTGCTCGACGCTGCGCTCCGCCACGGCACCGAGCGCTTCGTGCACGTCTCCACCGACGAGGTCTACGGCTCCATCAGCGAGGGCTCGTGGGACGAGGAGCGCCCGCTCGAGCCGAACTCCCCGTACTCGGCGTCGAAGGCCGGCAGCGACCTGCTCGCCCGCAGCTACCACCGCACCCACGGGCTGAACCTGTCGATCACGCGCTGCTCGAACAACTACGGGCCGTACCACTTCCCCGAGAAGGTCATCCCGCTCTTCGTCACGAACCTCATCGACGACGTGCACGTCCCGCTGTACGGCGAGGGCAACAACATCCGCGACTGGCTGCACGTCGACGACCACACCCGCGGCATCGCGATGGTCCTGACCCGCGGCCGCGCCGGCGAGATCTACAACATCGGTGGCGGCACCGAGCTCACCAACAAGGAGCTCACGCAGCTGCTCCTCGACGCCACCGGCAAGGACTGGTCGTACGTCGACCGCGTCGCCGACCGGCTCGGGCACGACCTGCGCTACTCGGTCGACATCTCGAAGATCCAGGCCGAGCTCGGCTACGAGCCGCAGGTCCCCTTCGAGCAGGGCCTGGCCGACGTCGTGCAGTGGTACCGCGACAACCGTTCGTGGTGGGAGCCGCTCAAGGAGCGCGCAGCGATCGCATGACCCGGTACCTCATCACCGGCGCAGCCGGAATGCTCGGCCGTGACCTCCAGGCCGCGCTCGCCGGCCGCGACGTCACGGCGCGCTCACGCGCGGAGCTCGACATCACCGACCCGGCCGCGGTGGACGCCGCCGTCGCCGGACACGACGTCGTGATCAACTCGGCCGCGTACACGAAGGTCGACGACGCCGAAGACCACGAGGACGAGGCCTTCGCCGTCAACGCGACCGGCCCGGAGCTCCTGGCCGAGGCCGCGGTCCGCCACGGCGCGAAGCTCGTCACGGTGTCGACGGACTACGTCTTCGACGGCAACGGCACCGCCCCGTACGCCGAGGACGCGCCGACCGACCCGATCAACGCCTACGGCCGCACCAAGGCCGCGGGCGAGGCGTTCGTTCGTGAGATCGCTCCGGACACGTCGTACGTCGTCCGCACGGCCTGGATCTACGGTGCGCACGGACCGAACTTCGCCGCGACGATGCTCCGGTTGGCCGGCTCGCACGACACCGTGAGCGTGGTCACCGACCAGGTCGGTCAGCCGACGTGGACCGGCGACCTCGCCGCTCGGATCGTCGAGCTCGTCGACGGGGATGCCCCCGCGGGCGTCTACCACGGTACGAACGCCGGGCAGGGGTCGTGGTTCGACTTCACCCGCGCCATCTACACCGAGCTCGGGCTCGACCCCGAGCGCGTCCTGCCGACGGACAGCGCGGCGTTCGTCCGTCCGGCGCCGCGCCCGGCGTACAGCGTGCTCGGACACGACGGCTGGTCGCGCGCCGGCCTCGCGCCGATGCGCGACTGGCGTGAGGCGCTGCGCGCCGCGGTGGCCGCAGGGGCGTTGACGACGTAGGCACGGCAGTCGACCGGGAGGCCCGGATCACGTCCGCCGCGTCGCGGACGTGGTCCGGGCCTCCCGTCTCGGTCCCCTGCCGCACCCCGCCGGCGGCGCTCAGGGGCCAGCACGCCCGCCCTGGTAGGGTCGGGCAGCCGGGCGCCGGGCCGGTCCTCGGCCCCATCACCACGACGAGGAGACCAGCACCATGACCACCCTCCACGTCCTCGTCGACCAGGTCGTCGCCCCCGTTCCGGGCGGCATCGGGCGGTACGCCGAAGAGCTCGCCCGGCACCTCGTCGCCAACGCGCCGACCGGCTGCGACGTGGCCGGGGTCGTGTCGGCGGTCGGCTCCGACGAGATGGCCCACCTGCGCACCCTGCTGCCCGGTCTGTCCGACCTGCAGCGTCTGCCGCTGGCCCGCCGTGAACTCTCGCTCGCGTGGCAGGGCGGCTTCGTCGGTGGCATCGCGAAGGGCATGGTGCACGCGCCGAGCGTCCTCGCTCCCCTGGTCAAGCACGACCGCTTCCAGGACCCGGGCCGGCAGACCGTCGTCACCGTGCACGACACGGTGCCGTGGACGAACCCCGAGACCCTGACGCCCCGTGGCGTCCACTTCCACAAGGCGATGGTGAAGCGCGCGTGGAAGCACGCCGACGCCGTCGTCGTGCCCACCCACGCGGTCGCGAGCGCTCTGAACGAGATCCACCGGTTCGACGACCGACTCCGGGTCATCGGCGGCGCCCCGAGCGGTCGACTGCGGCTGCCCGTCGACGCCGACCTGCGCGCCGAGCGTCTCGGCCTGCCGGACCGCTACGTGCTGGCCGTCGGCACGCTCGAACCACGCAAGGCGCTCGGGTCCCTGATCGAGGCGCTCGCGCACCCCGACGCCCCTGCCGACATCCCGCTCGTGATCTCCGGCCCGGACGGCTGGGGCGACGTCGACGTGTACGGCACCGCCGAGCGCGCCGGGCTCGCCCGCGACCGGGTGAAGGTGCTCGGGCGGATCGACGACGCCGACCTCGCCGTGGTCTACGACCGGGCCACGGTGTTCGTGTTCCCGAGCCTCGCCGAGGGGTTCGGGCTGCCTGTGATCGAGGCCATGAGCTTCGGGACCCCGGTCATCCACTCCGACGACCCCGCCGTGGCCGAGGTTGCGTCGGACGCGGGCGTGACCGTCGCACGGGGCCCACTGGACTCCTACCCGGAACGGATCGCGCAGGCGGTCTACCAGGTGGTCAACGATCCCGTGCTGGCCGGGCAGCTCGCCGTCGCCGGACCCGACCGGGCCCGGATGTACGACTGGAGCGACTCCGCCGCCGAGACCTGGCAGCTGCACGCCGACCTCTGACGCCGCCGGCGTCAGCCCTTGTAGGCGTAGGTGGCGACCCAGTCGATGCACAGGTGGCCGGAGGCGCCCCAGTTGCCCACCTGGAACATGTAGCGGTGCGCCGTCTTCGGGACGTGCTTCGTGATCGTCTTGATCACCTTGCCGTCGAGGCGGTAGCTGACGGACTTCCCCGGTACCCAGTCGATCGAGTAGGTGTGCCAGGAGCGCCACGTGACGCCGGTGCTCATGCTCGTCGTGGTGGCTTCCTGCCCGGGCGTCATCGAGTGGTGGTGCAGCATCGGCTTCTGGTCGAAGTCCGCCTCGGGGTAGTCGATCTCGCCGTCCGACCACTTGTCCGACGATGGCCACAGCATGAAGGCCGCGCCGTTCCCGTTGCCGCCGAGGGCCTTGGCACGGACGATGAACTTCCCGCCCTTGTGTCCCCACGCCCCGGTCGGAGTGCCGAAGGTGCCGGCGGAGCCGTGCTTGCCGTCCAGCTTCACGTCCATGTACCCGTCGTGCGCGCTGATCTGCGTGCTCGAGGAGTACATCCCCCCGGTGCCGTCCGGGTAGGGTTGCCACGACTTCGCGTAGGTCTTCGCGAACACACCGTTGGCGGCCGCGGGGGTGTTGAAGTTCTCGCGGAAGGTCTGCTTGAACGGCCCGACGTCCGCGGTCGGTGCCGAGCTGGCGAACGCCGCGCTCCCCGACCCGAACGGTCCTGCGACGAGCACGGCGCCGAGGAGTACGACGGTGAGCGCGGCCCGCTTGGTTGCGTGTTGCTGCATGAGCTGTCACTCCCTGATGTGACGGTTCGCACCCGTTCCCGTGGGTGCCGGGCGGCCGGATCTCGACCACCCGCCGTTCACCGTAGTTGCGAAGTGCAGCCCGCGCGCGGGGTTGACAGGGCCGACGTATCCCCAGTACGCGGGGGTTGCAGAACGTTCCGTCCACGCCGAGAAAGTGCTGATCAGCACCGTGTAGCGTCCCCCGTTCTGGGGAGGCCGGCGGCGTCGTGCGGGTCCCTAGAGGGAGTCGCGCAGACGCGCAGCCTTCTCCTCGACGAGTCGCTCGAGGCCGTCGGCGTAGTCGGTCAGGCGAGCTGCGACCGCGGGCTCCGAGGTGCCGATGATCCGCGCGGCGAGCAGTCCGGCGTTCGCGGCACCGTTGATGGCCATCGTCGCCACCGGGATGCCGGCCGGCATCTGCACGATCGACAGCAGCGAGTCGAGGCCGTCGAGCCGCGCGAGCTGGACGGGCACGCCGATCACGGGCAGCGTGGTCATCGACGCCACCATGCCCGGCAGGTGCGCGGCGCCACCGGCACCCGCGATCACGACGCGGATGCCACGCTCGGCGGCGCCGCGGGCGAACCGGGTCATCTTGTCGGGCGTGCGGTGCGCCGACACGACGTCCGCCTCGAACGGGATGCCGAGTTCGGCGAGGATGTCGGCCGCGGCACGCATCGTCGGCCAGTCGGAGTCCGACCCCATGATGATCGAGACGAGCGGCTGGACGGGTGCGTCGGTGTCGGTCACGCGACGAGCCTAGCCGAGCAGCACGCGGCGCCAGGCGTCGTCGTCGCGGCCGATCGTGCGCACCTGGGTGACCCACCGGACGGCCCGGTCATCGGCCGTCCCGCGCTCGACGGCGGCGCGCACCGCATCACGCCATGCCCCGGCGTCATCCGGCACCGCGACGGCCCCGTGGGCTCGTGCCACGGCGTACGAAGGCCGGTCGGAGACCACCGCGGGCAGGCCGAGCGCGGTGTACTCCAGGAACTTCAGGTCACTCTTGGCGCGGTTGAACTCCTCGTCGCGGAGGGGCGCGACGCCGGCGCTCCAACGCTCGCGGTGTGCCACGAGCCAGCGGGAGAACGCCGGGTAGTGGCCGTCCGGCACCTCCACGCGGCGGAACCAGTCGGCGCCGCCCTCGTCGGTGACCCCGATGACCTCGAGCCGGATCGGTGTGCCGTCGGCGGTGGCCAGGTCGGTGAAGACGTCGCGCAGGAGTTCGAGGTCGGCGGCGTGGGTGAGCGTGCCCATGTAGAGCACCCGGTGCTCGCCGTGCGGGCGCTCGTCGTCGTCCTCGGTCGCTCCGGGGGTCCAGAGTCCGGGGTCGAGGGCGTTCGGCACCACCGTGACGTCGCGCGCGACCGGACGCACGACGTCGGCGAGTTCCGGCGTGCTCACCACGACGGTGTCGGCGCCCCGGACCAGTGCGTCGATCGAAGCGAGGCGGTCCGGGTCGTACTCGGCCCGGGACAGTCGCTCGCGCCCGGCGTCGGTGAAGAAGTCGTCGTCGACCTCTCCGACGACGCGGATCCCCCGTGCTGCGGCCACGTCGAGGAACGTCTGCACGGCGTCGCGCGGCAGGTTGTCCCGCTGGACGAGGACCGCGGTGTAGGGGGTCGTGTCGGTGCCGTCGACGAACGCGCCGGGGTCGACCTGCCGGACCCGCGCGGTACCGCTCGCGGCCAGGTGTTCGGTCCGCCGGACGACCCGCACGTGGGCGGACGCGGGGTGCGCGCCGCCGCCGCCCGCGACGACGTAACCCAGGATCGGCAGCGGTGTGGGCCCGGACCCGGCGGCGCGCGGCCCGGGCGCGGGCGCGGGCGCGGGCGCGGGTGCGGTGGGTGCGGCAGGTGCACCGATGACGGCTCGGCGGAGTCGGCGAGCGGCCCGGCGGACGAGATCACGCGGCATGCGCCCATCATCCCGCACGGAGCGACCCCGCCACGCCGCACCGTCAGCGCCGCACCGTCAGCGCCGACCGACCGTCACCGTCAGCGCCGCACCGTCAGCGCCGACCGACCGTCACCGTCAGCACCGCACCGTCAGCGCCGACCGACCGTCACCGTCCGGCAGGCGCCCACGAGCCGGTCCGCCCCGAGCCCCACGTTCCGGGCGACCGCGCACACCTTGTGCTTGCCCGCCCTGACGGACACCGTGCCGGCGAACCCGTGTGCCGCGCCGGCGCCCCAGGTCCGGTCGACGTCGGCGCGCGTCCGGCCCGCTGACAACGACTGCACGCGCCGGCCGTCGACGCTGACCATCACCGAGGTCGCGGTCGCCACGGCGTCGCCGTCGAACGCCCAGCCGCGCAGGCTCACACCGCCGGACACCGCCTGCACCGACTCGAGGGCGCCGTACGGATCGTGCCGGAAGGCTCGGACGGTGGCGCACCCGAGCGTGGTGTCCGAGCCGGCGCCGATGTTGACCGCGGTCACGCAGACCCGGCGAGCGCCGGCTGCAGCGGGGACGACGGCCTCGAAGCCGTGGGTCGCTCCGACGCCGGCGGCCGCGTCGACGTCGGTGCGGCGGAGGCCGGCGGTCACGGCTCCCGCGGCGACGCCGTCGACCGTGGCACGAACCCGGACGGGCTGGGTGGGGTCGTCCTCGTCGAACGCCCAACCCCGGACCCGGACGCCACCGCCGGTGCCGGCGACGACCTCGAGCGATCCCTGCGGAGCGAGGTCGGCCGCGGGGACCCCGAGCCGGGCGTTCGCGACCAGGGCCTGGGCGTAGGAGGACCACCACTTGCCCGCAGCCGGGGCGCCGTTGCAGGTGCCGTCGCTCGCGCCGGGGGTCTTCACCCACAGCAGGGCGTCGAGTGCGGTGCCGTCGGTGGCGACCCGGGGCGAGGTGCCGAGTCCGGCGCCGGGACCGTTGCACCAGGTCCCGCGCCAGCCCTGTCCGTTCCGCGAGGTGTCGATCACGTAGTGCGAGCCACCGGTCGCAGCGGACACCTTCTGCGCGTAGGCCTGCTCCTGGGCGGTCGGGTAGTAGTTGGCGACGTTCGTGAAGAACCCGCGGGCCTGCTGCACGCCCGCGCTGTTCAGCCGGGCCGCCATGGTCGCCGGTGGCACCCAGTTCGAGTTGCCGGCGTCGAGGTACGCGGGCACGCCTGCGGCGGTGAGCCCGGCGACGGTGCGGGACAGGATCCGGTAGCGCTGGTCGTCGAGCGTGGTGCTGCACTTCGCGTTGCTGAGCATCGCGAGGGAGTCCGGCTCGACGATCACGGCGGCGCGGTGTCCAGCGAGCGCCGCGGTCACCTGGTCGACCCAGGCGTCGTAGGAGGCTTCCGAGAACCCGCCGGCGGAGTACCCGCCGCAGTCCCGGTCCGGGATCGCGTACAACACGAACACCGGGGTGGTGCCGGAGTCGTCGGCGCCCGTGACCGCAGCGCTGATCGTCTTGGTCAACTGGGCGCCCTGGGTCCACTCGCCGAGCCAGGTCGCGACGGGGTACCGCGCGATCGTCGAGGCCGCGGTGGCACCGGCGGGGTCCGAGGCGGCGAGCGCGGTGGCCGCCTTGGCTGCTTCGCTCGTGGGTGACCGGTACGGACCGGCACCGTACAGGGACGCAGCCGGTGCGGACCGGATCGTCGTGGCGGACGTGGCAGCGGACGCGCCGCTCACCGGCAGCAGCGCGCCGGCGAGGGCGGCGAGTGCGACGGCGGTGCCGCAGAAGACAGCACGGCGCGGACGGCGGCGCATGGACACACTCCTCGGACGGTCGACCCCTGACCGGTCCATGGGAACACGGGCCGTGCGCGGGTCACCACCCGCCAGTGCGGGTGCCACCCGAGCGGGTGTCGGCAGTCCTGGGGACGCGCCGGCCGCCCTGGACGCGACCCGCGGACGGACAGGAGGCCCGTGGCGGCGTCGCCACGGGCCTCCCGCCACCGGCACGGCCGGACCGCCGCTGGCGCGTCGTTCCGGGACCTGCGGCGTGGGCCCAGTCCGTCATCCGCCCGGTCGACGGACCCGGTGTCAGTCGTCGAAGTGCGCCGCCGCTGCGCGCGCCCGGTAGACGACGTCGTCGACGTCGTCGCCGATCACCGTGACGTGGCCGATCTTCCGACCCGGGCGCGGTGCCTTGCCGTAGAAGTGGTACTTCGCCTCGGGGAACGCCTCGAGCGCAGCCGGGTAGCGGGCGGCGAGGTCGCCGTCGGCCGGTCCGCCGAGCACGTTGATCATCACGGCGGCCCGGGCGAACGACCCGGTGGCACCGAGCGGCAGGTCGAGGACGGCGCGCAGGTGCTGCTCGAACTGGCTCGTCGTCGCACCGTCGATCGTCCAGTGCCCGGTGTTGTGCGGGCGCATCGCGAGCTCGTTGATCAGGATGCGCTCGTCGGCGGTCTGGAACAGCTCGACGGCCAGGACCCCGGTGACCCAGAGCTCCTCGGCGATCCGGACCGCGATCGACTCCGCCACGTCGGCGATGCGTCCGGCGCTGTCGGGCGCGGGGGCGATGACCTCGGCGCAGACACCGTCGCGCTGCACGGTCTCGACCAGCGGCCACGCGACCACCTGGCCGGAGGGGCGACGGGCGACGGACTGCGCGAGCTCGCGGGTGAACGGCACGAGTTCCTCGGCGAGCAGGGCCTGGTCGCCACCGGCCTCGGCAACGGCGATGAACCAGTCGTCGACGTCGGAGGGGTCCGACACGACCCGGACGCCCTTGCCGTCGTAGCCGCCGCGCGGCGTCTTCACGACCGCACGGCCGCCGTGCTCGTCGAGGAACGCGCGGAGCTCGTCGGGGTCGCGCACCGCCGCCCAGTGCGGCACCGGGAGGCCGAGCTCGCTGAGCTTCGTGCGCATCGTGATCTTGTCCTGGGCGACCGCGAGCGGGCCCGGGCCGGGCCGCACGGCGACGCCGGCGTCGACCAGGGCGCGCAGGACGTCCTGCGGCACGTGCTCGTGGTCGAACGTGACGACGTCGACGTCGCGGGCGAACGCCAGGACGGTCTCGACGTCGTGGTAGTCGCCCTCGGCCGTGGCGGCGATCGATGCCGACATGCCCGGTCCCTCGGCGAGGACCCGGATGTCGATCCCCAGCTCGACGGCGGCCGGCACCATCATCCGTGCCAGCTGTCCTCCGCCGATGACCCCGACGCGCAACGCCATGCTGTGTGATCCTTCCGGCGTTCGCACCATCCGGGGTGAACGCGTTGTCTACAATCGCTGTTCGGGTCGCACTGTGCACGGCCCGCGACAACTCTACGGATCCTGGAGGGCACGTGCGGCGCCTCATTGCCCAGCTGGCACGCTTCGGCGTGGTCGGCGCCGTCGGCTTCGTCGTCGACACCACGGTGTTCAACGTCCTGCGCATCACCGTCCTGAACCCCGATGACGTGCACTCCGGGCCGTTCTGGGCGAAGGTCATCTCGACCGTGGTCGCCATCTTCGTGAACTGGATGGGCAACCGGTACTGGACGTTCCGTGAGCAGCGCCGTGCAGTCGCGACGCGGGAGGGCGTCGAGTTCGTCGTCGTGTCGCTCGGTGGCATGGTCATCGCGCTCGCGTGCCTCGGGGTGTCCCACTACGCGATGGGACTCACCTCGGTCTTCGCCGACAACGTCGCGAACATCGTCGGCCTCGTGCTCGGCACGGTGTTCCGCTTCTGGCTCTACAAGGTGTGGGTGTACCACCCCGAACGCACCGCCACGGTGCCCGCGGCGGCCGACGTCACACGCCAGGACTCCCTCTAGGATCGATCGGGTGACGGCCCACGAGACCACCACCCGCACCCCCACCGGCACCTGCACCACCGCGCCACTCCGCACGGCTCGGTGGGAGCGTGTGGCGATCGCCGTCGTCACCGCCACCTTCGGCCTGTGGCTCGTCGCCTGGGCACTGGTCGTCCCCGTCTTCCAGGCGCCGGACGAGACCGCCCACATCGACGCCGCCGTGCACGTCGCACTCGGCGACGACTGGGCCGCGCCCGGTGAGTTGCACGTCACGAACGCCGTCGAGGCCGCGAAGGCCGAGCTGGCCACGAAGCCGTCCAGCCAGTGGTCGACCGTCAGCGAGCTGCTGCAGAACGCACCCGGGCCGTCCGCGACCGTCAACCAGATGACCCAGCACCCGCCGACCGCCTACCTCGCCGGTGCCGCCGTGCTCCGGGCCGTGGACTTCGGCGACCTGCGGTGGGACCGGGCGTTCATCGCGCTCCGACTCGCCGACGTCCTCGCCGTCACCGCACTCCCCCTGCTCGCATGGGCGTCCGTCCGCCGGGTGACCCGTTCCCCGCGCGCCGCTCTCGTCGGCGGGCTCGCGGTGTTCGCGACGCCCGAGCTCGCGTCCATCGGGTCCTCGTTCTCGAACGACGCCCCCGTGCTGCTCGTCGCCGGCGTCGTCGTGTGGCTCGCCACCCGGCTGCTGACCGGCGACACCCGGTGGCGCACCACGATCGCCCTGGCGGTGGTCCTCGGCGCCCTGGTCTGGATCAAGGGGACCGGTCTGCCCGCGGTGCCGTTCGTCGCCGTCGCCGTGCTCGTCGCCGGTGCCGGGGTGCTGTCCCTGCGGCAACGGGTGGTACGCACCGTGGTCGCGATGGCCGTGTCGGGGGGCATCGGCGCGTGGTGGTGGATCCACAACTGGTTCGCCTACGGCCGGATCCAGCCGAACGGCTACGCGTCCATGCGGCCGCCGAAGGACTTCCCACCGGGCGAGCACCCGACCCTGGGACACTTCCTCGACGTCAGCTGGGGAACCCTGGCCCGCACGTTCTGGGGCAGCTTCGGTGCCCGGGCACAGGTGAGCATGGGCGACCTGCTCACCGCCGTCCTGACGATCATCGTCCTGGTCGTCCTGGTCGGCTGGGCGTTCCGGCGTGGCCCGGACCTGCGGGTGGCCCTGTGCCTGGCGGTGTTCCCGGCCCTGCTCATCGGCATCCAGAACGAGACGAGCGCGGGCGCGTACCTCCGGACGACCGAGGTCGCCGCCACCCAGGGCCGCTACTACTTCCCCGCGATCCTGTGCCTGATCGTGCTGAGCGCCCTGGCCTGGCGCCGCCTGGTGCCCGCCGGACGCGCACGCTCGTGGGTCGCGGTGGGCCTGGCCGTCCTGCTGCCCGCCGTGGGCGTGTACGGGTTCGCGGTGGCGTCGGCGTGGTTCTGGAACGCCGCCCTGTTCCCGGTGACGGGCCGCGGTCTGCTCCGCTACACCGAGATCGGGCCGGTGCCGCCGTCGGTGCTCGTCGTCGTCGTGGCCCTGGTCGCGGTCGGGCTCGTCGTGTCGGTCGTGCAGGTCGCCCGTGCCGACCGTCGAGTGGCCGGGCTCGCGTCGTGACCACGCGTCGCACGTGCGGCTGACGGAGTGGACGCCCCACGAGACGGACGGGAGGCCCGGTTCCAGCTGGCACCGGGCCTCCCGTCCGTCGTCACGCGCGTCGGGTGCACCCCGATCGTGAGCAGGAACGGTCGGGTCGCGCACCGCGGACCCGACCATTCCTGCTCACGGAGTGCGCGTCAGGCAGCGGGGACGCCACCCTCGACCGCGGAGGGGTCGTCGGTCGGGCGGTTGCGCCGGAACCACGTGGGTGCTGCGGCGCAGAGCAGGAACAGCCCGTCGACCGCCAGGCTCCAGACACGGGTGACGACCACCACGACGAGGGCGATGGGCACCGGCATCACGATGGCGAGGAGCAGCGCCTGCACACCCTCGCGGACGCCGAGCCCACCGGGGGCGAACACGGCGAGCATGCTGATCGCCGAGGCCATGCTCGCGGCACCGATCACGAACGCTGCGTCACTGAGCTCGAGCGACGGGTACACCGCCAGCGTGATGAAGTAGTACGCGGTGCCCGACAGGATCGCACCGGCGACGTAGAGCCCGGCGCCGCCGAGCACCGTGCCGAGGTTCGGGCGGACGTCGGGCTCGAGCGGCTTGCGGCGCAGGATCTTCAGCGCGATGCCGATCAGGAAGACGAAGACCCGCGGGATCAGGCAGACGACGCAGCCGACGAACGCCGCGACCATGAGCGCGATGAGCCACGGGTCGAGCGCGTGCGTTCGGGGGTCGATGAGCAGCAGCACGAGCGCCAGGGCCAGGGTGGCGGCGATCTGCAGCGCCCCCTCGAGCAGGCCGCTGACGCCGAGCCGGGCCTTCGAGACACCGTGCTTCGAGGCGAAGTAGACCTTGCCGATGATCCAGGTCGCGGCCCCGGGGATGTAGCGGCCCATCCAGGACTTCGCGTACACGTAGGTGAGCGTCACGCCGGAGCCCTTGAGGCCGGTCGCGCCGAGCCGTCGCAGCAGGTAGAACCAGATGCCGACGCCCCAGTAGCGGAACCCGAGGCTGATCAGCGTCGCCACGACGACCCAGGACCACTGCCAGTCGAGCCCGGCGAGCTGCCCCCAGTCGACGCTGCGGACGTACAGCACGAGGAAGACCGCGAGGAGCACGTAGAAGACGATCGGGACCGCCTTGACGAGGAACCGTCGCCAGGTCGGCGGACGCTTCCCCTCGGGGGCCGGGGCGTCGCTGGTGGTTCCTGACAAACGGGTCTCCTGCCGGTGCTGCTGAGCTCAGGACATGCTAGCCGCTCCGGTGTGTGCGAAACTTGCCGCCGACACGACCGACCGAACACCGACACGAGGATGCCGTTGCCCAGCCAGCCACGGGAGAGCGCCCGACTCGAGTTCACGTACCTCGACGGGCTTCGAGGACTCGCAGCCTTCGCCGTCGTGTTCCACCACACCTACCTGTTCACCGGCCTCACCGACGCCGCGAAGACGGACATGCCGTGGATGCGTCCGATCATCGGGTGGGGCTACCTCGGTGTCCCGCTGTTCATCGTGCTGTCCGGCTACGTGCTCATGCTGCCGGTCATGACCCGCTCCGACGGCTACCGCGTACCCGGCGGCTTCTGGAAGTTCATCTGGCGACGTGCGCGACGGATCCTCCCGCCCTACTGGGCGGCGCTGGTGTTCTTCGCCCTGGTCGTCTTGTTCGTGCCGGTGATGCACAACCCGAACGGCACGCAGTGGGACACGAAGCTCCCGATGGGGTGGGGCGCGTTCCTGACGCACCTGTTCCTGGTGCACGACTTCTTCCCCACGTACATCGGCAAGATCAACGGGCCGATGTGGAGCGTCGCGATCGAGTGGCAGATCTACTTCCTCATGGCCCTGCTCATCCTGCCGATGTGGCGCCTGCTCGGCGGGTGGGTGACGACCTCGGTGCTCGTCGCGGCCGGGCTCTGGATGGGCGTCGAGAACCGGTACGCCTCGATGCACCCGTGGTTCGTGGGGCTCTTCGCCATCGGCATGCTCGCGGCGGCGATCACCGTGCGGGCCCGCGACGCGCACCTCGAGGGACGGCTCCGGTTCCTCGCGCCGCGGTGGACCGGCTGGGTGACCGGCGCCCTCGTCGTCGCGGCGACCGCGGCGATGGTCCTGATGTTCGCCTCGCGTCGTCTGTACTTCCAGCAGCAGACCTGGCCGTCGGAGATCGCCATCGGCGTGCTCTCCGGGATCGTCCTCACCTGGCTCGGCGTGGCCGCCGTCACGGGACACCACACCTGGTTCTCGCGGTTCCTCGCATGGCGGCCGTTCGTCCTCGCAGGACTCGTCTCGTACTCGGTCTACCTCTTCCACAGCCCCTTGCTGGCGTTCGGCAACCTGCTCCTGCTGCCCCTGGGGCTCTCGACGAAGTGGCAGTTCCTCGTCATGGTCGTCGTCGTGGTGCCCGTGACGATCGCACTCTGCGTCGGCTTCTGGTGGCTGGTCGAGCGCAACTTCCTCAACCAGCGGCAGCGTCACGCCGCCGCCGAGGTCACCTCGCGGGAGCCGATCCCCACCGTCGAGACCGTCCAGCCGGTACGCGAGTCCAGCGTGCGCTGAGCGGCCACGCCCCGTGCCACGGCGGCTACCATGGCCCGGACGCGACGTGGGCGACAGGGCTCCACGCATCTCGACAGGGAAGACGAGACCGCATGCGCAGATCCAGCAGAAGACTCCTCGGCCTGGGCACGGCGACGGTGGTGGCCGGGGCGATGACACTCGTGGCCGGTCCAGCGTGGTCCGAGACAGCAGGCACCGCGACGGCGTCGGCCGGCTCGAGCGCCGGTACCAGCGCGAGCACCACCGCGACCGCGACCGGGACCACCACTGGGCCGTCCGTCGCCGAGATGGACGCGAGCGGCAACCACGTCATGGGGGCCGGCATCGCAGCACACGCCGGGCAGACCCGGGTGGCCGCCGACCTGCCGGTCGGGCCGACACCCCTCGGCACGAACACGAAGGTCGCCGCCGCCGCGGCGAAGCGCCCGACGGGCAAGATCAACGGCATGGACGTCAGTGCCTGGCAGCCGAACGTCGACTTCACGGCGGCGTACGGACTCGGCGCTCGCTTCGCCTACATCAAGGCGACCGAGGGCGTCTCGTACGTCAGCTCGACGTACGCGTCGCAGTACCGGAACGCCAAGAACGCCGGCTTCATCCGCGGCGGCTACGTGTACGCCCAGCCGAGCAAGGCCAGCGGCGCGGCGACCGCGAACTACTTCTTCGCCCACGGCGGGCAGTGGACGGCCGACGGCGTCACGCTCCCCCCGCTGCTCGACATCGAGTACGGCACCGCGGCCCAGGGCGTCTGCTACGGCAAGAGCTGGCCGCAGATGCGGTCGTGGATCGCGGACTTCTCGGCGACCGTCTACAAGAAGACGCACCGCTACCCGGCGATCTACACGACGACCGACTGGTGGAAGCGCTGCACGAACAACAGCATCCGGTTCGCGAAGAACCCGTTGTTCGTCGCGATCTACCCGGTCAAGGACTTCTCCGGCCCCGGGACCCTCGGGGCCAGCTGGAAGTCCACCGGGTGGCGCTTCTGGCAGTGGGCGGCCAGCGGGACGCTCCCGGGCGACCAGGACGTCTACCGCAGCGCGGACGGCGCGAACCTCCGCGCGTTCGCGAAGAAGACGGAGTAGCCCCGCCGGACGTCAGCGGGTCTGGCGGGTGGCCTCGGCGAAGTCGGCGTCGAGGGCGGTCGCCATCCGGGCGACGCCGTCGGCGAGCTGCTCGCGGACGGCGTCGCGGTTCGCGTCGAGCGCCTCGAGCTGGGCCGTGACGTCGTCGACGAACGTGGGTTCGAGCGCGGCCTCGATCGGTTTCGAGAACTCCTGCTGACCCATCTGCTCGAAGAACAGTCGGCCCTTGTCGACGTAGTAGAGCACGGCGGCCGGGACGCCCGCGATGGTCGCGACGATGGCGGAGTGCAGGCGGCTCGCCAGGAACAGGCGGCTGCGGGACATCAGACCCGCGTACTCGGCGGGCGAGAACTCGTCGGCCTCGACCACGTGGGTGCGGTCGCCGTGCTGCATGAGCGCGATGACCTCGCGCGCGAAGGCGGCATCGCCCTCCGAGGCCTCCATGTGCATCGGGTAGAACACGACGTCGGCGTCCCACCGGTCGATGACACGGTCGGCCAGGTCCGCGACGGCCTGGCGGTAGGTGACGAGTCGGTCGCTGTCGACGCCGGTCTGGCGGAAGCGCTTCGGCAGGAAGCGGAACGGGATCCAGCCGCTGCGCTTGTAGTGGAACCAGCGGCGGACGCCGAACCCGATCGAACCGTCGAGACGCTCGGCGGTGAGGCCGGTGGTGCGCTCCAGGCGCTCGAGCACACCGGCGTCCGGCGCCGTGACGGTGCCGACGACGGCCGGGTCGAAGGACGAGACGATCGGCGTCGTCACGCCCCACGCCAGGAGCTTCTCGCGGGACTCGTCGTCGCGGACGGCGAACGAGCGGCACAGGTCGACGGTGGCGCGGATCAGGCGCTTGCTGACGCCGGCGGTGGTCGGACCGATGCCCTGGAAGGCCCCGACCAGGTTCTCGTTGACCGCACGGACGAGCAGCATCTTGCCGAACCAGTACACGAGGCCGAGCTTGTTCGTGTAGTCCTTGAGGATCTCGCCGCCACCCCACAGGACGACGTCGGCGCCGCGCGCGGCACGCAGCAGGGCGAAGAGGTCGCCGATGCCGGTGCTGTACGGCGACACCGGCAGGAACCGGATCCCGAACCACGCGGCGTCCCGCTCGGGGTACTGCGACAGCGAGACGATCTCGGCGTCGGGCCACCGTCGACGGACGAGCTCGACGTTGCCGGCGAGGATCGCCCGGTCCCCGCGGTTGTGGGGCGAATCGCTATTGTGGATCAGAACGC